>SLIA01000129.1 GCA_007135935.1 Wenzhouxiangella sp.
ACAGCCCGAAGGCGTTGTCGTTGAGCCGGTCCTTGACCTCGTCCCACAGCGCCGCGCGCTTGAGCGAGTGTTCGACCACCTCGTCTAGCGTGCGGCGGTTCTTCACCCCCTGCAATCGCAGTCCGTAGGCGATGTTCTCGTAGATCGACTTCGGGAACGGGTTCGGCTTCTGGAACACCATGCCCACCTTGCGCCTGAGTTCCGGCACGTCGATGGACGGGTGGTAGATATCCTGGCCGTCGATGCGAATCTCGCCGGTGATACGGCAGACATCGATCAGGTCATTCATGCGATTGAAGCACCTGAGCAGTGTCGACTTGCCGCAACCCGACGGACCGATAAAGGCGGTCACGCGCTTGCTGGCAATGTCCATGCTGATGTTCTTGAGTGCCTGCGACTCTCCGTAGTACAGGTTGAGATCCCGTACCGTCATCGAAATGTCTTCATGGCGCAGGCTCAGCTGCTTGCGATGGCCCTTGTCCGGCAAACCGGCACTGGCCAGCGGTGCGCCCTGTCGATTGGCTTCAGTCATGTCAGTCACTCTCACTCTTGTACTTTTCTCGCAAACGGTTGCGGATGGCAATGGCGGTCAGGTTCAGCACCAGGATCAGGCCGACCAGCACCAATGCAGTGGCATAAACCAGTGGCCGGGCCGCCTCGGCATTCGGGCTCTGGAAGCCCACATCGTAGATATGAAAGCCCAGGTGCATGATGCGCCGTTCCAGGTGGATGAATGGAAACTGACCGTCCACCGGCAGGTTGGGGGCCAGCTTGACCACGCCGACGAGCATCAACGGGGCGACCTCGCCCGCAGCACGCGCCACGGCCAGGATCAGGCCGGTCATCATCGCCGGGGTCGATACCGGCACGATCACTTTCCACAGGGTTTCGGCCTTGGTCGCGCCCAGCGCCAGCGAACCTTCCCGCATGGCCTTCGGGATGCGGGTTAGCCCTTCCTCGGTGGAAACGATCACCACCGGCAGGGTCAACAGGGCCAGGGTCAGCGAGGCCCAGATCAGGCCGGGTGAACCGAAGGTCGGCGCCGGCAGTGCCTCGGGATAGAACAACTGGTCGATATTGCCGCCGAGGAAATAGACAAAGAAGCCGAGGCCGAACACGCCGAAAACAATGGACGGCACACCGGCGAGATTATTGACCGAAATGCGAACGATCTTGGTCACCGGCCCCTGCTTGGCATACTCACGCAGGTAGATCGCGGCAAGTACGCCGAACGGCGTGACCACGATGGACATGATGATCACCATCATCACGGTGCCGAAAATCGCCGGGAAGATGCCTCCTTCGGTATTGGCCTCGCGCGGGTAGCCACTCATGAATCCCCACAGACGCGAGCCGTATTCGACCATCTTGTCACCCACCGACATGGTGTTGGCGCGCGTGGCACGCACCACCTGGGACAGACTGATTGTTCTCTCCTCACCATCGGCCGTCAGCGCCACTAGCGAATCACGCCGGGCCCGGGCCCGCAACTCGAGCAGTTCGGCGTGCAGCTCCTGGTACTCTTCGTTGAGCCTGGCGACCTCGGCCATGCTTTGCGCGGTCATCCGGGCGCGCTCGTCGTCGCTGAGGCTGTCGTCCAGTTCGGCGCGCCGCTCGGCCAGGCGCTCCTGCTCGATGAGGAAGTTGATCCGGCCGATGTCATAGCGCTCCATGCGCACGGTTTCCTCGACCAGCGCCGTACTTCGCTTCAAACGCTGATTCAGTTCCTCGAATGCGGCTTCGCCTTCGGCGACCACCTCCCCGTCTTCCTTGACCGCGACCAGGTAGCCGAAGAAATTGCCCCACTCCTGACGCTCGAGCATGATGGCGTTTTCGGGGTAGCGGAACTCCGAGAGCAGGTCACTGACGAACCACTCGAAATCACGCCCCGTGACATCGCGATTGCCCAGGTGGAAGAGATAGCGGGTCACCAGTTCCTGCCCCTCGGGCACTTCGATTCCGGCCTCGCGCACGGCCTGGGCCGTGACCGTTTCCGCGCTGCGAATCGTGCCCAGAATGACACGCTCCTCGCCGTCGACGGTATGCGTGGCCTCGACGATAGGCGGCTGCCAGAAATGCCCCAGCCCGCGGGCACCGATCAGCAGTAGCAGACCCACCACCATCACCACGCTGACGCTGACCGCACCACCGATCAGCCAGATCCAGGGATCGCCGCTTTTGAACCACTTACGCATTGCTCGCCTCCGGCTCGCGGGTGAAAGGTGAAAGGTAAAAGGTGAAAGGGGACAGGCAAACGGATGGAGACATCTTTTCCCTTTTACCTTTCACCTTTTTACCTTTCACCCACACCACCATTGATTCAAAACTCGTTGTCTTGATAAACCGACTCATTGCCCTATGCCCCCTCACAACGACGAATACTTCGCCCGCAGTCGCTGACGCACGACTTCGGCGATGGTATTGAGAATGAAGGTGAAGCCGAACAGCACCAGGGCGGCCAGGAACAGCAGGCGGTAGTGCGTGCTGCCGACGGCGGCTTCGGGCATTTCGACGGCGATATTGGCCGACAGCGTGCGCATGCCCTCGAAGATATTGAAATTGACCACGGGCGAGTTTCCGGTGGCCATCAGCACGATCATGGTTTCACCCACGGCCCGGCCGAAGCCGATCATCACGGCCGAGAAAATGCCGGGGCTGGCGGTCAGCAGGACCACGCCGATCACCGTTTGCCAGGGGGTCGCACCCAGCGCCAGCGAACCCTGCGTCAGGTGCTTGGGCACGTTGAATACGGCATCCTCGGCAATCGAGAAGATGGTCGGGATGACGGCAAAGCCCATCGCGACACCGACCACCAGGGCGTTGCGCTGATCGTAGGTAATACCCACATCGGTAAACCACTGACGCATCGACCCGTCGAAGAACCACACTTCGATCAGGGGGCTCATGGTCACGCACAGCCAGCCGGTGAACAGTACCACCGGAATCAGGATGGCCGCCTCCCAACCGGGCGGAATCGTACTTCTGAAGGCCTGCGGCAGGTTCGACCACAGCCACGCCGTGGTCAGCATGAACAGTGGCATGAGCACCAGGATGGAGAACACGGCCGGCAGGTGGTTTTCCACGAACGGCGCCATCCACAGGCCGGCCAGGAAGCCGAGAATGACCGTCGGTAACGCTTCCATCACCTCGATGGTCGGCTTGACGAAGCCGCGCATCTTCGGACTCATGAAGTAGGCGGTGTAGATCGCACCGAAGATGGCCAGCGGCATGGCAAACAGCATGGCGTAGAAGGCCGCCTTGAGCGTGCCGACCGACAGGGGCACCAGCGAGAACTTGGGCTCGAACTCATCAGT
Source organism: Wenzhouxiangella sp. (assembly GCA_007135935.1). Classification (GTDB taxonomy): domain Bacteria; phylum Pseudomonadota; class Gammaproteobacteria; order Xanthomonadales; family Wenzhouxiangellaceae; genus Wenzhouxiangella. The sequence goes on from SLIA01000129.1 coordinate 3,315, forward strand.
CGCCGACGACGACTGCCACACGTAGTCCCGCTGCGAACGGCCCTCGTACCAGACCTTGTTCCACAGCGCCTTCCAGGACGACTCCGGATGCCGGTTCCACATTTCGGCATAGTGGATCTGGCCCGTGCCGTCGGTCCACATCAGTCCGTTGTTTCGCGGCGCGACAGCAATGTTCTCGATCGGATTATCACTGACCTGTTTCTGCAGCAGCGTGCTGGCCGACGTGCCGTAGTGCACCCCGACCTGTCCGGCGGCATCACCGACGGCGAAACCCTTGCGCGAGTACTCGGGGAAAATCGTTGTGATGGCGCCCGGATGTTGCTGAAACTCGCGAATGCGGGTGATTCGACCGATATTGTCCTCGTCACGCACCAGGAAATACTGGGCGACACTGCCGTCGGATCCGCCAACAATGACCGATACCGTACCCAGCAGATACTCCAGTGTGGTCACACTGGCCAGGTCGCCTTGGATGACTCGGCGGCTGTCACGCAGCACGGCCTGTTCGGGATCGGTGATGTCGTAGATATGCAGAAAGCCCTGGGCGTCGCCGATGAGCAGGTTGCGCATCGTGATGTCGATCAGAATGCGCGTGGGCGCCGCCGGCGGTGCGGGCAGCTCGTACTGGCTGGGCACGAACTCGGTTTCGCCGGTCATGAGCGATCGGCGGCTGGTGAAGCGGGTCAGCAGCAGGCGACCATCGGCCGTGTAGGCCACGATGCCGATACCCCTGTCACCGCGCTGCACCGCGATCACGTTGAGCGGCTGGCCCTCTTCGTCGATGGTGATGACCGGATCTCCCACCGGGAACGTCAGCTTGGGCGTCACCAGCCGCACGTCATCGGGGTAGCTCAAGTCATATTCGTGCCGGACCAGTGCCAGGCGGCCATTGTCCAGGCCGTAGGCCGCGATGCCGGTGCGCGGCTCGGCGGAGGCAAAGCTGACGACTCCGCCTCCCTCGAAATCAATCACCTGCTGTTGCAGGTGCCGGCCATCCGTGGGGTCGAAGAAAGAAACCGTGCCGTCATCGGCGAAGCGCACCGCCGCTTCCCGGTACCGCTCCATGGCGATGAATCGGGTCGGCGCATCGCTGCCGGGAACCGTGTAGCTGGTCGGCGACTCGATGCTGGCATTGCGCAGCAGCGGCATGACCTCGGCAAACAGGAACACGAAGATCAAGGCCAGGGAAATCACGACGCCATAGCCCGCGCCCGACACCAGGAAACGTGTCAGCAGATCCTTGAAATGGCGCAGCCTGCGCAGACGAGCGCGGCGGCCGCCATCGGATAACAGGTCGCGGGCGGAAGCGACGGTAGATGTGCTGTTCGAAGTCGACATCGAATGAATCCCGGTTGAGTCGATACGTGTCAGGGGCGCAGTTTATGAAGGCAATATGTCAGGGGTGTGACAGGGGACCGCGGGGTATCGGGTGACGCTGGGCCGGTCGACTCCATCGGCTTGGGTAGCGCTTCAAACGAATGCGGGCGTTGGTGTGCCACCGAAATCGCGCACTTGGCCTTGAGAACTCCCGGGCCTCGATTCACGAAATGATCGCTGACGGTACGGCTGATTAATTGGCAGATTCCGGGAGCCGCCCAACCCAGCGTCACCCGACACCCCACGGTTTGAAGGCATGGTGGCTCTTGGTGAGGCTTCGATTCGGGGTGGGCAAGTCTGGGAGAGTCATGGACTTGAATCATTCGAGGTCTCGATAACAAACACCCCGCACTCGGCGGGGTGTTTGTGGAGAGTCCGCGTGAAAAGCGGGATGAAACTCAGTCGATGCCCAGCTCGTTGCGGAAGCGCTCGGCAACTGAAGCGGGCAGCGGGATGTAGCCGTCGCGGACGACCACTTCCTGGCCCTGGCGCGAGAGCACCAGACGCATGAACTCGCGCTCCAGCGGATTCAGCTCACGGTTCGGGTGCTTGTTGACCGCCACGTACAGGAAGCGGGCCAGCGGGTAAGAACCATCCGAGGCTGTCTCGGCCGACGGTTCCACCGGCGGGTTGCCCACGGCGATGGCACGCACGCCGGAGGTGGCATAACCGATGCCGGAGTAACCGATTCCGTTGATGGATTCGGCCACGCCCTGGACCACCGAGGAGGAACCGGGCTGCTCATTGATAGCGTCCTTGAAATCACCGTCACACAGGGCGTGCTGGCGGAAGTAGCCGTAGGTGCCGGACACGGCATTGCGCGAGTACAGGGTGATGTCACGATTGGCCCAGGCACCCTCCAGTCCGAGTTGACCCCAGCGGGTGATGTCTTCGGCACCACCGCAACGGCGGGTCGAGGAGAAGACGGCATCGACTTCTTCGATGGTCATGCCCTCGATCGGGTTGTCGCGGTTGACGTAGACGGCGATGGTGTCGATACCCACACCCACCACGGTCATCGGATAGCCATGACGATCTTCAAAGGAAGCCTGCTCGCTGTCACGCGGCTGGCGACTCATCGGGCCGAAGTTGGCCGTACCCTCGGCCATCGCCGGCGGCGCGGTCGAGGTGCCGGCACCCTGGATCTCGATATTGACGTTGGGGTAGAAATTCTGGAACTCCTCTGCCCACAGCGTCATCAGGTTATTGAGGGTGTCGGAGCCGATCGACGAGAGGTTGCCGGAGATACCGGAAACCGGCTCGTACTCCGGCAGGTCGGCATCGACGTCGGCATAGGCCGTCGAGGCGGCCAGGGCAGCGCTGATGGCAGCGGCGGACAACAATTTCTTCATCGTACTCATCTCCAATTGGGCCTTGGCACTTCAAGGCAATGATCAAAACATGAACTCAGTCTAGGGTGCTTTGGTGACAGGGAAATGACGCCGGGAATGCAATCCACCCCCGGCGTTCAGGCCACTCAGAAATCGAATCTCAGGCCCAGCGACAGTCCGGAAGCCGTGTCGCCAAAACTGCCGGGAGTGCCGGTGGTACGAGCCTGGCTCCACGGGTTCAGATTGGCGTTGTCGTCATTCGAGACCATGGCGTAATTGGCATAGATCCGAAGCTGACTGCCCAGGCGATGCTCCACGCCGACGGCCAGCATGTCGGAATCGCCATCCTGGGTGTCGGCGGACCGAACCAGGTAGTGGCCCTTGATCGCGGTCTTGTCGGTCAGCTTGTAACTGGCACCAATGCCATAGACATCGCTGTCGAAGACATCATTGTCATGATCGATGGTCTGGAAGAAGCCGACCAGAGTCGCATCGCCGATATCGTAGGCCGCAGCGAGGCGAATGGCGTCCCGCCCTCCCCGGCTGCGGTTCGAGTCGAAGTTCTCGTAGGCCAGGGCCAGATCGAAGTTGCCTTCGCTCCAGGTCAGGGAGGTACTGTAGGCATTGTCACTGCCGTCAGCATCGGCATCGCGACCCTCGTGAACCGAATAGGCCAGGTTGAACTGGAAACCGTTCAACGACGGCGTCTGGTAATGCACGGTATTGGGCATGCGCTCGTCGAAACGGCCGTCGTAGGCACGGGTCAGGTTGCGCATGTCGCCGAGCTGATCGCCGAACAGGTTGGCCGGGCCGCGGGCGCGCTTGAACGGGGTATCGAACTTGCCCAGTCGAACCATGCCGAAGTTGCCGCGTATGCCGGCGAACGTGTCGCGGCTGGCCCAGTTCGATCCGCTGTCGCTGTAATCGATTTCCTGCTCGATCTGCATGATGCCGGTGATGCCGTCAAAATCACGCTGAGCGCGAAAACCCAGACGCGAGGAGTTGCTCGACACATTGACCTTGGAATAGTCGGCGCCATCATCGAGAAAATCGACCGACACATTGGCGCGACCATAAATGGTCACCTCCTCGTCAGCCAGGGCGGTGGCCGGCAGCGCAGCCAGTATGGCCAGGGGAAGCAAGGCTTTCTTCATCACTGTCATTTCTCCAGTCTTCAAGTTCGCAGTCATCTGCTATGAAGGAGGCTGGTCGCAAGTGCGCCAGTCACTTATCGGTCAACAAGGAAACGGGGCAAATGTTTGCCTTGTAACGCCAGCAAGATTAGGAGGCGTTGATGGCGTTTGAATGACGGAGATATGACGGAATAGTTAAGGGGGCTCGGAAGCCGGAAGTCGGTGGTCGAGTACCGGGTGCCGGGAAGGTGAAGTCCGGGATCGGGCTACGCGAAATGACAAAAAGACAAAGCGACCAAACGACGATCCACCACCAACCAACTACCCCACCCTGACCACCCGACTGACGGGAAAGACGCAGCGAAAGGTGCTGCCCTGCCCCGGCACGGACTCGATTTCGAGCTCGGAACCGTGGCGCTTGAGCACATGCTTGACGATCGCCAGGCCCAGTCCGGTGCCGCCGGTCTTGCGACTGTGAGAGCTGTCGACCCGGTAGAAGCGCTGGGTAATCAGGGGTATGTGTTTCTTTTCGATGCCGATGCCCTGGTCGACGACTTCGAACACCGCGGTCCCATCATGACCTGCCCGCCAGATCACCGTTACCGTCGTGCCGTTGGGACTGTAACGCAGCGCATTGGTCACCAGGTTGGACATGGCGCTGTGCAACTCGCCTTCGGCCGCGCGCAGGGAACAACCGCAGGCCACGTCGATGGTGATTTCGTGGTTGTGCTCATCGGCCGCCTCCGCATCCTTGCAGATCCTGTGCAGCAGCCATTGGACGTTCACGATGTCCTCATGGGAAGCATCGGACTTGTCGGTTTCCAGGTGCGACAGTTCCAGCAGATCATTGAGCAAATTGGTCATGCGCCGGCACTGCGCCTGCATTTCCGCGATGGGCTTGTCCCATTCCGGTCCGAGTTCACGACCGGAGGCCAGCATGTCCAGGTACCCGGCCAGCACCGTCAGCGGCGAGCGCAGTTCGTGTGAAGCGTTGGCCACGAAGTCGCGGCGCATGGCTTCCAGTCGCACCAGTCGGGTAATGTCGCGGATGACGAGCAGGTACTGGCTGTTGCCATAGGGCACCAGCCTGAGCATCAGGGTGCGGGAGTCATCAATCGGCGAGTGGATCTCGATGGCCTGTTCGAAATCGCCCTCGTCGAGGTAGCGCGAAAAGCGCGGGTTACGAATCAGGTTGGTCGCCACCTGCCCGAGATCACGCCTGGCCACCAGCCCGACCAACCGGGTGGCCGCCTCGTTGCACCAGAGGATGCGAAAATGCGAGTCCAGCACCAGGGTGCCATCGGGCATGGCGGCGGTGGATTCACGGAATTCGCGAATGACCCGGGCCAGACGCTTCTTGCTCTTGTACTGGCGACGCAGTAGCAGATGGTACTCGTCGAATACATGCCCCCAGATTCCCCAGGCCTCCGGCGGTTGCCTGCGGCGACTGTCCAGCCACTTTTCCAGCCGGACCATCTGCCAGACCCAGCGTGACAGAAACAATGCCAGGGCCAGAAACAGAAACCAGGCGAGATGCCCAAAAAATGCTCCCAGGAGAACGCTGCCGAACAGCAACGCCCCCAGCAGCATGATTTCGCCGGTCCAGTTGCGAGACATCAGTCGCCGGCGGTCACCGAAAAGCGATATCCGGCTCCGCGCACGGTCTGGACGAAACGGTCAAAACCATGCTTCTCCAGTGCCTTTCTGAGCCTCAGTATATGCACGTCCACCGTGCGTTCCTCCACGTAAACACCGCTACCCCAGACATGATCGAGCAGTTGCGCACGCGAGTAAACCCGGTCCTGGTGAGTCATGAAGAACTTCAGCATACGGTACTCGGTCGGCCCCAGATCCACCGGCTTGCCATTGGCCAGCACCCGGTGGCTGGCGATATTGATCACCAGTCCGTCGGCCTCGATCTCGTCGTCGACACCACCCGGTTGCGTGCGCCTGAGCAAGGCATGTATGCGCGCGATCAGTTCACGGGCGCCGAAAGGCTTGGTGACATAGTCATCCACACCGCTGTCGAGCCCGCGCACCTTGTCATCTTCCATGGCACGCGCGGTCAGCATGATGATGGGCAGCTCGCGGGTCAGTTCATCACGGCGCAGACTGCGCGCCAGCTCGATGCCGCTGGTATCCGGCAACATCCAGTCGAGCAGGATCAGATCGGGCCGCTCGTCGGCAATCTTCACTCGTGCTTCCTGGCTGGTGCCGGCAGCGAGGGTGCGGTAGCCAGCGCGGTCGAGATTGAACAGGACCATGTCGCGGATGGCTTCGTCGTCTTCGACCACCAGGATGGTCTGACTTGTCATGGCAGTATCCCTTTCGGGTTGGTGTCCGGGATTATTGCACCAGTGTCATGTGACGTTTCGATGACACCCCCGTGACGGAAGGGTGTCAGCTTTCATAGGCAGCGGCCGCCTGGTGCAACTGGTCGCGTATGGCCTGGCGCAGGAAGGCCGGCTCCAGCACCTCGACCTCGCACCCGTATCGCAGGATCTCCATTTCCAGTTCCCGTGACCGGCCGAACGGCACTTCGAGCACGTAGCCCCCATCTTCCAGCCACTGCCCTTGTTGCTGCGGGTGCCAGATCTCGTCGGCAACCCAGCGCGCGGCCTCGGGCGTGAAACGCAAACGGGCCCGGTGCTCGGCAGGCCCGGAAAAGATGCCGAATGCCTGGTCCAGCTCCGTCGCCAGATCGGCTTCACTGACCTCGATCGACTTTTCGTCGAGCAGGGACATGTCGCGGATGCGCTCGAGCGCGAAGCTCCTGAGACCGTCGGCTCGATGACACCAGGCATCGAGGTACCAGCGATCGCGGTAGGAGGTCAGGCGTTGCGGGGAAATTTCGCGCTCACTGACGTCATCCCGACGGCGACCGTGGTAGTTGATTTTCAGGCGCTGGCGGCGAAACAGGGCCTGCATCACGTCCTCGAACAGCTCGGCCGGCACAGGTCGTCCGGCATCGCGGCGGATATTGACACGCTCGGGCTGGGCCGAGAAATTCAGCCCCTGCTGATCAAGCAACTGGTTGATGCGGTGCTGGACCCCGTCGAGTTCATCTTCCAGCAGGCCCGGCTGCACGTTGCCGAGAATGTGACGCGCGGTCAGCAGGGCCTGCAACTCGTCAGGGCTGATCCAGAGCCCCGGCAACTCGAAGCTGCCGGCCAGGCTGCGGTCGTAGTAATAGCCGCGACCGTCCGGATCCTGCTCCAGGGGAGCACCCAGGTGATCACGGAGCTCGCCGATCAGCCGGTACAGGGTGGCCTGGCTGCAGCCCAACTCCTCCATCAACTCCTGACGGGTGACGGGAGTGCGCCGCTGGCGCAGGATGTCGTGCAGGTGATAAAGGCGCTCGCGCCGGCTCACTGCCTGGCGTCCCGCCTGCAGTCGCTGCACAGTCCGTAGATTTCCAGCACCTGGCGACTGGGCTCGAAATCATCCCGGCGCGCTGCAGCGAGCAACTGCTCGGCAAGGCCATCGTCATGAATCTCGGTGACCGCCTGACAATGCTCGCAGATCAGAAACTGGCCCTGGTGACTTTCGTGGGGATGGAAACAGCTGACGAATGCGTTGAGCGTTTCCAGCCGGTGGATGAAGTCATTCTCCAGCAGAAAATCCAGCGCCCGGTAAATGGTCGGCGGTGCCGCCCCGGGCTGTTCGCTCTTGAGCTGGTCGAGCAAATCGTAGGCCTTGACCGGTCCGTCTGCGGCCAGCACCAGTTCCAGCACCCGCCGACGCGTCGGCGTTAGCCGCAACCCACGCTGACGGCAGTGCTGTTCAACTTCACGGACGACCTGTTCGGCTTGCATGGCTGGCATTTTAGCAGGGCCGGGGGTGGGAGGTTCTAGGTCGTCCGTCGGGGACGTAGCCCCGACCTACTCCCGGGTTCGCGGTAAATGCAGGTCGGCGCAGCGGAGAGCGGCCACGCGGGTGGCCGACGGACTGGATCGGGCACCTGTAGGTCGGCCCTACGTGGCCGACGGACGAGGGTCGATCAACCACCGAAAGCCGAAGCGCAAGACGAATGCGGCCAACCCTCCAAGGCGACGAAAAACCAACGGCCTGACGCACGGGCGTACCGACGTACCGACCTCTGCCTACCCTGCGGCCCGCGCCTCGACATACGCCAGCGCACGATCGATCCGCTCCAGGCTGCGGTCTTTGCCCACCAGCCACAGTGTCTGGTTGATGGCCGGGGACTGGCCATGGCCCATCAGGGCGACGCGCAGGGGCATGCCGATCTTGCCGAAACCGATCTCCAGTTCATCGGCGGTGGCCTGCAATGCGTTCTGCAGGGCATCGGGCGTCCAGTCGGTCAAGGTTTCCAGTCGCCGTCGAAGCGCCTTGAGTGGATCGGCGGCGACCGGACGCAGGTGCTTCTTGGCGGCCCCGGGCTCGAAGTCCTCGTAATCGGCAAAAAACGGCCGACTTTGCTCGACCAGTTCGACCAGGGTCTCGACGCGCTCGGCCTGCACCTCGATCAGGTCCGCCAGCGGCGGGCCCTGCTCGACATGCAGCCCGGCACGCTGCAGGTGCCAGATCAGTTCGGAGTGAACGCGGTCCCGGTCGCCCTCGCGCAGGTAATGATGGTTGAGCCAGTTGAGCTTCTCGGTATCGAAGCGCGACGCCTTGCGGTTGACGTCGGCAATGTCGAACAGCTCGATCAGCTCGTCGCGCGAGAACACTTCCCGGTCGCCGTGCGACCAGCCCAGGCGCGCCAGGTAATTGACCATGGCATCGGGCAGGTAGCCCTGCTCGCGCCAAGCCAGGACGCTGACCGCCCCGTGGCGCTTGGACAGGCGCGCGCCGTCATCGCCCAGAATCATCGGCACGTGGGCGAAAGTCGGCGGCTCGGCGCCCAGCGCACGGTAGATGTTGATCTGGCGCGGGGTATTGTTGATGTGGTCGTCGCCACGAATGACCATGTTGATGTCCATGCCCATGTCGTCGATGACCACCGCGAAGTTGTAGGTCGGGGTGCCGTCGGCACGCATGATGACCAGGTCGTCGAGCTCGCTGTTGGCCACCTCGATGCGCCCGCGCACATGGTCGTCGAAGACCACGCTGCCTTCGTCGGGGTTGCGGAAGCGGATGACCGGCTCGACACCTTCGGGTGGTGTGTCCAGATTCCGGCAGTGCCCGTCGTAGCGGGGCTTTTCGCCATTTGCCATGGCTTCTTCGCGCAGGCGCTCGATACGCTTCTTCGAGCAGTAGCAGCGGTAGGCCTGCCCCGATTCGAGCAGTCGATCAACGGCCTTCTGGTATTCGCCGAAGCGCTCACTCTGGTACAACGGTCCCTCGTCGGCATCCAGCTCCAGCCATGCCAGGCCGTCGAGTATGGCCTGCACCGATTCGGCGGTGGAGCGCTCGCGGTCGGTATCCTCGATGCGCAGGACGAACTGACCGCCGGTATGGCGCGCTGCCAGCCAGCAGAACAGGGCGGTGCGAGCGCCGCCGATGTGCAGGTAACCGGTCGGCGATGGAGCGAATCGTGTGCGAATGGGACTTTTTGCGCCCGTCATGGTCCTATAGGAGCTCGAAAGGAAAGCCGAGTAGTTTATCAGAGGGGGCAACCTGAAGACCCACTTCAAAATCCGGTATAAAGAGACCTGCATGATTGCCGGGAGGTATCCGGACAGGTGCCGTTGCACGGAATTCACAATGCAGGCCGGGTCGGCAAGGGGGGCATGTGACTGAGTCTCGCCCCTCTGGAACCCCTGTTCTCGGCCGCCTGAAGGGTTTCGGGTACTCCCTGCTTCGGCCCGTGCTGCTGACGCTGCTGGTGTTGCTCATCGCCACTTCCGGTGACAGCCGCCTCAGCCATGTCGAGCAGATACGGGAGCGCGGCAGCCTGATCATGCTCACGGTCAACGGCGCCAGCACTTATTTTCTGGGTCCGGAGGGCGAAACCGGGTTCGAATATGAATTGGCCCTGGATTTTGCCGATTACCTGGGCGTGGGACTGGAGGTGATCACGGTGCCCACCGTGGCAGACCTGATTCCGGCGCTCAAGTCCGGACGCGGCGATTTCATCGCAGCCAACCTGACGCGAATCCCCGAACGCCAGTCCGACCTGCGTTTCGGGCCCGTCTACGAGGAGGTCCGGCAGGTCGTAGTCTATCGGCGCGGCTCGGCGCGTCCGTCCTCACTGGAAGACATGCAACAGGGCCGCCTGGCCCTGCTCGAAGGCACGGCCTACCAGGCGCTGCTGAACAATCAGCAAGTCGACCTCGACTGGGACACGCTGCCCGGCGCCAGCATCGAGGACATTTTCGATGCCATTGCCAGCGAGGAAGTCGATTACACCATCATCGATTCCAACATTCTGGAACTCAACCGCCGCTTCTTCCCGGCCATCCGTCCGGCCTTCGAGCTGGGCGAGCCGCAGCCTCTGGCCTGGGCGATTCGCCGCCACGACGACGACAGCCTGGTGCAGAAAATGCGCGAGCATTTCGCCCGGGCCGACGACAGCGGCCGACTGGCCGAGATCCGGCAGCGTCACTACGACCATGTCGAATCCTACGAGCCGGTCGGCACCTTCACTTTCATGCGCCAGATGCGCGAAAGGCTGCCGCCGCTGAGGCCGCATTTCGAAGAAGCAGCCGAGGCCCACGATCTGGACTGGCGCCTGCTGGCCGCGGTCGGTTACCAGGAGTCGCACTGGAATCCCGATGCCGTTTCCCATACCGGAGTACGCGGCGTCATGATGCTGACCCAGCGTACCGCCCGCCAGCTCGGCATCGAGAACCGCCGCGACCCGGAACAGAGTATCAAGGGTGGAGCCCGTTACCTTCGATCAATGATCGATCGCGTCCCCGATCGCATCGGCTATCCGGACAGGATGTGGCTGGGCCTGGCTGCCTACAACGTCGGTTTCGGCCATCTCGAGGATGCCCGCCGCCTGACTCAACGCCTGGGCGGCGATCCCGACCGCTGGATCGACGTGCGTGATCACCTGCCGCTGCTGACCCAGGAACGCTACTACAGCCAGACCCGCTTCGGCTACGCGCGCGGTTATGAGCCGGTGCACTTCGTCGAAAACATCCGCACCTTCTACGAGATCCTGCTGTGGATGGAGGGGCGGGAGCACCCGTTGCTCGCAGGAACGGGAGAGTGAAGCGTTACGGGGTCAGTGTGAGGTGAAAAAAGTAAAAAGTAAAAAGTAAAAGGTAAAAGGTGAAAGGTGAAAGGTGAAAGGTGAAAGGTGAAAAGACCAAACGACAAAGCGACTAAACGACAACCAGCCAACCAGTCAACGAACCAACGAATAAACTAAAAAACGAACAAACGCTCAACCCTCCTCCCACAAACACTTCCCCGAACTCTCCCGGATCGCCTCCAGCCGCGCCCGGTGCGCCGCCAGTTCATCGTGCGTGGCTTTCTGCACGACCAGTTTCGACAGGTCCAGCGCTCCCATGGGCTCGTGACCCTCGGCCTCGTCGTCGTCTGACAGGGCCAGGCACAGGTCGACCTGGCCGCCGGTCATGGCCAGGTAGACTTCGGCCAGCAGTTCGGCGTCAAGCAGCGCGCCGTGCAGTTCGCGGCCGGAGTTATCGACCTCGTAACGCTTGCACAAGGCGTCCAGGCTCACTCGCTGCCCGGGGTGGAGCTCACGGGCGATCTGCAGCGTATCGAGCACGCTGGCATGCTCGTCGATTCGCGTGGGAACACCCAGCCGTGCCAGCTCGGCATCGAGAAAGCCGACATCGAACGAAGCGTTGTGGATGACCAGCTCGGAGTCGCGAATGAAATCGATGAAATCCGCGGCCACATCGGCAAAACGCGGCTTGTCGGCCAGGAACTCGTTGGTAATGCCGTGGACCTGGATCGCGCCTTCCTCGACCTCGCAGTCGGGGTTCAGGTAGACATGGAACGTGCGATTGGTAATGCGCCGCTCGATCATCTCCAGGCAACCAATCTCGATAATCCGATGCCCCTCGGATGGCTCCAGGCCGGTGGTTTCGGTGTCTAGTACGATTTGGCGCATGGTTGGTTCGTTGGTTCGTTGGTTCGTTGGTTCGTTGGTTCGTTGGTTCGTTGGCTGGTTCGACAGTTGTCGCTTGGTCGCTTTGTCGTTTCGTCCGTTTCCTCGCTTCGCAACTTTGGACTTCCGACTTCCGACCTCCTCAGGCCTCACGCCTTACCGCTTGCTTCCGCGCCTGCGCGGAAGCAAGCTCATCGGCCCGTTCGTTTTCCGGGTGGCCTGAGTGGCCCTTGACCCAGTCCCACTGCACGTCGTGGCGTTCGCGGGCGCGGTCGAGGCGTTGCCAGAGTTCGGCGTTTTTCACAGGCTTCTTCGAGGCCGTCTTCCAGCCGTTTTTCTTCCAGTTGCCCATCCACTCGGTGATGCCCTTGCGCACGTACTGCGAATCGGTGGTGAGGATCACCTCGCAGGGGCGCTTGAGTGCTTCCAGAGCCTGGATGGCAGCCATCAGTTCCATGCGGTTGTTGGTGGTCTCGGGCTCACCGCCGGAGAGCTCGCGCTCGCGCCCGTTCCAGCGCAGCAGTGCGCCCCAGCCACCGGGGCCGGGATTGCCCAGGCAAGCGCCATCGGTCCAGATGTGTACCAGTCGACTAGCGCTCATGCCGCCCTGCAGTGAGTGACAGCGGCCGCCCCGGGCGATGCCTGCGGGCGAGCGAAACGCATCGGTTGGATACGCGCCGGTTCGGCAGGCTTTCTCGCCACAAGCACCAGGGCAGCACTCAGACCCGGCACGAAGCCGCGAACCTGACGGGTCATCGGCGTTGCCACACTGAAGCCGCGCCGGGCGTGAAGGATCAGAAAATGCGGCCAACTGGGCAGGCGCAACGCATCCCGCCCAAGCTCGCGCCAGGCCAGGTAGTGCCACGGATTGGCCGTGACCGAAATCAGTACGCCGCCCGGCCTGAGCACGCGCAATGCCTCGTTGAGAGGATCGACCTCGATTGCCGGCTGCCAGACATGCCGCAGCAATACCACCGGCACCGAACCGTCTTCCAGCGGCCAGCCATTCAGCGGCGCAAGAAACGGCCAGCGGCAGGCAGCGCCATCAACCAGTACCCGGCAGCGATCAATGGGCAGTTCCGGCGAGGCACTGGCGGTCGGGGCAACCTCCAGCAACCAGCGGGCATGAATGTCTTCCAGCCCTGCCGCCACCAGCGGTGCCTCGCGTTGCTGCAGCCGGGCGAATCCGGCCGGCATCCGGTGCGCGTTAGAATGAGTGGATTTCACGCTGGAAAGGATACCAGAAGGAGCCCGATATGCCGCTGTCGATCGAAGCTGTCCCGGTTCTCGAGTCCAACTACGTCTGGGCCCTGCACGACGGCAGTCACTGTGTCCTGGTCGACCCGGGCAGCGCCGCCGAACCGCTGGCATTTCTGGGCGACAAGGGCCTCGAACTCAGCGCCATCCTGATCACTCACCACCACTGGGACCATACCGAGGGCATCGACGAGATTCTTGCACGGCACCCGGTCCCGGTGTGGGGACCGCGTGATGATCGCATCGAACAGGTCACTCGTCCGGTCGGCGAAGGGGATCGCATCGACATCGAGCCGCTTTCCCTGTCCCTTGAAGTGCTGGAAACTCCCGGCCACACGCGCAGCCACATCATGCTCCACAACAACGACATGCTGATCAGCGGAGACACGCTGTTTTCCATCGGCTGCGGGCGCCTGTTCGAAGGCACGCCGGAGCAGATGCTGGCGTCGCTCGACAAGCTCGCCGGTCTGCCCGGAGCAACGAGCGTGTACTGCGGTCACGAGTACACCGTGGACAACTGCCGCTTCGCGCTGCAAGTCGAACCCGACAACGCCACGCTCCAGGCCCGATACGAACAGGCACAGCGCTTGCGGGACAACAACCGCATCACCCTGCCCTCGACCCTGGCCGAAGAGCGCGCCGCCAATCCCTTCCTGCGCGTGCGCGAACCGGCGGTCATCGATGCCGCCAACCAACGTGAACCCGGTACCGGCGATGATCCGGCCGCGGTCTTCGGGGTCATCCGGCGCTGGAAGGACGGCTGATCGAGGATTACACGGCCAATCCGGCCGCATGGCCGGAGGCCCAGGCCCACTGGAAGTTGTGACCGCCAAGGTGGCCGGTCACATCCACCACCTCGCCGATGAAGTACAGCCCGGGGTAATCGCGGCAGGCCATGGTCTTCGAGGACAGCGCATCGGTATCGACACCACCGAGCGTGACCTCGGCCGTGCGATAGCCCTCGGTGTCGGCCGGCCATACGCGCCAGGGCTTGAACCGGGCCACGATCGCCGCGGCTTCTTCGTCACCGATCTCCGCCATCGGGCGGTCGTTCAGCCACAGCTCGCACCAGCGTTGCACCAGGCGGCGCGGCAGAAACTCGCCCAGCACGTTCCTGAGGTAGGTACGGGGTCTCTGCCGGCGCTCGGAACGCAAATGCTCGAGCAGATCAAGATCTGGCAGCAGGTCGATGGCCACCGGCTCGCCGGGCTGCCAGTACGACGAGGTCTGCAGCATGGCCGGACCGCTAAGGCCCTTGTGCGTGAACAGAATGTTTTCCCGGAACACGGCATCGCCAGCCTCGCTGAGAGTATCGACCGAGACCCCCGCCAGGCCCTCGATCTGCGCCAGCTTGCGTCCCTCGAAGACAAAGGGCACCAGCCCGGCCCGGGTCGGCTGCACCGCCAGCCCCAGCGATCGGGCCAGATCGAAGCCGAAGCCGGTCGCGCCCATGCGCGGAATCGAGTACCCGCCGGTGGCGATCACCAGTGACTCGCAATGAATGGTTTCCGGGCCGGTTTTCAGGCGATGAGGCGGGCCCAACTGCTCGATCTCGACCGGCGAATGGGTGCGTACTTCGACGCCCGCCGCATCGCACTCGGCCAGCAGCAGTGCAACGATATCCTTCGAGGACCGGTCACAGAACAGTTGCCCCAACTTCTTCTCGTGATAGGGCACGTCGTGCTTTTCCACCAGTGCGATGAAATCCCAGGGGGTGTAGCGACTCAGCGCCGACTTGCAGAAATGCGGATTGGCCGAAAGAAAATTCTCCGGCGTGGAGTACATGTTGGTGAAGTTGCAGCGCCCGCCACCGGACATCAGGATCTTCTTGCCGACCTTGTTGGCGTGATCGAGCACCAGCACGCGACGGCCGCGCGCGCCGGCGGTCAGGGCGCACATCAGACCGGCCGCGCCGGCGCCGATCACCACCACATGTTGCCGTATGTCATACCCGTGCGTCATGCAGGGTAAAACTTGCCTAGACCGGTGAAGAAAGTGGCAGGACAGGACAGGCCGGTATGAGAATACCGGCCTGAATGCGCATTGACAGAATCAGAATCCGAACCGCATGGAGATATTGAAAACATCGCCGTCATCGACGCGCTCGTAAGACACTTCGGCACCCAGCATGTCACTGAAAGCGATCCCCACACCGAGACCGGCACCGAACTCCCAGCCACTTTCCGAAGCCGATTCCCCCATGTAGCTGAACTTTGCTTTGTAGTTCACGTAGGAACCCTGTACAAAACCGTAGAAACCGCCATCGGTCTCGTACTGGAAGCGCGGAGCCAGACCGTAGTAGTTGTCGATCTCAACCTTGACGCCCATGAAGGTGTCGTCGTTGATGCCCAGGCCGACCCGAAACTCCGGAATGAAATAGCCGCTGCCAGCTGCACCTTCCATCACTGGAAGACGATATCCAACCGTTCCCTGCAATGCCCCCAGACTGATTTCATCATCAATGTGAGAGTACCCCACGCTTCCGGTCACCTGGGCTGCGGCACTGGATGCCAGTACCAGCGAAACGACCGCAAACACGCCAACAAAAATTCTATTCATTTATTCATCTCCTTAGTAAATCGTGAAAAGTAGGGTTCCGGCCCGAATCGCCGGCGGCGCAATTATACTCGTCACGATTCCTTCACATGCCGCTAACTCACCCGCAGGTATCAGGCCAACATCGCGAGCAAAGGAACCGCGATCGGACCCGCAAGCTCCGCCCCCGCCGAAGCCGTGCCATCGATGGCACCGGGCTCACGGCCCCACAGCCAATTGGCAGTTGCACTTCACCCCGCAGCAGGCTACGCTACAACCTTATCTCTTAATCGCGATAAAAGGATATAGCCATCGACCTCGAACTCGTCAGCCGTCACTGCAGCCTGCTGGGCGACTCGACCCGACTGCGCCTGCTCGCCCTGCTGGAGGTCGAGGAGCTGACCGTGGCCGAGCTGGCCGAGGTGACTCACCTGGCCCAGCCGCGCGTATCCACCCACCTGGCCCGCTTGCGCGAGGCCGGTCTGGTTGTGGACCGGCGCGAGGGCGTGTCGGTCTACTACCGGCTGGGCAACCCCGACGACACCCCGGAGCTGCACCGCCTGTGGGCCCTGTTTCGCGAGAATCTCGACGATGCCCAGGTGGCGGCCGATACCGAGCACCTGCCCGAAGTGCTGGCCAGAAGGGCTGTCGGCCGCAACTGGCCCGACAGCGTCGCCGGCGACATGGAGCGGCATTATTCGCCAGGCCGCACCTGGGAGGCAACGGCCCGGGCGCTGGTGCAGTTGCTGTCGCTCGGAAAAGTGCTCGACATTGCATCCGGCGACGGCGTGATGGGCGAGTTGCTGTCGAGCCAGGCCGAATCGATCGATTGCATGGACGTGTCCGACAAGGTGGTCGCCGCCGGTCGCGAGCGCGTGGCCGGACTCGACAACGTGCGCTTTCACCTCGGCGACATGCACGAACTACCGTTCGAGGATGAAAGCTTCGACACCGTGTTGATGATGCATGCCCTGCCCTACAGCCCCGAACCGGCACAGGTCATCAACGAGGCGGCACGTGTGCTCATGCCCGGAGGGCGGCTGGTCGGGGCGACACTCAAGCGCCACCGCCATGCCGGCCACGTCAAGACCTACGGCCATGCCAACAACGGTTTCACCACCCGCGAGTTGACCCGCTACTGTGGCGCTGCCGGGCTGGAAGTGCATTTCTGCGACGTCACCTCCATCGAACGCAAGACCCCCAATTTCCACATCATTACACTGCTTGCCAGAAAACCATGAATCCACTTCCATGGCACGACCCAAAGCGGGTCGACCAACTCATCAAGGCGCTCGATGAGCACATCCTGCTGCTCGACGGCGCCATGGGCACGATGATCCAGGCCGAAAAGCTTGGCGAATCCGAATTTCGCGGTGACCGGCTGGCCGATCACGGCCATGACCTGAAGGGCAACAACGACATCCTGACGCTGACCCGGCCGCAGGTGGTCGTCGACATTCATCGCCGCTTTCTCGATGTCGATTGCGACCTGGTCGAGACCAATACCTTCAATGCCAACCGCATCAGCCAGGCCGACTACGGGCTGGAGGAACTGGCCGAGGAGATCAACTTCGAGGCCGCCCGTCTGGCACGCGAGCTGTGCCGGGAATACGAAGACAAGACCCCCGACCGGCCACGATTCGTCGTCGGCGTGATCGGTCCGACCAACCGCACCGCCTCGATCTCGCCGGACGTGTCCAGCCCGGGTTTTCGCAACGTCACCTTCGAGCAGCTGGTCGAGACCTACCGCGAGGCCGCGCGCGGCCTGCTCGACGGCGGCAGCGATCTGATCATGATCGAGACGGTCTTCGACACGCTCAATGCCAAGGCCGCCGTTTTCGCCGTGCACGAAGAGTTCGAACAGCGTGGCGAACGCTGGCCGCTGTGGATCTCGGGCACGATCACCGATGCCAGCGGCCGCACGCTTTCCGGGCAGACGCCGGAAGCGTTCTATTTCTCCATCGCCCACGCAGAGCCGCTACTGGTTGGCTTCAACTGCGCGTTGGGCGCCGACCAGCTCAAGCCCCATGTCCGGGATCTGGCCGAAGTGGCCGAATGCCGTGTCAGTGCCCACCCCAACGCCGGACTGCCCAATGAACTGGGCGAGTACGACGAATCACCGCAGGACATGGCCCGCAGCATCGAGCCCTTTGCTGCCGGCGGCCTGGTCAACGTGATCGGCGGTTGCTGCGGCACCACGCCGGAGCACGTTGCCGCACTGGGCCATGTTGTCGCCGGGCATCGACCGCGTCCCCTGCCGGAGCGCCCGGCGGCATGAGCAATGACCATTACACGCGACTGAGCGGCCTGGAGCCGCTGGTCATCACGCCGGAGCTGGGTTTCGTCAATGTCGGCGAGCGCACCAATGTGACCGGTTCGGCGCGCTTCAAGCGCCTGATCGCCGAGGAAGACTACGAGGAAGCGGTGGAGGTGGCCCGCCAGCAGGTCGAAAACGGCGCCCAGATCATCGATGTGAACATGGACGAGGGCCTGCTCGACTCGGAGCAGGCCATGGCCACCTTCCTGAACCTGATCGCCGCCGAGCCCGACATCGCGCGCGTGCCGGTGATGATCGACTCGAGCAAGTGGAGCGTGATCGAGGCCGGGCTGAGATGCCTGCAGGGCAAGGGCGTGGTCAATTCCATCAGCCTCAAGGAAGGCGAGGAGGCCTTCGTCGAGCAGGCCCGCAGGATCCGCCGCTACGGCGCGGCCGTGGTCGTCATGGCCTTCGACGAGCATGGCCAGGCCGACCACGCCGAGCACATGGTCGAGTGCCTGTCGCGCGCCTACCGCCTGCTGACCGAGCAGGCCGGCTACCCGCCCGAAGACATCATCTTCGACCCCAACATTTTTCCAGTGGCCACCGGCATGGCCGAGCACGACAACTACGCCGTCGAGTTCATCAACGCCACGCGCGAGCTGAAGAAGCGCTTTCCCCATTGCCACGTCTCCGGCGGACTGTCCAACCTGTCGTTCTCGTTTCGCGGCAACAACACCGTGCGCGAGGCCATGCACTCGGTGTTTCTCTACCATGCCATGAAGGCCGGCCTGGACATGGCCATCGTCAATGCCGGCCAGCTGGCCGTCTACGACGAGATCGACCCGGACCTGCGCGAAATGGTCGAGGACGTGGTACTCAATCGACGATCAGACGCCACCGAGCGGTTGCTCGAAGCCGCCGAGCAGTACAAGAGCGAAGCCAGACGTGAGCAGAAGGACGAGGCCTGGCGCGAAAAACCGGTAGCCGAGCGGCTGAAATACGCCCTGGTCAAGGGCATCGACAAGCATGTCGTCGAGGACACCGAAGAAGCCCGCGGGCAATTCGATACTTCGCTGGAGGTGATCGAGGGCCCGCTGATGGACGGCATGAACCATGTCGGCGACCTGTTTGGCGATGGCCGCATGTTCCTGCCGCAGGTGGTCAAGTCGGCGCGGGTGATGAAAAAGGCCGTGGCCCACCTCGTGCCCTACCTCGAGGCCGAGCAGTCCACGCGCGAGAAGAAAGGCAAGGTGCTGCTGGCCACGGTCAAGGGCGATGTACACGACATCGGCAAGAACATCGTCGGCGTGGTGCTGGCCTGCAATGGTTTCGACGTCCACGACCTGGGCGTGATGGTGCCGGCCGAGAAGATCCTGTCCGAGGCCCGCGCAGAAGAAGTCGACCTGATCGGGCTTTCCGGCCTGATCACCCCGTCGCTGGACGAAATGGTGGACGTTGCCCAGGCCATGAACGAGGCCGAATTCGACCTGCCGCTGCTGATCGGCGGGGCAACCACTTCACGCGCGCACACCGCGTTGAAAATCGACCCGGTCTACGATGGACCCGTGTGCTGGGTCAAGGATGCTTCGCGCTCGGTCGACGTGGTGCGCAAGCTGGCCAGCCGCCAGCATCGCGAGGACTACGCGGCCGATGTGCGCGCCGATTACCAGTCCTACCGCGAACGCCAGGCCGGCGGGCGCAAGCGCAAACCGCTGGTGAGTATCGAACAAGCACGCGCCAATGCATTGCGTCCCGACTGGAGCGACCATACGCCGGAAACACCAAAGCAGCCCGGCCTGCACGTAGTTGACGACTGGCCGCTGGCCGACCTGGTCGACTACATCGACTGGACCCCGTTTTTCCAGTCCTGGGAACTGAAGGGACGCTACCCCGAGATTCTCGACGATGAAACGATCGGCGAAGCGGCGCGCAATCTGTTTGACGATGCGCAGGCCATGCTCAAGCGCATCGTCGATGAAAAGTGGCTGACGGCCAGGGCCGTCTACGGGCTGTGGCCGGCCGCCGCCGAGGGCGACGATGTCGTGCTCTACACCGATGAATCACGCGCCGAGCCCGTCGAGCGGCTGGTCTTTCTGCGCCAGCAAGCCGACAAGGCCAGCGCCAACCTGTGCCTGTCCGATTTTGTCGCCCCGACCGATAGCGGCAAGGCCGACTGGATCGGCCTGTTCGCCGTCACCGCCGGACTGGGTCTGGAAGAAGCCATCGAGAGACATTTGCCGGCCAACGACGACTACGCCGCCATCCTGCTCAAGGCGCTGGCCGACCGACTGGCCGAGGCACTGGCCGAGGCCTTGCATGCAAGGGTCCGTCGCCAGACCTGGGGCTATGCCGCCGACGAGTCGCTGGACAACCGCGACCTGATCCGCGAACACTACCGCGGCATTCGCCCGGCACCCGGCTACCCGGCCTGCCCGGATCACAGCGAAAAGGAAAAGATCTTCGCCCTGCTCGACGCCCCGGGCCGCATCGGCGTGACCCTGACCGAAAGCTTCGCCATGCTGCCCACCGCCGCAGTCAGCGGTTACTACTTCGCCCACCCCGACAGCCAGTACTTCGTCGTCGGCAAACTGGGCCGGGACCAGGTGGAAGATTACGCGAGGCGCAAGGGGGTGAGCATTGAACAGGCCGAGAGGTTTCTGCGGCCGAATCTTGGATGAAGGTAAAAGGTAAAAGGTGAAAGGTAAAAGGTGAAAGGAGGGCTGGCTTGACGTTTTCTAGCAGTCGCCGGTGGCCAACGGCAATGCATCCGCCTTTGGCCCGCACCACCTAAAGAAAGCCTACCCGCTAACCCCCTTTTACCTTTCACCTTTTACCTTTCACCTTTTACCGCCTCTCACCACACCAGATCGTCGGGCACCGGCGGGTAATGACTGCCGTCGTCCTCGGGTTCTTCGCGGCCTTCGAGCGAAGGCACGAGGTCCGGGGCGACTTTGCGGTACTGCTCCAGGGTTTCGAGTGAAACCAGCAAATAGGTGCCGCGCAAGTTGACCACGCCGATCTCGCCATTATTGAGTTGCTCGCGCTGCTCGGGCGTGCACAGGACACGACGAATGCGCCCCATGTGCTCGAAGTAGCGTGGAAGCTCGGCATCCTTGCGGTTGAGGGTATTGCCCTTGATGAGGCGGTC
>SLIA01000171.1 GCA_007135935.1 Wenzhouxiangella sp.
TATAACGTGGACGATCCGGAGAAGTTGTTGAATATATTAACCGACTTAAGCAAATTGTCAAAAAAAGTGATATTCCCTGTCCACCCGAGAACGAAAAAAATACTGGAAAATCAGGCCACTCAATCAATCAGCCATTCATTCGATCACTCGTTAAAATTCATAAATCCGATCGGCTATCTGGATTTCATTAAATTACAATCCCACGCCCATAAGATAATCACCGACTCCGGCGGTATACAGAAAGAAGCATACATACTCAAGAAACCGTGTGTGACGCTTCGCTCTGAGACTGAATGGGTTGAGACTGTCGAGGCCGGCTGGAATCTTCTCGTAAATCCGGGAACGGAGAATAATATTACAAGACGAATAGAATCATTTAAACCGTCGCACAGATATGAGAATATTTTTGGTAAGAACATAGGGGAACGAATGGTTGCAATTATTGACCGTATTATATAGGAAAGGGATTAGTAAATTAAAGTAATATTGAAATTTATAGCCGAAAAATCGGATACTTACGTAAAAAGAACAAACTAAAAGTAACACTCACACAGTGCGCTTATCTTAATGCCATCCTCTGGTTCCTCTATTACGGCATGCGGACGGCTTCTCCACAGATGCTCTATGAAAGAGAACGTAGGTAGGTGAATGGCATTGCGGTGATGCCTTTCTTGATGAGGGGGCTTGGCAGTACGTTCTTTTGGGGTAAATGCTAATGAATTCATTTATATGCATAAGATAGAAAAAAAAGAATTAAAAAAGAAAATAACCGATAAGATCCCATCAAACGGTAAAGGCACTTTTACCGGTGATGTAATGAAGATCATGAGCGGTACTGCTTTTGGACAGGTATTGGGTATAATCTCTTTACCAATTATTACCCGTTTATTCGCTCCTGAGGCGTTTGGATTGCTTGGAGTTTACACGGCAATTATTGGGATACTTGGAATAGTAGTTTGCATGCGGTATGAGTTGACGATTGTTTTACCAAAAGAAGACAATGATGCTGCAAATCTGTTCTGGGTAAGTATTGCATTTACTTTGTTTTGGACTGCTGTAACAGGTTTGATTATTTTGTTTTTCGCAGGTAATATTGCAAAAATTTTGAATGCGACTGATATCGCACCATTTTTATGGTTGGTGCCGGTTGGTGTATTTATTAAAGGTATACATACTGCACACAGCCATTGGAATACCCGCAGAGCGCAATTCGGACGTCTTGCTGCAGCACAAGTGGGAAACTCGCTGGTAACCACAGGTTCTAAGCTCGGTGCCGGTTTTGCAGGATTGACTTCCGGCGGTACATTAATTGCGGCATCTTTAACCGGTACACTTACTGCTTCATATACGCTTGGCAGGAAGATATGGAAAGAGGATGGCAAGCATCTGCTTTCGGGTATTTCCTTTTCACATATGAAATATTTAATGAAGAAATATAGCAATATTTCGGTATTTAATTCTACTTCATCATTGTTTAATTCATTTTATCAAAATGCTCCATTATTATTACTTGCCTATTTCTTTAACCCTGCTATAGTCGGTTATTATTTATTGGGTCATAAATTACTTAAAATTCCTGTAAATCTTTTAGGTGGCTCCATGAAGAAAGTTTACTTTCAGAGAGCTTCTGAAGAATTCAACAGAACTGGAAACCTCGAAAAGTTAACCCTTAATGTTACCACCCGATTAACAGTAGCAAGTTTTTTAGCAATTACTTTATTTATATCAATTATATCTCCACTGACATCCCTTATATTTGGTAAAGAATGGGAGATAGCAGGGAAGTATATGCAATGGCTTGCATTAGTGGCAGGTGTTACTTTCATTTGTAATCCAGTTAGTATCTTAAGTTCTATTTTGCGTAAGGAACACATAGCTTTATTTTTTCAAATTGCTGCTTTTATATTTAGTATTATAGTAATTAGTGTTGGAGGTTTAATATTTTCAGATCCCTATGTTAGTATAATATTATATTCAATGGTTGGGGCGACTTATGCCTCTTTACTACTTTCTTGGTTTTTAAAGATTTCAAATAGTTCATTGTTCACTTTGATTAAAAGAGTAAAATATGAACTAATATTATCGTTGTTGACAATAGGCATATCAATTGTTTTGCATAGGGGAAATTATTCATTCAATATTATTGCAATAATTAATATTATCTATATATCGATTTATATAATTATAACTAAAAATTATTGGTTATTTATTTTGAGGAATAAATTTAAATATCAACAGTAGTATAAATACATATACTAGTAGAATGTTTACTTAATTAATTTAAATTTTGATAATGTCTTTCAAGCTTTACCCTTGCTTTTGGCGTGGTGAAACGCCACTGAATCTTTATTCTCTTTCAATTACGTTTTTTCTCAAATGTTTTGACTTCCCGTTTCATGTTATTTATTGTTAGTATACGTCGATCTAAGCACTGATTTGCAAGTGCAGCTATCTCAATTTCAGCCATATTTAACCAACTCGCCTTCTTTGGAGTATAGTGAAGTGCAAATCGGTTCATGAGGCGATGTGCTTCATCAACCGGAAATGTTTCGTAAAATGAGCCATCAGTTGCGTATTTAAGTTATCTTCAACAGTATGAATGATCCTTGCATCGTGATATTTCGAGGCGAATTCTTGCTTAAACAAGGCATATTCCCGTTTTGTCCGTTGCTTAAAGACACGGATCATACGAAAACCTCGCAATGGTTCTACGGCAACAAAGACTACACAGGTTCCATTGCGCTTATAATGGTGATATTCTTTTTGTACCTGGCCGGGTTTGACCGGAAGGGGTACCATAACTTTGCCGATCAATTGACACGGACATTCATAAAGGCAGACGATTGGATACTGGGAATTATATTGTAATTCGTACAGGTCTAAGTGTGATTTCATACGGGCAATGAATTCTCCATTTATATGAATTAAGCACCACTGGTGTTTTTGCCATGGCTTAAGGTCGTTTTTTTAACTTTGACCAAACTGTTTTTGGGCAAATAGAGTCCATAACCTCTAATAGGACAAGCGCATATGCCAAAAGTCGCACACACCACCGGGCATGGCCTTACGTTGGCGTTGAACAGGCTTTGGCAGTTAATAGGGCTTCTGCCTTGCCGATAAGCTTACGGGGTTGGTCGGAACGAGGTTTATCATAAAGGACATCAAGTCCTTCTTCTTGAAATCGACGGCATAATTTACTAATGGTTACTTGACTAACTGATACGATGTCGGCAATATTTTTACCGAAATAGTCTTTATCGGCAATCAGAAGGATATTTGCTTGTTTTATGATACTATCAGAATGTATTCCTTTGGATACGAAGGTGTTCAACGTTTTACGCTGTTTTGATGTAAGATTAACTCTATATTCATTTTTATTCATACGCCCTCCATTTAATGTGGCTTGTTAAATGATGCATACGATATATTGATTTATAATGATCTATGTAAACTTCCTACTAGTTTGTAAATATTTTTAGAACTGTTGTTTTAATTATTAATTTTAATTTTAAATATATTCTAGGTATGTAGAATGAATTTAAAATCTGAAAAGGGTAATATCCAAGAATCACGTTATCGCTTTCCATACCATCATATTCCCTATATGGATGAACAAGGTTATCCCCACCGCATTCGCATATTAAAATGGGGTTATGAATATTTATGTTATCAATATCATATCAAAGAATTAATAGAAACTTTAAAACCAAGCTCGATTCTGGATATTGGATGTGGTGACGGATATTTTCTGGGAATATTAAGCAATAGAATTGCAAAAAAAGTAGGTGTTGATTTATCTGAGCGTGCGATTAAATTCGCACAAGCAATGAATAATGATATCACTTACTTAAACATGGATGCATCAGAAATTAACGATGTATATGATATTATAACTGCTATTGAAGTCCTCGAACATATACCAGATAGTAAAGTATCCGAATTTATTCAAATATTAAGTGATAGAGTTAAGAAATCTGGATATGTTATAATATCAGTACCAACAACTAATATACCGCTAAACGCCAAGCATTATCGTCATTATACCTTTAATTTACTTAAAGAACAACTAGCAAATGCAAAGTCTACTCTGAAAATTGTTAAACATGACTATATTTATAGAAATGATTTTCTAATGAGGAAATACTTTAAACTAACACAAAATAGGTTGTGGTTCTTCGAGCCACATATATTGAGAAAGTATATGTGGAAATATACTTGGAATAAACTAAGAATTGCAAACCAAAATAACGGATATCATTTGATTGTTCTATTGAAAAAGTATTAATTTATGAAAATAGCCTATTTCCACAGTTCTGCAATACCCTCACGTACTGCAAATAGTATCCAGGTCGTTAAAATGTGCTATGCATTGGCAAAAAATGGCAATAATGTAACATTATTGGCGCCAAATTCAACAAATAAAGAAATAGGAATAAAGTGTATATATAGTTACTATGGAGTTAACCGTATATTTAAGATCAAGTTATTACCGTTTATCGCTTTTATCGGATCTGGATTATTATACCATATATTATCGTATTTCTATGTAAAATTACTTAATCCGGATTTAATATATTCACGATCTATTGGTATACTATATAAGTTCCATAAATTGAAAATACCAATTGTATATGAAGCGCATCATCCACCCAATGCAATGAGTAGACAAAGAATAAATAAATTAATTAAAACTGGCTATCTAAAAAATATCGTAGTTATATCCAATGAACTTAGAAATATATTCATAAGAGAGATGGCTGGTATCGAAGAATACATCATCGTAGCACATGATGGCGCAGAATTACACGACAATCGGCAAATTATATCTAATAATATTAATATAGATAAATCAAAAACATCTGTCATCTATGTTGGACATCTTTATCAAGGACGTGGAGTAAATATAATTATTGAACTTGCTAAAAGATGCAAATGGGCTGAATTTACTTTAGTCGGGGGGAATGAAAAAGAAATAAAGTATTGGAGCAGTAAAATTAGTGGATTAGATAACATAAACTTATTAGGTTATATAGAACCATCCAAAACTCATTCTATAAGATTGTCTGCCGATATCCTTATTGCACCATATCAGAATGATGTATTAATTGGCACAGGGGTAAATACCGCTAAATACATGTCACCACTAAAAGTATTTGAATATATGTCTGCAAGAAAACCAATAGTACTCTCTGATTTACCTGTGCTGAAGGAAATAATTACACATGGTGAAAATGGATGGATTTGTGATCCCGATAATATTAATGAATGGGTGTCAGCATTGGAAAAACTAAGAGTTGATAAAGAGTTGAGTGAATATATTGCGCAAAATGCATACGATGATTTCAAAAAGAAATATACGTGGGATGAAAGAGCAAAATTTATTTTGGATAAGATCATTTTCGATTAGTAAAAATAACATAAATAAATTATATGAATATTCTTGTCGGATTGCTTTATACACTCGAAAATGAATACAATGAGTGTCTTCGCTCAATTCATTCTCAGAGCACAGTTAAGTATGAGGTTTATGAAGTTATTAATAAACCAAAGAATGTTGCACATGATTTACTTTATACTCATTTTGTTAATAATTCAGGTCAATATGATCTATTAATCAAGATAGATGCCGACATGGTAATAGAAGATAAAAGGTTATTTTACAAAATAGTAAATGAATTTAAAGCTAATAAGTATCTTGATTATCTTTACATTTCAACCTATGACCATTTCACAGACGTTAATTATGGCGGTGTAAATGTGTACAGAAATACAGTGAGGTGGAATAACAATAAGGACAATTACTTTACCGACAGAGTGCATAGAAATGAAACAATACGAGAATCTAAAAAATGGAAAGTGCCTGAAGAGACGCCGTTAATTCACCATTGCCCCAATCCTAATAATTACCAGGCATTCCATTTCGGAATACATCGGGCTATAAAAGCATTTCAGTTCGGCAAGGCTAATAAAAGATCTCAGTACGTGCATTGGACTATGTTTTCTAAGGTTAAAAGAAAATATTTTATTACAAAAGATCGTAAATATTTACTCGTTTTGGCGGGAGCGACATATGCCGTATCACATAAATTAACAGATACTGCCATAAATATTAATGATGAGAAAATAAACAAAATATATGAAGAGATTAATCGTAAGAATGATGATGAATTATATGATTATGCTGTAAATAATATTTATATGAGAATACTTAAGATATTTGGAAAATATAGTTATTATTTAATAATGTATTTTAAGAAATGAATATAATATTATAAAGATGAATGTATTTGTGGTAGATAATATTAACTGGTCATTTCGCTGGAAGTTAGTTGTAAAAAATATGTATTCTTAGAATTATATCCATAACATCTGAGTCGTATCACTTTCAATTAATTTTATCATTATATAATATGGATTATACCACAACTATATATGAGAACCTGCTGAAAGAATTATTACAGCATAAATACACATTTATTCGATTCGATGATTATCTATCCTCATTCGATTCTAATTATGGCTATAGAGCGATCATATTGCGTCACGATGTTGATCTGTTGCCGCAAAATGCTCTTACAATGGCGCTGCTGGAGTATGATCTTGGTATTCGGGGAACTTATTACTTCAGAATAAAGCCGCAAAGTTTTCATATCGCAGTTATTGAAATGATAGCAGAACTCGGGCATGAGGTGGGGTATCATTATGAGGATGTCTCTCTGGTGATAGGTGATAGGTCACAGGTGATGGGTGATAGGTGGCAGGTGGAGGTCGGAGGTCGGAGGTCAGAAGTCAGAGGTCAGAAGTCAGAGGTCAGAAGTCAGGAGTTTAATGGTAACGTAGAGGAAACTATACCAGAAACCAGAAACAAGGAACCAGAAACCAGCACCCAGCACCCCCGCCTACGCCAAAATGCAGGCTTCGGCGGGCAGGCAGCACCCGATCTCATAGATCTCGCAATGGAGTCATTTGTAAAAAACCTCGAAAAGATGAGAAAAATCGTAAATGTGAAAACCATCTGCATGCACGGCAGTCCCTTGAGCAAATACGATAACCGCCTGCTATGGACGAAGTACGACTACCGGGACTATGGAATAATTGGCGAGCCGTATTTTAATGTGGATTTCTCGGAAGTGGCGTATTATACCGATACGGGACGAAGGTGGGATGGGGAGGCGGTTTCGGTCCGGGACAAGGTGACACCTGTCCAACGAAGCCCTGGCGTAGTTGGAGGTGACAGGTTACAGGTGATAGGTGATAGGTCACGCAGAAGTATTAATAAACCGGACACGACTCCCTCTCACCTATCACCTAACACCTCTCACCTTTTTCCAAAATACAGAACAACCCACGAGATGATCAGAGCAATCGAGGAAAGCCGCTTCCCCCAAAAGGTAATGCTAACCGTTCATCCGCAGCGGTGGCATGACCGTGCTATGCCGTGGGTGAAGGAACTGGTGTGGCAGCGGTGTAAAAATGTGGTAAAGCGGGTGGTGGTGGTGGTTAGGTGACAGGTCACAGGTGATACCTGTCCAACGAAGCCTTGGCGTAGTTGGAGGTTATAGGTGAACTCAAATGTATCAACAGCATTAATGGAATAATGGATTTATGGAATGTTGGATTAATGGATTTAGGGAA
>SLIA01000176.1 GCA_007135935.1 Wenzhouxiangella sp.
ATGGTGGCTACGGGTGGACTCGAACCACCGACCCCAGCATTATGAGTGCTGTGCTCTAACCGGCTGAGCTACGTAGCCACGGGGAGCCGCGCATTATCGCCGCTCCCGCCCGGATCGTCAACAGGCCGATTTGCGACCAGGTTCGTTATGCATATCTCTTCTAAAGTGTTAATGCGTGATAGTAATCACAAAAGCACTCATCAGGTAGAGAATGGCTACAAACTGCATCGAATCATGCGCCAAGGCTCACTGTTTTGACATCGCGTTTCGGGGCCGTTAACATCCGCCTTCGGAATTGACAAGCCCCAGAGGTTTGCAGCAGTGAGAAAAAATTGTGAAGGGGTTGGCCTTCTCGAGTTGCTGGTGACTGTTGTCGTGATGGTCGTGCTGCTCAACATGGCTATCCCCAATTTCTGGAGCTTCATCCAGTCGAACCGGATTACCGGCGAGACCAATACGCTGGTCACCGCGGTCAACTATGCCCGCTCGGAGGCGGTCAAGCGTGGTGAGATCGTCAGCATCTGTGCCTCCAACGGTGAATCGGGCTGTGGCGATGACTGGGCCAACGGCTGGCTGGTATTTCTCAATCCTGACGGGGGCGCCAATCCGGGGGGTGATGACGTCCTGCGCGAATGGGATGGGATCGCTTCGGCGCTGAGTCTGGCGATGGACACCCAGGGGGCGCATCAGCAGTCGCGCCTGGATTTCGACGGGCTTGGCGCAGTGGATGTCGACAGCCTGGACAGTTTTACCTACCGCTGGCATCTGCAGCCGGTTGATTGCGACGCAGGCGCACCGCTCCGGCGCACGGTCGATGTATCCAATGTCGGGCGGGTTCAGGTGCTCAACCAGTCCTGCCAGTAGCAGCAATAGTTTGACGAGTGGGCCGGAGGGGGCGGGCCGCCGAGGGAGAAATTAATGAATGTATGTACGGGTTTGCCCGCCCGCCAGAAAGGGATCAGTCTCATCGAGGTGCTCATTGCGGTGCTTGTCCTGGCCCTTGGCCTGTTGGCTGCCGCAGCCATGCAGACCAGTTCGATGATCAGCAGCAGCAGTTCCAACCACCATTCGCTGGCCACTACCCTGGCGATCGATGCGCTTGACCGGGTGCGAGCGGGTCAATCGACCTCACAGGTCAACCAGTATTTCGAGACCCACAAGGATCGCTACAGCAGCCAGTTTCCGGGTGACGTCAGTGTCTCGGTCAGCCGGTCCGGAAATGACATCACCGCCACGGTGAACTGGTCGGATGACCGTCTGGCCGATGATGACGGTGGTGCCGAGCAGCAGGTCACGCAGAGGAGTCGCATATGAACAAGCGCTTTTCGAAGATGTCGCGCAGCGGTGGCTTCTCTCTGATCGAGCTGATGATTGCGCTGGTGCTGGGCTTGCTGGTCACCGGCGCCCTGATCCAGGTCTTTCTGGCCAACAAGCTCACTTATACCGTTTCCGACGGGCTGGTTCGGGCGCAGGAAAGCGCGCGCTATGCCATGTTGCGTCTCAACCGCGACCTGCGCATGGCCGCGTCGGGGCCAATGTGCAGCGGTGCGCCGGTGGAGCTGAACAACATCATCGAAATCGACAACGATGGTGACGTCGGCGATATCATCCAGGCCGGCGGCTTTATTGCCTACGACTACAACGGTACCGATTCCGGGACTTACCCGTTTCCACTGGACGGTTCGGGCAATGACAACGCCAACCAGTGGGCCAACTTCGAAACGACCGGGCTGCCGCCGGCAATCGACGGGCGGGTGTTGCCGGGCACCGATGTGTTGGGCATGGTCACCATGCAACCCATAGCCCATGACATGACCGGTTGCTCAAACAACAATGCAAACCAGGCCTCGCTGGGCGTGTGTGACGACAATGATGACAGCATCAGCAGTCATGGTGTCGATCAGGGCACGATCATGGCGGCGGTCGATTGCACGGCAGGGGTGGGGGATGTGTTTGTCAACGTCAACAACGCCTCCGCGTCGAGTTTCAGCCGCGGGTCGGGCAACATCCACACGGGGGTGAGCAACCAGAACAATGTGAACTGGAGTACCCCTTATCAGGAGAACACCGAGTTCTACCGCAGCGATGTGACCTATTACTACATTGGACAAAGCGCCGGTTCGACGCCGGACCGTTTCCGTCCCGCCCTGTTTCGGGTGCGCAACTGCAACGGTGGCAACAACTGCGTCCATGAAGAGCTGGCCGAGGGCGTCGAGAACATGCAGGTCTTTCTCAGGACCAACGGCAACAACACCCTGCACGACCCGCGCGACAACGCTATCGGCAACTGGTCCAACGTGTCGGCCGTGGAACTGGACCTGGTGCTGGTCTCGCCCGAGCCGGTCGACAACCGCGACCTCGAGCAGAGCCTGGAGCTGGGCAACGGCCTGACCGTAGAGATGGAAGACCGTCGCATCCGGGTGGCCTATTCCAATACCGTGGCGGTGAGAAACCGTATCACCGTGCGCTGATTGCCGGGAGAGCATCATGCAACAGTTCAAGCAACCTCATCTTCGGCAAACCCGCGGCCTGGCGTTGATCATGGCGCTGATCTTCCTGCTCGTGCTGACCATTCTTGGTGTCAGCATGATGCAGAACACGGTGTTGCAGGAGCGCATGGCAGGCAATTACGCCGAGCGCAATCAGGCCTTCCAGATGGCCGAACTGGCCGCGCGCACTGTCGAGCGCATGCACCGTGATGCCGTGGCCACCGGTGATGTCGTGCCACCGTCGCATACCCAGGACAACTGGCCGTCGGCCTGTCCGGACATCTTCGACGCCGACGGCCGCTACGCGCTGGGCTGCAGCGGCAATGGGGTCTCGGCCAACCGCGACTGCCTCGACGGGCTGTCGTGGCAAAACATCGACACGCCTTCGGGGTCGGGCTCTGCCGATTATGTCGTGGTGCCGCTCGATCATGTCTATTGCGGTACGCCGGAGGACCAGACCTCGGACTCGACTGACCCCTTCGGCCAGTATGGCCTCGGCACACAGGCCGGTCAGAGCATGATCCTGGTCATGGCGCGCGGCCGTGGTCCGGCCAATACCGGTGAAGCCATCGTGCAGACGCTGTACTTTGGCGGTGCGTTGATCGGCGATGACGGGGACGAGGATGGCAATGATGACTGACAGTGTGCGGCCGACAGGGAGAGCGAGCATGAAGCGAATGACACTGGCGGCAATGACCGCCATTCTGGCCTGGAGCGTAGGCGCACCAACTCAGGCGGGGGTGAACATTGCGCCCAAGCCATTGAGCATGTCCACTGGCGCACCGCCCAATATCCTGCTGATCCTGGATAACTCCAATACCATGGCCGAGGATCTCGAGGGGACGGTCGCCGCGGATTGTCCGCCGGGACCGGATGCCGATTGCGTGGCCGGCGCGGCCAGTTCGCTGAGCAAGTCGGAAATGATTCGCGAGGTCGGGCGTGGCTTGTTGACCACTTACCAGGATCAGATCAACCTGGGTCTGATGGCGTATCAGCAGTACCCGCTGGGCAATTCCTTCAATGATATTTTCAATGATCAGGTCTGGAAGGCGCGCATCGGAGATCGACTCTACGATGTCAGTTACGATGATGCCAACTACGACGCTGACTTTTCCGGTTCGCCGTGGGATTCGGATACCAAGGCCTTCCGTGTCCCCAACCCGAATTCCGAGGGCGACCACATCCACTACAACATCGGGGTTCCCGGCTACGGTCCACAGGATCGGTCACAATTCTGCTTTACCCGCGATCCGGACGGCGGTTACCTGGAAGAGAATTTCCGTTTTCGATGTTTCGGCTCCAAGACAGGAACGGACGATACGGTCCCTCCGGACAATGCTAACCCGGGATTCGGGTTCTCCGGCCACCAGGGCGACACGTCCGGCAGCTTGACCGACAGCGCCAGGGCGCGAGGCGTAACCCACTGGGGTCAGCACATGGTGTTCATGCAGTACAACCACCCCGAATGGCTGGCTCTGGGCTCCCCGGGGCTGGGCTTTCTGCACACCCCCATTCGCCATCTTGACGAGGATCACGCCGATGCACTCGGCCTCAAGCTGGCGCCTCAGCATCACGATACCGGAAACGACGATCTTCTGACCGATCCCGACGAACCGGTCATCGTGGCCGGCCTGACGCCCCTGCAGGGCACGTTATTGACGGCGCGTGATTATTTTCTCGACCAGACGCAGTACTTCGGCGCCGATCAGGGCAGAGACAACGCTGATGATTCACTGCCTGAATCGTGTGATGTCAATGCCGCCATCTGGCTGACCGATGGTATGCCGTCGGTCCGTGTTGACGGTGAGCCTTACGAGGGTGAAGTCGGCGAGGCGTTGGCCGATGCCGTGAACGCGGCTGGGTCATTCCACGAAGATGCCGGTGTCGATGTTTACGTGGTTGGTTTTGCCATGCCTCCGGCCGTGTCTGACGATGCACTCGAACAACTCGCCGCTGCCGGCGGCACCGAGAGCCCGTTTCTGGCCAACAACCCGGCGGCGCTGTTCGAGGCCGTCAACGACATCTTCCAGCAGATCATCGCCGACTCCCAGGCGGAGTTCGGCAGCGTCGACTCCGGTGCGGTCATGCGCATGGGCAACCTCGGCTACCGCACCGTGACCAACCCGGCCGACTGGAGCGGCGAAGTCAAGATCGTGCGCAACCCCGACGGCAACGAACAAGTCGTTCGCCGCGCCAGCGAGGAGATGCCGGACTGGGATAATCGCACTCTGATTACCGACGGCGGCGACTTCGATCCCGGCAACAGCGACTTGCTTGATGCCCTCGATGAAGACGAAACGGTTGCCGCGGCCATCATCAATTACATTCGTGGCGATCACTTGCTCGAGCAGCAAAACGATGGTCCCTTCCAGGATCGTTCCAGCCTGATCGGGGCGGTGGTGGGCAGTGAGCCGGCATTGCAGCGACCGGTCAACCACGCCTGGGACCGGCTGGAAGAGTATCGCGAAAGTTACAACAATCATGTCGAGTCCAAGTTCAATCGGCGCAATGTCGTTTATGTCGGCAGCAACACGGGCGTGCTCCATGCTTTTGATGCACGAACCGGCGAGGAGCTGTGGGGATATGTGCCACGCGCGGTGTGGCCTCGCCTGTCCGAGGTGGCCGACCCGGCGACCGATTTCGTCTATACCGTCGATGGCAGTGCCGTGGTTGCCGACGCCTATATCAACGGCTGGAAGACCGTGTTGCTCGGCTCGCTGGGCGCCGGTGGCAAGGGGCTGTTTGCCATCGACGTGACCAACCCGAACTCGCCTTCGGTGATGTGGGAAGTGACCGCCGATGATCTGCCCGAAAGTGACGCCGCTGACCTGGGCTACACCTTTGCCACGCCCAAGGTAGCGCGTCTGGAAGACGGCACGTTCGCGGCCGTGGTCGGCAATGGTTACGGCTCGGACAACAATGACTCCAGCCTGCTGGTGTTCGACCTGGATGACGGCAGCCTGCTGGCCAACATGCCGGCCGGCAGCGGCAGCAACGCCAGCCCGAATGGCCTGTCGACCCCGCGCGTGGCCCGGGAGCGACCCCACGAGTACCATGATCGCTGGGTCTACGCCGGTGACCTGGCCGGTGACCTGTGGCGTTTCGATCTCGACAACCTCAACGGTTCGGGCGAGCGCGTCTTCGATGGCGACCGCCCGATCACGGCCCCGCCCCAGACCAGTTATCCGCGCGGTCGCAGTGACGGATTCGTGGTCAGCTTCGGTACCGGCCAGTTCTTCGAGGTCGGCGACAACGCGACCTCCGATAACGAGCACTTCTACGTCATCTACGACCTCGATCCGGAGGATGGTGCCCTGGACCTGGGCCGGAACGATCTGGTCAACCGTTCCTTCGGCGGTTCCCAGACCGGCGAGCAGGAGTCGGTCGAATTCGACGAGGAGGACGGCTGGCGTGTTGACCTGGGCAGCGGAGAACGGGTGCTGTTCCAATCGAGTGTGGTGTCGGGAATGGTGCTGTTCAGCACCTTCCAGCCTGATGACAATATCTGTTCGGTAGGGGGCGAAAATGCAGCCTACCTGCTCGATATCGGCAGCGGCCAGGGCGCCTTCAATCCGGGCTTCACCGGCCGGGTCGACGGCATCGAGGGTGCACCGTCGGCAGCCAGCTTCACGGTGCGCGAGCGCCCGCTGCTCGACGAGGACGGAGATCCGGTCGAAGATCCCGAGACCGGAGAGCCCATCATGGAGGGCGCCGATCTCAAGGTCACTATCGGTGATGAGGAAATCGAAGTCGAGGGTGCTGCCGCGAGCAATCTGGCCGAGGATCTGGCCGGCGGTCGTCGCACTAACTGGCTGCAGGTGGACTGAACGCTCCAAACGCGCACGAATCAGGGCCCGAGGGAGGGTAAGGCGGCAGGAGGTCAGCTTCTGCCGCCTTTTTTTGCTTATGACCCGCCACGAATGCGATCTGCAGCCGTGCCGGGCTACTGTCAGCTGGCAGGCATTTCGCAGTCGAATTCGGCCTGGAAACGTGCGCGGATCTGCTCCGGCCTGAAATCGTGATGCTGCGGTCCGTTGTGGGCGATCTTGATCGCGCCGAGCAGCGAGCCCAGCCGGCAGGCATCGGCCGCGTCCCAGCCGCGTTCCAGGCCAAACAGCAGGCCGGCCCGGTAGGCATCGCCGCAACCGGTGGGATCGACCACCTTGTCCGGTTTGATGGCCGGGATATGCGTGCGGCCGTTGCCGTTCCACAACTCCGAGCCCTCGCCGCCATGGGTGATGATCAGCCCGCCGGCCAGTTGCGCGGCGACCTCCTCGTGCTGCCAGCCGGTCTTGTCCTTGAGCAGTTCCCACTCGTAGGAATTGACCGTCAGCCAGTCGGCATTGGCGACCATCTGCTTGAGTTCGTCACCGTTGAACATCGGCAGACCCTGGCCGGGATCGAACACGTGCGGGATGCCGGCATCGCGGAACTGGGCCGAATGCTCGAGCATGGCCTGCTTGCCGTCGGGCGAGACGATGCCGAAGGTCACGCCGTCGTCGACCGGCACTTCCTGGCAGTGGTTTTCGCCCATGGCGCCCGGATGGAAGGCAGTGATCTGGTTGTCGTCGATGTCGGTGGTGATGTAGGCCTGGGCGGTCCAGTGATTGCCGAGCACGCGCACGTAGTCCTGGCGGATGCCGAGGCGGTCGAGATGGCGGGCGTAGTCGTCGAAGTCCGGCCCCACCGTGGCCATGGGCAGCGGTTCGCCGCCGAGTTTCTTCAGGCTGTAGGCGATGTTGCCGGCGCAGCCGCCGAAATTGCGGTGCAGTTCCGGTACCAGAAAGGCGACATTGAGCATGTGCGTCTTGTCCGGCAGGATGTGATCGCGGAAGCGCTCGGGGAAAACCATGATGTTGTCGTAGGCCATCGAGCCGCAGATCAGCACGGACATTGGACGCTCCAGGCAGGTTGAGAGGTGAGTCAGAGCGCGATTGTACCGAATCGGGGGCGAATGACCGCCGAAATTGCCCCGATATGTGCATTTAACGGGAATTTACTGTTGCCGGAATGAGGGTCCGTTGCTAAATTAGTCGGTCTTTTGCAATCGCCAACGAGCCTTCCCTTTTTCCGTCATGTTCAAACGCCTACGCGGTATCTTTTCCAATGACCTGTCCATCGACCTGGGCACGGCC
>SLIA01000013.1 GCA_007135935.1 Wenzhouxiangella sp.
CCTTTCACCTTTCACCTTTCACCTTTCCCGGCCGCCGCAGGCGGCCTTCACTCCCCATTGACACCCACCCCGTAATCTGCTCCCATTCACCAATGTGAAGGAGCAACCTTCGATGTCCGACAGCCCCAACGCCACCATCCTGCTGGTGGAAGATCACGATGACCTGGCCGCCACCATTGGGGCTTATCTGGAAGCATCCGGCTATGCCTGCGACTATGCCGCCGACGGTGCCATCGCGCTGAATCTGCTGGAGGAAAACGACTATGACGCGGTCGTGCTCGACCTCATGCTGCCGCGCATCAGCGGCGTTCGGGTGGCCATTCGCATGCGCGAGCGCGGCGACGGTACGCCCATCCTGATGCTGACCGCGCGCGACCAGCTCGACGACAAGATCGAGGGCTTCGAGGCCGGCGCCGACGACTATCTGGTCAAGCCATTCGAGTCCGAGGAGCTGCTGGTGCGGCTGAAAGCGCTCATCCGGCGCGCGCGTGGCGAAACCGGCGAAGGTCAACTCAAGGTCGGCGACCTGCTGTTCGACCCGCGCGTGATGCGCGTGGAGCGTGCCGGCCAACGCATCAACCTGTCGCCCACCGCCATTCGCATTCTCAAGATGCTGATGCGCGAATCCCCCCGGGTGGTCAGCCGCGAGCAGATCGAAAATGAGCTGTGGGGCGACACCCTGCCCGACTCCGACACACTCCGAAGCCACATGTACAACCTGAGGAAGGGCATCGACCGTCCCTTCGACACCAAGCTGTTGCATACGGTGCAGGGCATGGGATTCAAGCTGGCGACGCCGGAGGATGCCTGAGCGGCGTTGCCGATCAGGCGGGTAGAGGTACAGAGGTACAGAGGGAGAGAAGGGAGAGGGAAGACGAGCCTGGGTGACTGTCGCCTGGTCGTTTGGTCGCTTCGTCTTTCCGAAACGACCAAACGACAAAACGACGAAACGACAGTTTTCCCCTTAGTCGGTCGCTTCGACCAGCCTGGAAATGCGCTCCCAGTACCGCTCCCGCAACTCCCGCCACTCCATCCTAAACCACGGCGCGACCGGCGCGGTTTCGTCGGCGATGAGGGTGTCGACCTGTTCGGGGGCGAGGAACGTCCAGTCGGCGATTTCGGCCGGGTTGGGCCGGACTTCGCCGGCGGTGGTGCGGCCAAGGTAGACCCAGCACAGTTCATGCTCCGAGCCCAGGCCCTGGTAGCGGGCGTGGTACTGGAACTTGTAGACGAACTCGAGCCGGGCGGCCACGCCCACTTCTTCCTCGATGCGGCGCGCCGTGGCCTCGTCCATGTTCTCGCCGGCGCGCGGGTGCGAACAGCAGCTGTTGGCCCAGTAGCCGGGCCAGAGGCGCTTGTCGGCGGCACGCTGCTGGATCAGCAACCGCCCCCGGGGATCGAACAGGAACACCGAAAAGGCGCGATGCAGGATGCCCTCGCCGTCGTGGCATTCGCCCTTCGACAGCGTGCCAAGTTCGCGGTCGTGCTCGTCGACGAGGATCAGTTCCTCGCTGTCGGAAGAGACCAATCGGGCCGGGCCGGCCTGGTCAGGCATTGCCAATGGAAACCTCCAGTGCATGGTAGCCAGCCTCGCGGATGGCGCGGGCCACCCGGGCGCTGTCATCGGGACAAAGTGCGATGATCGAACCGCCACCGCCGCCGCCGGTCAGCTTGGCCCCGACAGCGCCGTGGTTGCGGGCGAC
Source organism: Wenzhouxiangella sp. (assembly GCA_007135935.1). GTDB lineage: Bacteria > Pseudomonadota > Gammaproteobacteria > Xanthomonadales > Wenzhouxiangellaceae > Wenzhouxiangella. The sequence goes on from SLIA01000013.1 coordinate 1,704, forward strand.
CTGAATCAGTTCCTCGAGCTCCCAGCTCGAGACCTGCATGGCGTTGAGCAGCCCCTGGCAGACGTTCATCAGCTCGCCGAGCGTGTCGTAATCGGCGCTTTTCAGCGCTTCCAGGCCGTGGCCGGCCAGGGTGTCGATCTCGTCGAAAATACGATCGTAGAGTTTGGGGTTCTTGTCCCAGGCCTCGCGCACGCGAGCCACCGTTCTCGCCGTCAGACTCTCGGTGCCGCTCATGCCGATGACGATGGGCAGGGGCTGGTTGACCTCGATGATCTCGCGCTGCGGCTGCTCGCCATTGCGAAACAGCATGAACTCGCCCCAGGTGGCCAGGGTGTTGTCCAGCCCCGACGGTGTGCCGTGGGCCACTTTCTCGCACTCGAAGGCCAGCTGGTTGATGCGCTCGTCGTCCAGCCCGAGGCGAAAATGCAGATCGATGGCACGGATGACGGCCACGGCCAGGGCGGCCGACCCGCCCAGCCCCATCGCGCGCGGCACGTTGGGAAACACCTCGATGCGCATGCCGCGATCCTCGAGATCCAGTGCCGAAAGCACCCGTGCCATGGACTTGGCGAACGACTGCGGCCGCTTGGCCTTGAAATCCAGGCGCTGCTCGATGCCCCAGCGCGGAATGATCAGCTCGACCCCTTCGCGGGCATCCTCCACCCGCGCCTGGATGGCCAGCGGAATCGGCGCGGCGATCGCGCGTCGCCCGTAGACCACGGCGTGTTCGCCGAGCAGGATGATCTTGCCGTGCCCGGCACCAAGTCGCTCGCCTTCCAGGGTTTCCTCCTCGCCGGCTGCGTGCCTTGTCACCGCCGAGGGTTCGGTCTGGACACTGACCTCGCGCATGATTTCCTCGGCCTTCCAGATCTTGATATCGCCGGAGGCGATCAGGCGCTCGACGACGGTGTCGAACAGCTCCGGCGGCACCCCGGCCGCGGTGGCCACGGAACGGGCATGCAGGGTCATGTGGCCCTGCTGAATGCCCTCGGTGACCAGCGCCCTGAGTGCCGAGAAGGTCTGGGCCAGCCCGACCGCGCCCATGACTTCGGCCAGTTCGCGCGCACTGCCGACATCGAGCAGGCGCAGGTTCAGCGCCACGGTCGGATTGGTCTGCAGCGGCCCGCCCACGGTGCCGACCTTGATCGGTATCTCCAGCTCGCCGAGCAGATCACCGTTGTCGGCCTTCTTCCAGGTCGTCAGCGAGGTGTAGCGGCCGCCGCGGGCGGCGTAGGCATGGGCGCCGGCCTCGATGGCGCGCCAGTCGTTACCGGTGGCCAGCGCCACGGCATCGATGCCATTCATGATGCCCTTGTTGTGAGTGGCGGCGCGGTAGGGGTCGACGCGGGCAAAATCGTTGGCCACGATGATGCCGTCGCGCACCTGTTCGCCGTCGAATCCCTTGCCGGTCAACAGCCGGATCGGGATACGCACCTTCGCGCGCACCAGCGCACGGTCGGCCAGGTTGGAGAGAATGCGCAGGAACACGCGGCCGTCGGCGATGTTCTCGACCAGCGAGGCCACGCCCTCGCACATGGTGTTGACCAGGTTGGCGCCCATGGCGTCGCAGGTATCGACCAGCAGGTGCACCACCACCATGTCGCCGCCGATGCCCTGGGAGGGATGGATATAGACCTCCAGGTCCTTGGCGCCGCCGCCGCGGGCGATCATCTTCGGATGCAGGCTGTTGGCCAGGTTGAGGATCTCGTCCTTGCGCTGCAGCAGGGTGGCCTTGGCCCGGGCCGGGTTGGCCACATCGACGATCTGAATCTGGCCGATCAGCCGGGGCTCGGTGCTCTCGACGGTGAAGCCGCCGGCCTCGCGGGCGAGCTTGGCGGCAGACCCCAGGGCGGCGACGATCGAGGGTTCCTCGACCACCAGCGGCACCACGTAGTCCTTGTCGTTGATCAGAAAATTCAGCCCCAGACCCACCGGCAGGCCCATCACGCCGATGACGTTCTCGATCATCTTGTCGGCCAGCTGCACCGACAGGGTATGGCGCCCGGACTGCAGGACCTGGTAGTCCTCCGGACCCAGCAGGCCGCGGTCACGCACCGTGCGCACGCGCTCGGGCACGGACATCTTGTAGAACTTGGGTATGCGTGATCTTTCCATTTGGAAGCTTCCGTCTCAGGCCCTGGTCAATTCAATTCCCCGCCGGTCCATCTTCAGTGCAACCGGCTCCAGGCCGGCCGCGGCCAGTGGTTCGGCCAGCCCGGACACACCACCGGCATCGGTCGCGGCCACCACTGCCAGGTCACCACCTCCCGCGCCACAGGGTTTGCCATGGGCACCGGCTTTTCCGGCGATCTCCATGACGCGCCGATGCGCATCCGTGACCACCGCGATACCGGCACAATCTCCCATTGTACCCAGAATGCGCCCGTAGGCGCCGATGGCCCGCGCCAGCTCGTCGGCATCGCCGAGCTCGGCCGCTTCCAGTCCGCTCTGGCAGACCTGGCGCATCTGCATCAGGACAGGACTGGCCTCGTCGGCATGCTCACGCGTCCAGCGCCGCCAGGCCGCAACCAGGTCCGGAGTCGACGCGGCCGTTCCGGTCCAGATAAACAGCAGCTGCAGCGCGGCTGGCATTGCAAGACTCTTCACGATCGGCCGAACACCGGCCAGCCGGTAGGAAATCAGTCCGCCGAAAAGACTCGAGGCCAGGTCCACGCCACTGCCATGGCCTCCCTGAGTGCCCCTGTAGACGGGCAGCAGGCGCTCGAGCACGGTCGCCGGCGATTCCTGCGCCCGGCGCCCGCTGGCGTGAGCCGTGATGGCCGCATCCAGCGCCACGGTCACCGCCGCGCTCGAACCCAGGCCCAGCTTGACCGAGCCGGCGAACAACTCGGCCGTGTCGATCCTGGCCCGGAACGGGGCCAGGGAACCGAACCGGCGCCTGGCGTGAGCGACCAGGTGCTCGATCACCGCGCCGGTACGCCGGAATACCGGCCAGTCCGAGCGATCCCATTCGATCCCCCCCTCCCCAGCCAACTCGAACCGGACCGGCTCGATACCGAGCTGCGGGACCTCGATCAAGCTGCCGTCATCGTCGCACGGCGTCAACTCCACCCGGGCCCGGCGATTGATCGCCAGCGACAGTGCAGGCGCACCGTCGAGCACGGCATATTCGCCCAGCAACACGGCCTTGCCCGGTGCACTGGCCAGGATCCTGCTCATGCTTCGACTCCCGCCCCCGGCCCAAGCCGCGTTTCGATCACTTTCTCGACGCCATCGATCCCGGCCAGATGCCTGGCAACCCGCGCCCCCTCCCCCGGCAGGCAAACGGCCTTGACCTGGGGCCCGGCATCGACGGTAAAGAACACGCCGGTGCCGGCAGCACGCAGGGCGCGAACCTCGTGCAGACAGGCGATGGTCGCCGGGTTCCAGTAGATCAGCCCGGGTCGTGCCGCCAGCGCAGAGGCATGCATCTTCAGCGCACTGCCCTCGGCCACCTCGCCGAGCTGTTCAAAGTCCTTCGCGGCAATGGCCTGGCGCACCTGATCGAGGTCGGCCGGCACCGAATCCACCCAGGCCCGGTAATACGGCGAGGTCTGCATGGTGAGGTTCATGCCGTCGGTGGAAGACACCGACTTGGTACCGGCCTCGGTAATGGCCACGACCACCTCCAGCGGCCAGCCAGCCGCATCGAGCAGCGGTTGCGCGACGGCATCGGTCCCATCGTCGCGCTGTCCTGCGGCCATCTCGACAAAACCGCCGAAGATCGAGCGCGCCGCCGACCCCGAACCCAGCCGCGCCTGCTCCGACAGACGCGCGGCGTCAAGGGCCGTACCGAATGCCGCATCGGCGGCAACCACCAGGGCCGCGAAGCCGGAAGCCGAAGAAGCCAGCCCGGCACCGGTTGGAAACGAATTGGCGGTTTCAACGCGACAGCGCAGATCGCTGCCGGCCAGCGCCCGAAACCGCTCCAGCACCGGCACGATGCGCTCGGCCGACACCGGCTGGCCGGCCAGCAGCAGCTCGTCGTCATCCAGATCGGCCAACGGCGAAACCGTCGTGCGCGTTAGAAGATCAGCCAGAGTGATCGAAATGGAGCCTGCCGCCGGCAGATTCAGACGCGCATCACGCTTGCCCCAATACTTGACCAGGGCGATATTGGCACCGGCACGGGCGGTGGCTGAAGGCATTGGGCACGGTTAGGTCGGGGTGTGGGGGAATGATAAAGGTTTCGGGGACAGGTGGACTGTCGTTTGGTCGTTTTGTCGCTTGGTCTTTTCGAAACGACGAAACGACGAAACGACAAAACGACCATCCTAGCCTGTCATTTCTTCCCAAACCCCTTGAACCGCGCCTGCGGAAACTCGACGCGGATTTCCGTGCCCGCGCCGAGTTCGCTGTCGGCATGGATCTGCCAGCCGAACCGGTCACACAGCCGCCGAACGATCGGAAGGCCCAGGCCATAGCCCTCGTTGGAGCGGTCGTGGCCGCGATAGAAGGGCTCGAACATGCGTTCGAGGTCGGACTCGCTCATGCCGCAGCCGGAGTCCTGGACGGTCACGCCATTGCGATCGATGAGCACGTGGACCTGGCCTTGCTCGGTATAGCTGAGTGCGTTGCGCAACAGGTTGGTGAAGATGATGGCCAGCACGCGCTCAGGAGCCTCGATTTCCATCACGCCGGTGGCACGTATCGCCGTGGCGACCCGGGGACGCTCGACGGCCCGTTCGACCTGTTCGAGCACGTCGGCTAGCAGATCGTTGACCACAACCGTCGACCAGTTGAGCCGCGATTCGCTCTCGCGTGCCAGGATCAGCAGGGTTTCGACCAGGCTTTCCATGTCGCGCACGGTGCGCGCCATGCGCTGGAGGGTCGGTGCATCCGTGCACTCCTCGCCCTGCTTGCGCGTGATCAGGTCCAGATTGGCGCGCAATACCGCCAGCGGGGTGCGCAACTCATGGCTGGCATTGCGGGTGAAATTGCGCTCGCGCTGGATGAAGGACTCCAGCCGGTGGATGAACTGGTTGAACGCGTTGATCAGGGCCAGCGTTTCGGTATCGTTTCCCGCACCGAAGTCTTCCGGGTCGAGCTCTTCGAGCTGGCCGCTGCGGAAATTGTAGTTGCGGACCGCATCGGCCAGCTGCACGACGGTGGACACGGCCCGTCGGGACATGACATATCCGACCCAGGTCAGCAGATAGATCAGCAGCAGAACGCCGGTCAGCGGCGCCACGCCAAAGTAGAAGGCGAGCTGGGAGACCTGCACTTCGTCGAACACCAGGTACAGGCGGTCACCCCCTTGCTCGCTGACATGGACAACGGGCTCGGAACCGTTCGTTTCGTCGACACGCCTGAAGCCGGGCGACTCCCCCTGCAGCCATTCCGGAAGCCCGGAATCGTCCCCTCCCGGTGCCAGGTAGCCACGCAGATTGTTGGTGTTGGGCAGGGGAAAACCAGGGTCGGCCTGGTAGTGCGACCAGAAGTGTTCGGCTTCGCCATTGAGCGCCTCCTGCACCAGCACGCGTTCGACCACCCAGGCCGCAGCGTAAACCCCCAGCACGGTGGCGATGCTGATGGCCAGAATCTGCAGCACGAACACCTTGACCAGCTTGGTCTTGAGTCCGCCAGTGAATAATGTTCTGAAGGGCATGCGCTTACCGGCGGGTAAAGCGGTAATGAGCGACCAGCCAGGCATTGCCGCGATCAAAGGCAAACAACTCCTCGCAAGCCATGAAGAATATGCGCCAGCGCTGATGCCAGACGGCCGCCTGGTCACCGTAGGTCGATTGCATCACTTGTTGGACGGCCTGCTGATGGGAGTCCATGTTGGCCAGCCAGGCCCGCGCGGTTCGCGCGTAATGCCGGCCCGAGAACAACCAGCGTTTCTCGATCTGCACATCATCGCAAAAGTGTAACAGGGTGTCGGCCGCCGGCATCAGCCCGCCGGTGAAGAAGTACCTGCCCATCCAGTTGCCCTCGCCTTGCGTTTCGAACGGGTAGGCCAGGTACCGATGGCAGAAAACATGCACGAACAGGCGCGCCTGCGGCCTCATCCAGCCGGACACTCGCCTGAGCAGGTCCTGGTAATTGCGCACGTGTTCGAACATTTCCACCGACACGACCCGGTCGAACTGCCGGTCAAGTTGCAGCTCGTTGACATCGCAGGTCAGCACTTCGATGTTGTCGAATCCCAACTCCAGCGCGCGTGACTCGATGTAGGCGCGCTGGGAGGCGGAATTCGACACCGCCGTGATGCGGCTGCCCGGATAACGGCCGGCCATCCACAGGGTCAGCGAACCCCAGCCGCAGCCCAGCTCGAGGATGTCGTGCCCGTCGGCCAGGTCGGCATGCTCACAAGTCTGCTCCAGCATTGCGGCCTCGGCCTGATCGAGGCTGTCCACCCCGGCCGGCCAGTAGGCGGACGAGTACTTGAGATGGGAGCCCAGCGCCAGTTGGTAGAAGGCCGCTGGCACTTCGTAGTGCTGTTCGTTGGCCTTGTCGGTCTCGATGGCAATGGCCGACTCGCGCAATTGTTCGATCAACTCACGGTAGCGGCGTGCCTGCATCTCTGGGTCGAAGGCATATTCCTGGGCCAGGCGGCGCCTGAGCAGCGCCCGAATACCGCGGCGGATGGCCCAGTCCGGGGCCAGGCCGCGTTCGGCCAGATCAATCGGTTTCATGTCGAACTCCGGTATCGGGAAAGATCATCGGGCCAGGCCGGCGTGCGCGACTCCCGGGCCAGCCAGAACAGGGCGGGCAACAGCACGGCCCAGCTCGCTCCGGTGGCGAGCACGACCTGCCAGGCCGGCGCCAGCCACTCGACCGCGCCGAGACGCGAGCCGGCAAAGTAGGACATCGGCGAGCCGACCGCCCCCAGCACGGCGATCAGCGCCAGCCTTTGCTTGAACACGGCCATGGAATGATTGATCACCAGGGCAAGCGCCAGCCACAACAGCATGATCCAGGCCGGGGCGTAGTCCGGCGAGGGCCAGGGCATGGAATACTCCAATAGCCCCAGACGAATCCAGGCCGTGTCCAGGGTCAGCCCGACGGCCAGGCAGACCGCAATGATGCGCCCGTCGAGCCGATGGCGACGCGAGGCCTGCAACTGCCAGGCGGCCAATGCACCGACCACCAGCCAGCCGGTCCAGGCAAGCTCGAAGGCAGCACCGATCACGCAGGCCGGCCAGGCGACCTGGAACAGACCCTGGTTGATCCAGAAATCGCGCTTCATGGCTGCCCGGCACTCAGGCCAAGATCGGATTCGGGACGCCAGTCCGGACCGGCCAGCAGCAAGTGCACGTCGCTGATGGCCCGCTCGCGGAAACCGCCCTCGCAGTAGGCCAGGTACCACAACCAGCGACGCCGGAAGGTTTCATCGAACCCCATTGCACTGATCCTGTCCCATGCCGCCTCGAAGCGTTCCCGCCAGCACTTGAGCGTGAGCGCGTAGCTGGCGCCGAAATCGGCCAGCTCGATCAGCCCCAACCGGCTCGAGCGCGCCATGGCCGAGGTAATGGCACTGACCGAGGGAATGAAACTGCCCGGAAAGATATAGCGCTTGATGAAATCGATATTGGCCAGTGCCGCGCGATAGCGACCATCCTCGATGGTGATCGCCTGGATCAGCGCCAGGCCACCGGGTTTGAGCAGCCGGTCGATGGTGGCCAGATAGGTGTCGAGGTAGTGGTGGCCCACAGCCTCGATCATTTCCACCGACACCAGCTTGTCGTACTCGCCGTCGAGTTCACGGTAGTCCTTCATCAGCACGCGCACCCGATCCGACAGGCCGGCACTGGCCACGGCCGCAGTGGCATGCTCATACTGCTCGCGCGAGATGGTGGTGGTGGTCACGCGGCAGCCGTAACGCCCGGCGGCATGCAGGGCCATCCCGCCCCAACCGGTGCCGATCTCGAGCAGGTGGTCGTCCGGTCCCAGGTCGAGCTTGCGACAGATCCGTTCGAGCTTGTTGAACTGTGCCTGCTCGATATCGTCATCGGCCCGCTCGAACAGCGCGCTGGAATACATCATGCTGCGATCAAGCCAGCTGGCGAAGAATTCGTTGCCCAGATCGTAGTGCGCGGAGATATTGCGCCGGCTGCCGTCGAGACTGTTGCGGTTGTGCGCATGCCAGACCCCGAGCAGGGCATTGGCGATGCGCGCACTGCCCTGTTCCAGTTGCGGCAGCACATTGCGGTTTCTGGCCAGCACGCGAACCACGGCGACCGGATCGGGTGTATCCCAGAGCCCGGCCATCCAGGCCTCGGCCGCACCCACACTGCCGCCAGTCGCCATCAGACGCCAGAAACGCATGTCGTGCACTTCGACCTCGGCCTGCAACTCCGCGCCGGGTTGGCCAAGGCGGGTGGTGCCGGCCGGGTCGCGAATGACCAGCCCGGCCTGCCGGAGACCGACCAGGCGCATCAGAACGCGCTTGCGCAGCCACGAGTCCAGGCGCGTTGGACGCGTACGCGGCAAATGCCGGGGTTGCACGGCAGTGGAATGGGGCTGATTCATGGGGAGTCTCACGTTCGATCGGGATGCGGATGAAAAGGAATGCGCTTGAGCCACAAGCGGAGTGCCTGCCAGTAGATCGCGGCCACGACCCGTGAGGTCAGGAGCGGATACATCAGCGGCATTCGCCGCATGGCCCTGGTCGACATCGGTTCGAGCGCCAGGCCCATTCCGGCTGCGAAGCATTCTGCGCCGCTCCGCATCAGTCGCATGTGAATATCGATGTGCGATTTATCGATGACAAAACGCCAGTCGTAATCGATATCCATGGGCAGGAACGGGGAGACATGGAACTCCTTGGCGAAGGAGAAACGATATTCGGGACCGTCCTGGCCGCGACAGTCGAGCACGTAGGCATGCCGCTCGTCCCACGGCGTGTTGTGCACCTCGGCAACGATGACCGCCAGGCGTCCCTGCTCGTCGTCGCACAGGTAGAAGCTGACCGGATTGAAGCACACCCCCCATTGCCGCAGGTGGGTGAGCAGGCGAATGCGTCCAGGCGGAAAGTAACCGATGCGGGCCAGCACCATCTCGCGCACGACCTGGTCGAGGCGCTGGTCGGCCGGCGCCATGAAGTCGCGTCGCCTGAAACAGACCAGGTTGAGCCGTTCCACCGACCATAAACGACTGCGCGCGAAGGTCGACTCGATGTCGGCCAGGTCGAGCAGACTGAAATACAGCCGGTAGTCAAACCGGTGCGCTTTCGGCTCGAAGCGCCGATGCCAGACGCGGCCCCTTGCCAATGCGTTATTCATGGCGACTGACCAGGTCGTCGATGACGCGCCGTGCACTGGCCACGCCGTCCTCGTGGAATCCCCAGCCCCACCAGGCACCGCAAAACCAGGTGCGTCGCGGGCCGTTGATGTCGGACCAGCGCTGCTGGGCCCGCACGGCCGCCGGGGTAAAAACCGGGTGGGCATACCGGCGGCGGGCGATGATCCGCTCCGGGTCGATGCGATCGGTCTGGTTCAGCGAGACGATATAGTCGGTCGCGCTGTCGATGTTCTGCAGGCGGTTCATGTAATAGGACACCCGGCACTGGTCGTGGTCGGTGCCGTCACGCCGCACGTTCCAGGCCGCCCGGGCCAGCGGCCTGCGCGGCAGCACCGAAGCATCGGTATGCAAGACGGTTTCATTGGGCTGGTAGGCAATGGCGCCCAGCACCGCCCGCTCGGTCGGGCTGGCGTCGGCCAGCAGGGCCAGCGCCTGATCGGAGTGACAGGCCAGAATCACCGCATCGGCCTGGATGTCGTCGCCATCGGTCATGACCCGAACCGCGTCGGTGTGGCGGACAATCTCGCGCACCGGTGAAGCAGTCACGAATCGCGCCCGGCAACGACTGGCAGCGGCGACATAGGAACGACTCCCACCGGTCACGGTCCGCCATGGCGGCCGCCTCGTGAGCGTGAGCATGGCGTGGTTGTCCATGAACGCGAGCAGATGGCGCATGGGGAAGTCGCCGATCCGCCCCATGGGGGCCGACCACAGTGCCGAGGCCATGGGCATGAGGTGGTAGTCCGCAAACATCCGGCCCAGACCGCTGCCCGACAGCCAGTCGGCCAGCGTGACCTCGTCGCCGATCTCCTCGAGCAGCGTCGGTGCCCGGCGATAGAAGCGGATGATGTCGGCGATCATGCCGTGGAAGCGCGGGCTGAGCAGGTTACGACGTTGACAGAACAGTCGATTGAGCGTGGTGGCGTTGTACTCCAGCCCGCTGGCCGTATCACTGACCCCGAAACTCATGTCGCTGCTTTCCCACTCGACCCCGAGTGTCTGAAGCCAGCGGCTAAACAACGGGTAATGCCACTCGTTGAACACGATGAAGCCCGAGTCGATGAAGCGCTTGCGCCCACCCTCTTCGACCACGTGAGTGTCGGCGTGACCGCCGAGGCGATCATCGGCTTCCAGCAGCACGACCTCGTGATGCTGCGAAAGATGCCAGGCCGCATACAGTCCGGCCACGCCACCACCGACGATAACGATCTTCACCGCTCACCCCGCAGCCGGCGCGCATTGCGAATCCGATCCGGCACCGGTTTCAGATGACTGACCAGACCCACCTTGCTCATCAGCCACAGCACGTAGTAACTGATATCGACTTCCCACCAGAAGAAGCCCTGGCGGGCCGAACCGGGAAAGTGATGATGATTGTTGTGCCAGCCCTCGCCCAGGGTCAGCAAGGCCAGCAGCCAGTTGTTGCGGCTGCCGTCCCGGGTGGCGTAGCGCCGGCTGCCCCAGACATGTGCCAGGGAGTTGATGGTCAGCGTGACGTGAATCAGCACCACGGTGGACACGAAGTAGCCCCACACCAGCAACTGCCAGCCGTTGGTACCGAGCCCGGGCGCCCAGCGCTCCAGCGCGGCGCCAAGACCGAACAGTAAAGCGGCATAGGCGAATGGTACGAGCAGGTCGAAGCGGTCGAGCAGGCGCAATTCGGGATAGCGGGCGAGGTCGGGCACCCGCTCCAGGTCGGTGGCGAAATGACGCCGGCTGAGAAACCAGCCCATGTGACTCCACCAGAATCCCTGTTGTGGCGAGTGGGGGTCGTCCGGGCCATCGGCATGGCGATGATGATGCCGATGATGCGCAGCCCACCACAGGGGCCCACGCTGGGTGGCCGTGGCACCGATCAGGGCAAAAAGGAACTGCACCGGGCGCGAGGCCCGGAAGGTTCGATGCGAGAAGTAGCGATGGTAAAAGGCGGTAATGGCGAACATGCGCACCAGGTAGCTGGCCAGAAAGACCACCAGCGCCGTTGCCGACACGCCCACGTACAGCACACCGATGCAAGCCAGGTGCAGACCGATGAACGGCAGAATACGCAGCCAGTCGATGCGGTCGGACCGATCGTCGCTCAGTGGCCGATAACGGCCGGAGTCCAGCCAGGTGAGAAGGTAATTCATGCACCCATTCACTTTCGTCAACATGGCTGCTATTACAAGCTGCGGCAAGTGAATCAGGGGTGAAGAACTGTTCACCGGCAGTTGACACTTCCGGGCGGACAATCGCTGCCATGAACAGGATCACCGTCATCAAGTTATTGTTTGGCGCTGTCGCCATCGGCGCCCTGACCGCCGGCTGTCTGGCCCGGAGTGAAATGATGGACGCAACCACCGTCAGCGAATACCAGCAGGCCCTTGAGCGCTTTTCCGGCAACGACAGCCACATCGATCAGGGGCTCGCCCGATTCGAGGCCGCCTTCGCCGACCTGACCGCCGAGGACCGCAGCGAGCGCTTCGAGGCGCTGTATGCACCGCAGCTCTATTTCAATGACACCCTGCATGTGTTCCACACGCGTGACGAACTGGTCGATTACATGACACGAACAGGCGGCTCTCTTTCAGAAAGCCGGGTCGACATAGAGCACATCGTGCGTGACGGCAATGACGTTTACGTTCGCTGGACCATGGAGTTCCGCACCCGCGCCGCCGGGCGTGACATCCACTCTCACTCCATCGGCATGACCCACCTGCGATTCGACACCGAAGGCCGCGTCACCCTGCACCAGGATTTCTGGGACAGCGGACATGCCCTGTATGCCCACCTGCCCTTCGTCGGCTTCGCCGTGCGCCAGGCGCACAGTCGCATGTAGTGACGAGAATGCGCACGGTGATATTTGCAATGCTGTTGCTTGGCGCAAGCCTTGCCCAGGCAGCTAACCCGGGTGATCTGCGACAGTGTGCCGAAGTGCAGTTACGCGTCGCCGCTTTGTTCAACGTCGGCACCGCCACCCTGCATCTGGCCGACTGCGCCGATGCCGAACGCATACTCGAATCGGTACCCAAGCAGTTTTCACTGGAACTGGCGCGCGACATGAAAGGCGAAGATCTCATCGACAGCGCCAACAACACCCTGGTCGACAACCTCGGCATCAGTTCACGAGATGACCTTCCCGAGGAGCTGGCCTGCCTGGCCAACGCCTACGTGGATGCCGAACGCGGAGAACGTTTCGACGTCGTCTACGAACCCCAAACCCGCCTCGCCCTTTACCGCAATGGTGATCTGCTGACCGAATGCACCGACCAGGGACGCGGCGCCGAATACTTCAACATCTGGTTCGGCGAACGCCCCTTTCATCGTCGTCTCAAGAACAGGCTGCTGGATCAGGCGCTGAGTGGCGGCAGCTGAAGTGGGGGGACATATAAGCCGGCATACGGGGGCAAACCAAGTCTCGTCCGTCGGCCACGTTGGGCCGACCTACCCTTGATCGGCCGATCCCAAAACCTCCCACCCTGTCAGAACGGGTGGTGTCGGGCGGCAGGGTTTCGGAGACGGCTCGGAATGCTGCAAGAAGACATCCGTTTCCTCAATATCCAATCAGGTCATGCCGAAACCGCTTTACCAGCCACTCCCCCACCGATCATCATATCGGCACCCAACGCCACCACGCCTTGGAGAACCCCCAATGCCGAACGCCGTCGGAGACACCCTGCCGCACGGCACCACCCGTTTACCCCTTAACCGGCCCGATCCAGACCTGCTGCGCATTCACGAACTCGTGAATGCCGTGCGGCCCGAGCTCGCGCCCGATGCCGGAACGCTTGATGCCGCCTGACGGCAGTCGCGGATCGGTCTTGACGATGCCGTTGATTGCCACCTGCCCGGTTTCGAGCTTCGCCGCCATCTCCTCGCCGCGCCCGGCGTCGGTCCACACCGCCGCGGCCAGGCCGTAGCAGGTGTCGTTGGCCACGGCCAGGGCATCGTCGGCACTGGCCGCCTTCATGATCACGGCGACGGGACCAAAGGTCTCCTCGCGCGCGGCCGCCATGTCGGCGGTGACATCGGCCAGCAGCGTGACCGGATAGAAGAAGCCGTCCTCATCGGGCAATTCGCCGCCAAGCAGGCAACGGGCGCCGGCCTCGATGGTTTCGGTGACCTGGCGATGCAGATTGTCGCGCAGGTCCTCGCGTGCAATGGGGCCGACATCGGTGTCCTCCTCGCGCGGGTCGCCCAGACGCAGGGCGCCAAGCTTCTTTTCCAGCATCTCGACCATGCGGTGGTAGACCGAGGCCTCGACGATGATGCGCTTGGCCGCGATGCAACTCTGGCCGGCATTGATGATGCGAGACAGCGTGATGGTGTCGGCGGCCTTTTCCAGGTCGGCATCGGCCAGCACGATGGCCGGATCGGACCCGCCCAGCTCCAGCACGGAATGCTTGATCTCGGACGCGGCGATGGAGGCGACGATCCCCCCGGCCTTCTCGGAGCCGGTAAACGACACCGCCTGAATCCGCTCATCGCGAATCACCCCTTCGACCTTGTCGGTCTCGATGGGCAGGTTCTGGAAGATGCCGGCGGGTGCATCGACGCGCTCGAACAGCTTGCCGATGGCCTCGGCGCAGGCAGGCACATGCGGGTCGTGCTTCATGACACAGGTGTTGCCGGCCATCAGCGTGGGCGCGCAGAACCGAAACGCCAGCCAGAATGGTGCATTCCACGGCAGGATGCCCAGGATCACGCCCAGGGGCAGGTACTGCACGTAACTGGACGTGGCGTCGGACTCCAGCACATCGGCCTGGAGGTAACTCTCGGCATGCTCGGCGTAATGTTCGGCACACCACGCGGCCTTCTCGACCTCGCCCCGCGCTTCGCGGATGGGCTTGCCCATCTCCTCGGTCATCAAAAGGGCGAGGTGCTCGATATCCTCGCGCATCACTCGCGCCACGTCCTCGAGCACCTTCGCGCGCTCGGCAAAGCTCGTGTCCCGCCAGTCCGGCCAGGCCGACTGGGCCCTGGACAGGATTTTCTCGACCTGCTGGTCGGAGGCCGGCTGGACTTCGTGCAGCAGCTTGCCGGTGGTCGGATTGATCGCCTTCAGCATGACTTCTCCTAGGAAAAAAGAATTCACCACAGAGACACAGAGGGCACAGAGTCAAACATTGAAAAATAGTACTTTTCTATCCCTTCCTCTGCGCCCTCTGTGTCTCTGTGGTGAATTCTTTTGGTTTCAACATGCGTTCATCCGCGTTCTTCCGCGGTGCGAACCCCTTTAACGGGGCTCTTGCCTGCTGCGCGCTTCTTGATGTCGCGCGCTTTTTCATCGGCCAGCGGCAGTTCGCGCAGCGCGTGTTCGGGCTTTACCGTGAAGTCCTCGTCCAGTTCGAAGAACGAGGCGCAGCTATCGGCGGTCACGTAGATGGTGTCGGAAATGCCGACGGTCTTGTTGCCATCCACCCCCCACATCCAGGGAATGATGTGGAAGGTCATGCCTTCCTTCAAGACACGCGAGTCACCCTGCTTGAGGCTGATGATATAGCCCTCGTCCCAGCTCGGTGGAAAGGCAATGCCGATGGAATAGCCCGAGCGCGTGATCAGGCGCGCGCCGACCTCGTTGTCGCTGATGATGTTGCGCACCAGGTTGTCGGCATCCGACACGGTCATGCCCGGTCGCAGTACCGACTTGAGTTCCTTGAGGGCATGCTTCATCCGCTCCTGGGCGTGCTCCATGGAGGGCGATAGATCGCCCAGCACCACGGTGCGCATCATCGCCGTGTGGTAGCGGCGAAAACAGCCGGCGATCTCGAGAAAGACATGCTCGCCGGGTTGCACCGTGCGGCCCTCCCAGGTGGCGTGACCGATCATGGTGCGTGGCCCCGAGGTCACGTAGGGCAAGACCGCCGGCGGCTCGCCGCCGATGCGAAACATGGCATCGCAAATGGCCGCGCCGATCTCGTTTTCAGTCACCCCGGCAGCCGCTGCCTCCAGCCCGGCCTTCATGCCGCACTCGGTGGCACGCGCGGCCTTTTTCATGATCTCGATCTCGGCCTTGGACTTGCAGACCCGCCCTTCCTCGACGATGCCGAAGCAATCGAGCAGCCGACCTTCGAGGAAGGTGGTGTGAATGCTGTCCTGGTGGTAGGCCGGAAAGAAGTAGCTGTTGCGCTCGTAGCCGATGTTCTTGCCATGCAGACCGAACTCGCGCATCGACTCGACCAGCATCTGGATGGCATCGCCGGTATCCGGGTAGGGCCGGGTTTCTTCGACCCAGGTACGGGCATGGATGTTGGATTCCTCCATGGCACGGGTGATCATGAACGGCTCGTCGGCCAGCGGCACGACCAGTGCCTGGAAGAACGAGTAGCCGGTGGTCTGATAGTCGGTCAGATACATCAGGTTTTCCGGATCGCTGATCACCACCGCGTCGAGCAGGCGTTCTTCCATGCGCTCGCGCAATTCGCGCAGTCGACGCTCGTACTCCTCGAACGGAAAGGTCATGTCATCGCGCTGTCTCATGCCGCCTTCTCCACGCTGTGTTCAATGGCCGACTCCAGCAGGTCCAGGCCCTCCTTCAGGTCGGCTTCGGGGATGGTTAGTGGCGGGATGAGCTTGAGGACCCGGCCTCCGGTACCACAGGCGCCGATCAGCAGGCCCGACTCGAAGGCCCTTGATGCGGTGCGCTTGGCCAGGTCGCCATCGGCCACATCCAGGCCCTGCATCATGCCCTTGCCGCGCACGCTGAAGTTATGACCAGCATGGCGATCGGCGATCGCCTCGATCCGCTCGCGCATCATGCGGCCCTTGGCGCGGGTCTCGTTCATCAGCTCGTCATCGTCGAAGTACTTCAGCGCCTCGACGCCGGCGACGAAACTCAGGCCCTGGCCGCGGAAGGTGCCGGTGTGCTCGCCGGGCTGCCAGTGCTTGTCGTACTCGGGCTTGATCAGGTTCATTGCCAGCGGCGTGCCGAACCCGCCGATGCCCTTGGCCAGGGTGACGATGTCCGGGTCCAGGCCCAGATCGTCGAAGCTGAAGTAGCTGCCGGTGCGCCCGCACCCGGCCTGGATGTCGTCGAGTATGACCAGCGCATCGATCTCGCGCGCCAGCGCCTCGACTGCCCGGAGCCATTCGGGGTGGGCCACGTGTACGCCGCCCTCGGCCTGGATGGGCTCGATGACGAAGGCCGCCGGCAGCTCGACACCGGCCGAGGTGTCGGTGAACATCTCGCGCAGGCTCTCGACCTCGGCCAGGCACTGCTCCAGCGGGCGCTCGTCGCCGCCGAACGGTTGCCGGATCACATGCTCCAGCGGCACACCGGCGGCATTGCGGAAATAGCTGTTGGCCGTCAGCGCCAGCGAGCCCAGAGTCATACCGTGAAAGCCGTGCATGTAGGCCACGACATTGCCGCGGCCGGTGACCTTGCGTGCCAGCTTGAGCGCGGTTTCGACCGCGTTGGTGCCGGTCGGACCCATGAACTGCAGCTTGTGGTTCCAGCCGCGCGGCTTGACGATGGTGTCGACGAATTTCGCGATGAAGTCGCGCTTGACGTCGGTGTACATGTCCAGGCTGTGGGCCACGCCATCGCGCTGGAGAAAGTCGATCATGGCGCGTTTCATGCGCTCGTTGTTGTGACCGAAATTGAGCACGCCGGCACCGGCAAAGAAGTCGATATAGGACTTGCCGTTCTCGTCGACCTGGCGGGCGTTGGAGGCCGACTTGAACACGGTCGGATACAGGCGGCAGTAGCCGCGGATGTCGGATTCCCATTGTTCGAAGATCTGCATTTTTTCCTCCTTGGCAATATTGCAGGTCAGGCCGGCACCGGAACGCCGGCCAGCCGGGCAAAGACCGCAGCCACGGGCGCGATCAGCCGGTCGTTGAAGTCGTACATCGGACTGTGGCAGGGATGGTGATGGTTGTTGCCGTCATCGGCGCCGACCAGTGCGAAGGCACCGGGAACTTTCTTGAGGTAATAGCTGAAATCTTCCGACGCCATGATCGGCAGCGGCAGCTCGCGGTCGATGACGGCATCGCCGAGTTCGGCGACCAGCGCCTGGCGGTAGCGTGCTGCCTCGGCCGGATGGTTGACCGTTGCATCGTAACGTGAATGGACGGTGACCTCGCAATCCACACCATGAGCCCGGGCGGTGGATTCGGCCACTTCGCGGATCAACTGCGACAGCGGCTCGCGCGTGCCGCTGTTGCCCAGGCGAAAACTGCCCCTGAGCGTTGCGCTGTCGGGAATGACGGTCAGCGCGCTCGGCGCTTCGAAGGAAGTCACCGACAGCACCGTGGCGAACTGGGGCGACAGGCGCCGGCTGACCAACTGCTGCAGGGCCACGACAATGGCCGAGCCGGCCAGCACGGGATCGCGGCAGGCCTCGGGCTGGCTGGAATGACCGCCGCGGCCTTTCACCTCGATCTCGAAGCTGCCGTTGCCGGCCATCACCGCGCCGTCGGGGCAGACCGCCTTGCCGTAGGGAATGGCCGGCCAGTTGTGCCATCCAAAGATCGCGTCGACACCATCCAGCGCCCCGTCCTCGATCATCCGCTTTGCCCCGTGACCGCCCTCTTCGGCCGGCTGGAACAGCAGGCTGACCGGGCCAGGCAGTCGATCTTCATGTTGTTTCAGCCAGGTGGCCGCCGCCATCAGCGTGGCGGTGTGACCATCATGGCCGCAGGCGTGCATGAAGCCGGGTCGTTCGGACACCCACTCGACCCCGCTTTCTTCGTTGATGGGCAAGGCATCGATGTCGCCCCGCAGGGCGATGTGGCGGCCGGATCGGTCGGCCGCCAGCGAGCCGATGGTGCCGGTGCCGGCACACTCGCGCCAGACAATACCCAGTTCATCGAGTCGGGCACGAATGGTCGCGGCCGTGCGCTCTTCCTGCCAGGCCAGTTCCGGCTGACGGTGCAGCGCATGGCGCAGGTCGACGGCGGCATCGGTCATGCGCTGCCAGACGGGGTCGAGTTTCGCGCTCACTCTCGCTCCTTGTCATCGAAAGCCACCCCGGACACGTTCCGGGATCCGAACCCTTGCGTCCTACCCTAGTAGTGACCTTTGCAGCATTGCAAGTTCCTTAGCCACGAGACAGTTTGGTGCAAAATAGTCAGCCTGGAACAGGACTGAACGACATGAAACCCTCGCACCTGCGCTGGCGCCTGAATCTGTACCCGCCGTATTTCGGCACCGGGATTCGGGTCACCCATATCGCTGAAGATTTCAGCCACCTCATCGTGGAAATGCCGCTGCGCTGGTACAACAGGAACTACGTTGGCGTGCACTTCGGCGGCAGCCTGTCGGCCATGACCGATCCCTTCTACATGCTGATGATGATCCAGATCCTGGGGCGCGACTACATCGTCTGGGACAAGGCCGGCACCATCGACTATCGCAAGCCCGGTCGCGGGCGGGTGCGCGCGGAGTTCGTCATCGGCGAACAACTGGTCGAGGAGATTCGCCAGGCCACCGCCGATGGCTCGAAGTGCCTGCGGGTCATGCCGGTCGATATCGTTGACGAGGACGGCGACGTGGTGGCGCATGTGACGCGGACCTTGTATGTCCGACGCAGGTGAGAGGTGGCGGCACCGGGTGGCACCGGCCGTTCTGGGCTGAAAACGGTGGTCGACGGATGTGGCGCGTCAGGATGTGGTGGCGTGTTGGTGCCACTGAAATCATGCTGGTGCCGTGTGATGTCTCTCTGGCTTCGAATTGACGTCATGCCACGGATGGCGCGGAATGGCCGTGCATGATTCCGCACCGTTTTCAGCCCAGCCCGGCCAGTACCACCCGGTGCGGAAAGGTGGGAGAAATGAATAACGGGATGCGGTGGAGCATTGTTGTGGCCTGCCAGATGGTATAGAATATATGCACATATATTTGCATGGTCTCCATCATGGCCCAGTTGCATTGCTATCTGCCAGACGACGAAGCCGAGGCGTTGCGGTGGCGTGCCGAGCGGGCGGGAATGAGCGTGTCTCGCTACCTCGCCGAACTGGCACGGCATGACATGGCCTCGGACTGGCCGCCGGGCTACTTCGAGCAATTGTTTCCCGGTGACGACGTCGCGCCAATCGAGCGCCACGACCAGGGAGAATTCGAACGGCGCGTCGGAATGGAATGAAACTCCTCGACACCGACATCTGCATTCATCTGCTCAACGGTCGCGAGCCGGCGCTGATTGATCACTTCCGCAGTCATGCTCCCGATCAACTCGCCCTGTGCAGCATCGTGCGCGCCGAGTTGCTGTCCGGCGCACGCCGCAGCCGGCGAACCACGGAAAACCTGCGGCGCGTGAGACTGTTTGCCGAGCCGCTCCAGGCCCTGCCCTTCGACGACCGCTGTGCGGAGCACTACGCCGTGATCCGCGCCGACCTGGCCGAACGCGGCTGTCCCATCGGCCCCAACGACACATTCATCGCCGCCATCGCCCTGGCCCACGAAGCCAGCCTGGTAACCCGCAATCGCCGCGAATTCGAGCGTGTTGGCGGGATTGAGATCGAAAGCTGGTAACAACGAGAGTGGGGTGGGCACCGGGTGGCACCGGCCGGTGCTGAAGGGATAGGTGCTTTTTGGGTCTGACCAAAAGGTGAATGTCTCCGCTCCTTGCTTCTGCACCCGGTATACATTAGGATTAATGTATGAAGACCATTACCATCAATGTATCCGAGCCGGTTTATGCGGAGTTTCGGGCCGCCTCGCGCACGCTGGGGCAGCCAACCTCGCAACTGATCCGCGAGGCGATGGAGCTTTACCGCAACGAGCGCCTGCGCCCAAGACAGGATCTGAGCAATTTCACGCCGCGCTCGGTTGGCCGGGTTATCGAACCGCTGACGACCAATGACGACCTGCTCGACGAGATGATGGACGGGCAACCATGATCCCGGATCAATCATGACCAGGCCTGCAGAGCAGCGCCATGTCAGGACGATGATTACTCCGGGATGATCGGTCTGGACACCAGCTTCCTGGTCGGACTGACCATTCGAGAGCACCCCTCCCACCGACGTTGTCGGGCGTTGTTCGACAACGAAATCGTCGGCCGCGAAGGCAGTGCGGCCCTGGCCGCCCAGGTGCTGAGCGAATTTCCCCATATCGTCACCGATCCACGTCGTTTCGCCCGCCCACTGGCCATGCAGGATGCGCTGGACATCTGCAGCCAGTGGTGGCATGCCAGCGAGTGCCGGCCCGTCTGTCCATCGCCCGAATCCGTGTCGGTGTACCTGCGCTGGATGCAGCAACACAGGCTGGGCCGCAAGCGACTGCTCGACACCATGCTGGCTGCCTGCTACCACTGCGCCGGCGTGACTCGCCTGGCGACTACCGACTGGCGTGACTTCCAGTTGTTCGGGGTATTCGAGATCGAGGCCCTTTGAAATGAAAGGCGAATGGTGGGGCACCGGGTGGCGCCGAGAGGAGGGAGGAGAATGCTCTGTGTCTCTGTGGTGAATTACCCACGCAGGTCCATCACATGGACCACAGGCTGGTGAAATCGGGTACGGGCATTCCTGCCAGGGTCTCGGAATCGCCGCAGACCTTGAGGATTTCGCCGCTTCGACGGGCCGGGAAGTGGCCGCGCACGGCGCGCTCGAACTTGTCTTCGAGCAGCGGGATGCCCTCTTCACGGCGGCGACGGTGGCCGACGGGATAGTCGATGGAGACTCTCTCGGTGTGGCTGCCATCGGCAAAGAACACCTGCACGGCGTTGCCGATGGCGCGCTTGTCGGCATCGAAGTACTCCTCGGTAAAGCGCGGGTTTTCCCTGACCGTCATCTTTTCGCGCAGGGCGTCGATGCGCGGGTCGGCCGCCGTGGCATCGGTGTAGGACTCGGCGGTCAGTTCGCCGAAGATCAGCGGTACGGCCACCATGTACTGTATGCAGTGGTCGCGGTCGGCATAGTTGTCCAGCGGGCCGGTCTTGTCGATGATGCGCACACCCGCCTCCTGGGTTTCGATCTCGACGCGTTCGATCTCGTCGATGCGGTCTTTGACCTGCGGGTGCAGTTCCAGCGCGCACTCCACCGCGGTCTGGGCATGAAACTCGGCCGGGAATGCGATCTTGAACAGGATGTTCTCCATCACATAGCTGCCCAGTGCCCGCTCCAGCACCAGTTCATTGCCGCCGAACAGGACATCCTGGAAACCCCAGCCCTTGGCCGTCAGCGCCGAAGGGTAGCCCGGCTCGCCGGCCAGGGTGATCAGGGCAAGCTGCACGGCCCGGCGGCAGGCATCACCGGCCGCCCAGCTCTTGCGCGGGCCGGTGTTGGGTGCATGGCGATAGGTTCTCAGCGCCCCGCCGTCGACCCAAGCCTGGCTGAGCGCGTTGATCACGTCGGCATGCGTTCCGCCGAGCATACGAGTGACCACGGCCGTCGAGGCCACGCGCACCAGCAGGACATGGTCGAGCCCGACACGATTGAAGGAATTCTTCAATGCCAGCACACCCTGTATCTCGTGGGCCTTGATCATGGCATCGAGCACATCGCGCATGATCAGAGGCTCACGGCCGGTTGCGCGGTGGTCGCGCGATTGCCAGTCGGCCACGGCCAGGATGGCGCCCAGGTTGTCGGACGGGTGCCCCCATTCGGCCGCCAGCCAGGTGTCGTTGAAGTCCAGCCAGCGCACCAGGGCGCCGATATCGAATGCTCCCTTGAGCGGGTCGACACGATGCGGTGTGCCCGGGACGCGAACACCCGCCTCCATGCTCATGCCCGAAACCGGTGGACCGAGCAGCTTGACGCATTCGGGGTGCTCGAGTGCCAGCAAGGCGCAGGCCAGGGAGTCTTTCAGGCAGTAGTGGGCCGTCTGCCAGGCTTCGCCGGAGTCAGGCTCGTGATTGCAGACATAGTCGGCCATCTCGACCAGCAAGCGGTCGGGGTCGGGACGGGAGGCGGATCGATGATTGGCTGCACTGCTCATGGTGGCGCTCCTTGCTGACTGCCAGGCGGCACCATTTCATCTTACATCCCGGGAAAGTCGGATGTCGTTTTGTCGCCTGGTCGC
>SLIA01000195.1 GCA_007135935.1 Wenzhouxiangella sp.
CCATCCGGCTCCATCGCGGCCTGCAAATCCAGCTTGCCGGAGCCGAAGTAGTATTCGCCGCAGTTCACATCGCCGCTCTCGCCGCAGTCGTTGCGCTCATGAACTACTCCCGCCAAGCCTTTCAGGCTATGGCGTGAGTTTCGCGCTTCTCGGGGCGGGCCGGATCATCCGAGGGATGATTCGGTCTTACCACCCTCCACGCCTCGGCCGGTTCCCGACCGGATACCTGCCGCTCGGCCCAGCTCATCAAGACCCGTGCGGCATTTTCGTCCCGCGAGCAGGACGCGCCACAGGGGCACTCATGACGCCGCTGGGCGAGCGGCTTCTTCTCCTGACGCCCGCAGGCGTGACAGGTCTGTGAGGGCTTGATCTGCCGCGTCGGGGCTTCTATCGCCCAGGCACCAGCCTCCGCCGCTTTGTACCCGAGTCGTTGATGGAAAGCGCCGCCGGCGGCATCGAGGATGCTGCGGTTCAAGCCCTTTTTGTACTGACCGCCCGAGGCGGTCATGTTGCGGATGTTCAGCGCCTCCAGCCCTAGCACGGCAAACTCACCAACCAACCGTGCTGTCGTTTGGTGCACGAAATCATGCCGCTGATTCGCCACCTTGCGGTGAAGGCCGCGCAGGCGCTCGTATGCCCTTTGGAGCCGGTTGGAGACGGGAAAACGGCGCGTTTTCCCGAATGCCTTCTTCGCCGCCTCCTCCTTGCGGGAGATATCGCGCTGGAGTCGGCGGATTTCGTCCAGTGTGCGGGCCAGATAGCACGGGTTGTCGATGGTCTCGGTCCCCGCGGGCGTGGCCACGGTGGCGAAGGTTTCCAGCCCCCAGTCCAGACCGCCCAGTTTGTCGCCGCGTTGGCGCTCCGGCACACAATCGAGCGTGATGCTGGCGTACCAGCGCCGACCCCGCCGGATGACCTCGCAGGTCTTCGGCGTGCCGGGGGTGCGGGGTTTGCCCCGGATGGCGACCTTGCCAACACCGGACAGGCGCAGCGTCCCGTGCTTCATCCGCTCGTTGGTGATCAGACGCCAGCCGTCGCCATGGGTTTTGTACCCCCAACCCTTGAAACGGTGCAGCGGCTTGAAGCGGGGAAACCCCGGCGTCTCGCCGTTCTTTACTCGACGGAAAAAGTGCTGGAACGCCAGATCCAGGCGCTTGAGCGTGACCTGCCCGGATTGGGCGTTGATTCCGCGAAGCAGTTTCGATTGGCGGCGCCACTCGGTCAGGCGCTTGCACTGATCCGAGAACTTCAGTGACTTCCGACGCTCACCCCACGCCCGGCGGCGTTCGGCCAGCGCCTCGTTCCACATTAGGCAGTGAACCCAGCGCTGGTGTTCCAGGGCGGAAAGCTGAGCCCCCGTGGGGTAAAGCCGGTATGTGACCTTGCGCTGAGCCATGGTTCCACTCTAATTCGGGTGCCGAGCAGTGCAAATCATGGCGCTACGCGCCGTGCCGCCGCCTCACCACCCCCTAAGCCGCCGCAGCGGCTATAGGCGGAGCACTGCGGCGCGGCTTGGTAGAGATCGGAAAAGTCCTGATCGGCGCTGGAAAGCAGGATATTGGCAATATCGTCGGCTTCCAGTTGCGGCCAGTAACTGCGCAGCACTGCGGCCGCGGCAGAGACTACCGGCGTGGCCGAGGAAGTGCCGGAGAAATCCTGCGTATTGCCGTCCGACCCCTCGGTGGCCTCGTCATCCGTTGAGTCATAGGACTGAACGGTGTTGGTCCCCGAGGCGACCAGAAAGCGATCCTGCACATCGGAGTTCTCGCCCGCGTAGTCGGAGTAGCTGGCGAGTTCGTCGTTATCATCCAGAGCGCCAACGATCAGCGCGTAATCCGTGTAATCGTAGTTGCCCGAGAAGAATGACGTATCGGCGTCAGGGTGGTCCGCTTCATCCCGTTCAGAGATGTTGCTGCCGTAGTTCCCCGCAGCGAGCACCAGCAGCGCATCCTGGTCGGGCGCTTCATCGAAGAAGTCACGGTCGAAGTGGTCCGAGCGATAGAGCGGTCCAAGGCTCAGGTTCACCACCTCTGCGCCTTGCTCCATGGTCCAGACGGCTGCCGCATCGGTCTCAAATGCGGTACCGCTGCGAGCGAGCAGCAGATCGGCGTTGCCGGTGTAGCCCGTATCCTGCCCCGCGATGATCTGCGCGACATGGGTGCCGTGCTCTCCGTCGCTGTTATCTTGCGCCTGATCGGGGTCATCCATGCTTTGCGCGACCTCATCCACGATCTGCGCGTGATCCAGGACAAAACCGGTATCGACCACGCCCACCTGCGTGCTTTGTGCTTCATCACCGTCAGCCGTTTCACTGATGGTGACCCGATCCGGGTTGGATTAGGTGGCCGTGCTCGGGCCGTTATCGTCCGGGCGGACGTTGGAACTCCCCCCGCCGCTGCTACCTCCGCCGCTGCAGGCGGTCAGCAATGCCAGTGCGCCTGCGAGCGCAATCAGGTGTGCAGGCTTGCAAGTCATCATCCGTTACCCTTTGTTCTTATCAGTTGCACAGTCGCTGGGATCGGTCGTCATGCTTCCGTCTTCCCGCTGGTACCAAATGGCGGCATCCACATCCTTGTCGGAGTCGTCCGCCTTGCGGGTGTATTCCACGCACCCGCGCTCATCGAGACCCACGGCCACAAACCCATCGGCGGCCGTCTTGCCAGGACTCTGGCAGCCGGTCATTAGGGCTAGGGCGATGGTGAGAATGAGAAAACCTTGGGGTGCGATCATGCATGAGCCATACGATTTAGATGGTGACGCGCCGAAACACGGGTCTGACCTTGTCAACAATCGGGGGAAGACCGCCTGCAGATGTAGATCTGGGCTTGTATCAAGGTACTTGCCTGGTTTGACTGCCGGTCAATATCTTCAAATATAAACCGGCAGTCATTAGTCAAAGTGTCTCTATTTTAGGCTTCGGCAATGCCTGTTAGAGTCTCTTCAAGATCTTCTATAATCTCAGAAAAGTCTACCGTGTTTTTGTCTGTTTCAATCGCAGGAAGTTTTGCGTGAATCACCGCCTTTGAGCCATCTCTATATGGATGAACATCTAGCATGAAAGTGACTTCTCTGCCTTCGACTCTTGTGATAAATTCTTCTTCAAATATTTGACCAGTTACTGCGTCTCTCTCGCCTTCTGAAAATTGATTGCTCTCGAGCAGGCGGTCAAAGTTCGCATATACCGAGCTGGGCCCATACTCTGAATCAATCTCAAAGCTGTAACGCAGTTCTGCCGACAGCAAAGTGCTGCGAACATCATTGCGGCCAAAGTCAGGAACACCAAACGGCAGAACGACACCTTCTTGGTATTCTTTCTTGGCTACTGGAGTCAAGGACGCTGAATAGCCCGAATCACCTTCTTCAATGTCATATGCAACCTTGTAGCGAACTCCAGATCCGGCAGTACCATTGTCAACGCGTCGGTGAATTATGAAGGTATCCCCGGACCCTTCTTCGTAAAAGAGCTTTTGGCGCTCCTCGTCGCTTACCCAGTTCGAAAAATGTTCGAAAGAAAGGTCGTTTATCATCCCTGAGACATTATGCACGCCATCACTGTCAGGGACATGGTAGGTGATCGTTTCTTTTTGGGATAGCTCCTGAAAGTCTGCATCACCATCCGGCAAAAGGTCCCCCGTCGAAATACAGCCACTAAGCGTCAGTGCGGCCGCTGCGGGCATGGTCCATTTGATCGCAGTGCTGCTGGTTATCTTATTCATACTTGTTGCTTGCTCCCTGCTTTTGTTGTGCGTAGCGTCACAAATTTTACGTTTTTTTGTGTAAGTTTGTCAATATTGCTTGTTGGGGCGGCATGCCGGTTGGGGTGATTTTTTGGCTGCTAAAAGTTCGTTGGCGGACTTTCCTGTGGGTGTTGATGCCCTCATCGAGTTTGCCAGAGCTGGTACGGCCGCGCTCCTCTGAGGGTCACTGCGTAAAGAGTGATCTTGCGTGGACTTAATGCGTTGCGAATCAGCGCGGTTTTTGATAACGAGCGTTATCACATAATTTAATTACTGCAAGTCCAGGCGCCAAGATCTCGATGGCGGCGGGTGGGCTTGCACAAAAATAGAAATCCGTACCATGGAATTAACGCCCAACCTGCCTTGGGCGTAATAAGTCAGACGATAGCTGCTCAAGCGGTTGGCTTCATAAAGGAGAGCCATCATGGTGCGGAAAAATAAAAATGAGGTGATCCCCAGTGTGGGATCGACGTTGTCCAATGATGCGACCGGAGTGCGAGATCGACTGGATCCTGAAACCGAGCGATTGATGGCGGCGAGCCTTGCGCCGAATACGCTCCGGGCCATTCGTGCGGATCTGAGAGTGTTTTTGGGCGCCGGTGGCCGGCTCCCCTCGACGGGGGCGGAGGTCGCCAACTTTTTGAGTAGCCAGCTTAAAAAGAAGCGCCCTTCGACAATTGAGCGTTACGCGAGCTCCATCCACACCTGGCATCGTTTGCAGGGGTATGACTCCCCGGTGCACACGGTCAGCGTGCGTCAGACCCTGCAGGGTATTCGTAGGACCGAGGACACCCGGCCGAAGGGCGCGCCGGCACTCAGTTATGATGATTTAAAGCGACTTATCGATTCAGCACCGGATAGCGGACTGAAAGCGGTGCAGAATCGCGCGATGATCGCACTTGGGTTTCACGGTGCCTTCCGCCGGTCTGAGCTGGTGGGTCTTCTGGTTGAAGACCTGGATTTCCATCGGGAAGGGGTCATCGTCTCCTTGAGGAAAAGTAAGACGAACCAACACGGTAGGGTGGAGGAGAAGCCCATACGGCGGTTGTCCAAATCGCCTGATTATTGTCCCGTGGCGTTGTTGGAAGTCTGGCTGGAGGAGTCCGGGCTGACTCATGGGCCCTTGTTTCCTGGGGTTCGTAAGGGTAATCAACTCAACGGGAAGGCGATTTCTGCGGAGACGTTCTATCGGAAGGTGCAAGACGCCGCCCAAGCCGCTGGGCTTCGAGATGTCGGTTACTCACCGCATAGCCTGCGAGCAGGGTACGTGACCGAGGCGTATCGGCGGGGAGCCAACTTTATCGAAATCAAGCGGGTGTCCGGTCATCGTCACCAGCCGACTTTGGAGCGCTACATCCGACTCTCGCCGTTTGAGGGTGGCGAGAACCTTTTTGATTAGTGGGTTGGCTGAAGAGCAGCGTGGTAGCCTGCCTTTGGTTCACGAACCACTCCCTTCTCTGTCCTAAGAGACATCGAGCCAGGTTTGCACGACGTAAACAGCCTTATTAGGCCTAAGCCGAGATAACTACTAATATGTGGACCTTGTATGTCCGTTCGAAATGGGGGTTCCTTTGGCTAGTAGCGCGGACAGGGCAAGCCGGTTTATCGGCTAGGGGCTAGCGGGAGGTGATGACTTTTGCTTAAAAACCTATAGTATGGAACTTTATTGCGGCGAAGCCAAGTCATTGGATGGATGACGATGGAAATAGTCGAGGCATGACATGTTACTGCCACGCCCCGGGTTTATATTTTAGTTATTTTTTTGAAAATATGAGAGTTGCGGCGCTGAACGATCTTATATTTTTCTTTGATTTCATTTTTTATTGTTATAATTTGTTCGGCTATTTTTTCCTTTCTTCGGAGTGAGCATTTTTGATTTTCATAAAAGTGGCAGATGGCATAAAATGCGCTAGGTCCACTAAGGTAGGCTCGGAGATTGACCTCGGATTTGCCGTTTTTTATTATTCTCGCCGGCTTGGGGTGTCTTGCTTCTAGATAGTTTTTGAATAATTTTGTTATTTTGGGCGTGCCGCAGAGGCCTATTTCCCAGCCAGTGTGCATTGCAATGGTTTTTTGTTTCTTAAGATAGCCGTCTCCATCAATGAGTCCTCGCAGGAAGTGGCGCATTTTGTCATCGGGTATTGTTGGCAATGCGCTGTCTTTTGTTCCTCGTCCCGGTACTATGCCCATTTCCGCTAATGTGTTGCCGAGATCTCTCGAATATATGGACAGAGTTGCTGTTTTGTAGGTTTTTCCATTTGCCCGGTGAACGGTTTTTCTGATGGGGCTGTTCGATCCGAGAAAAGTTTTTAATTTCTCTAGATGATGAAAGTCACTCCTGGTTAGGCAAAGTCTAATTCCCTCGGGTTTATTACCTCCGAGAAGGTATCCGTCTGACCATATGAAACCAAGCCAATAAGCTTCGGCTTCACCGATCAATAAAAACAAGTTATTTATTAAGGTGTATTGCCGCGGGTGGTTTATCAGTCTCGCAGAATCTTCCAGTGGCCTTGTTTTTAATTGGTTTTTTGAGAAAAGCAATGAAATCGAAGCGGCGCTTGTGTTTGTCAATGAGGCTAATGCAGATAGGCTAAGATCCATTTCTAAATAATGACAATGGAGCTGCATAGCGATTTCTTTTCTAATTTTGTAAGCATTTATGTGACGCATTCGTTTTGTTGTTCTTATCGCGTCCTTCAGTACCTCTATTGAGCGCCAGTGGTTTTTTTCTTTCTTGTTTAATTTTAGATCGTTGGCGGTTGATAATAGTTCTTGCTCTTTGTTCATCTCTCGTGCTCTCCGGCGCTAAAAATGTCCTTTAATGCTGCTCGCAGTCTAGGTGGTTTTCTAATAAAAAAAGGTTATAAAAGATAAGCTTTTGCTATTAACAATGCTTTGTGCATCGCGGTTTTCCTAATTTTTTGGCAGATGCCGAGGTATTGCAACGTAATGTGCATGTGGATCGTTAAATAACAATTTAAAAATTTGTGAGCCGGTTCTCTTTTTGATTGCATGAAAGCTAGGAAAATACTGTTTTTTCGTCCGCTGGCGTTCGGGCGGTTGTCGCGGGCGCCCGCCGATCGGGATTGGGCGCATGCTGCGGATGTACATTGCCTGGCAACGTTCTGGGCTCTGGGACGAAGGGATTCAGGATGCCCTCTAAGACAGCCAGGCCATCCGGCAGTTTGTGAGCACCGACCTTGCCCGAGAGGATGCCCCGGGCGCGAGGACGTTGCTGGGGTTCTCTCGTCTGCTGGAGCGCCATCGGCTGACCCGCTGTCAACGCCACTTGAGTCGGACACAAGAGCGGGTTCTGCGTGAGGGCACCATTGTCGATGCCACGCTGATCGCCGCCCGGCCATCGACGAAGAACCGCAAGCGCGCCCGTGACCCGGAGATGCACCAGACCAAGAAAGGTAACCAGTACCAGTTCGGGATGGAGGCGCAGGTGGGGCCGATGCCCCAACCGGAGGTTCTTCTTCGAGGGCTACCCCAGTTACCTTACCGTTGCGGCAGCACTCCTTCCGAGTTTGATATAGAGCTCTACGGCGTTGATGCGTTGTTCGGAGCTCTACATGGACTAGTCCGAGATTCCGTCCGCACCCTCACCCTCTAATCGGACAGTAGCTGCTGACCCCGACAGGAAGCACTGGCGGTAGCCGAGGAGATCGCCGAGAAGCAGCGCCAACGGAAGAGGAATGGTTGGCACCGAGCCCGGTCAGCA
>SLIA01000265.1 GCA_007135935.1 Wenzhouxiangella sp.
CCCAGCACGCCGATCTTGGCGCCGGGGAAGAACGACAGCGAGACATCCTTGATCAGGGTCCGATTGGGCGGCACCACCTTGGAAACGCGGTGCATGGTGTAGACGTACTGGGCCATGGGGTCGAATTCGGTTGCGTTGTTGCCAGTGAGACGATGTGGGGGCGTGGCGGCCGGAAGTCCAGTGCCGCAGCGGGTAGTACGGTAGGTCGGGGTTGCATCCCCGACGGACGACAGTCATTGAATCACCACAAGGCGCTCATGGATGTCCTTCGCTCACATCGAGGGCACATGTAGATCGCCAAGGCGGGGAACAAAGCCTTGTCCGTCGGGGATGCAACCCCGACCTACGGGGTAGGATAGACAGTTGATGTGCAATTCGGAGAATCATCGATGAAGGTACTGGTAACCGGCGGCGGCGGTTTTCTGGGTCAGGCGATCGTGCGGCAGTTGCTGGCGCGTGGCGATACGGTCTCGGCGATCAACCGCTCGGCCTATCCCGAACTGGAGGCGCTGGGCGTGACCTGTCATCGGGGCGATATTGCCGACGCGAAAGCCGTGATGCAGGCCTGTGAAGGGGTCGAGGCGGTCATCCATGTCGCTGCCAAGGCCGGGCCGGGGCTGTATGCACCGGATTTCGTCGCCGCCAATATCGATGGCACGCAGAACGTGCTCAATGCCTGCGGCGAGCACGGCATTCGCTACCTGGTCCACACCTCCTCGCCCAGCGTGGTGCATGGCGGGGGCGATATCGACGGTGGAGACGAGTCGCTGCCTTATCCCGATCATTTCGCGGCACCGTACCCGGCCACCAAGGCCGAGGCCGAGAAGCGGGTGCTCGCTGCCAGCAGCGATAATCTGAAAACCTGCGCGTTGCGTCCGCACCTGATCTGGGGGCCGGGTGACAACCAGCTCCTGCCGCGCCTGATCGAGAAAAACCGGGCCGGGCGCCTGCGCGTGCCGGCCCCGGAGAAGCTCATCGACACCGTGTTCATCGACAATGCCGCGCGCGCCCACCTGCAGGCGCTCGACAATCTCACCACCTCGGGTACGGCGGCGGGCAAGGCCTATTTCATTTCCAATGGCGAGCCGCTGCCGGTCTACGACATCCTCTCGCGCCTGCTCGAGGCCTACGGCGAAACGCCCCGCGTTCGCACCGTGCCCAAATCCGTCGCCATGGCCGTGGCCACGGTGGTGGAAGGCATCTGGCGAGTGCTGAAAAAACGCAGCGACCCGCCCCTGGCCCGCTTCGTCGTCGAACACCTCGCCACCGCCCACTGGTACGACCTCAGCGCCGCCAAACGCGACCTGGGTTACGACCCGGAAGTCAGCATCGCCGAGGGCCTGGAGCGATTGGCAGCAGAGGTCGGAGTGACAGCAGGGGGAACGGGTTAATGGGCAAATGGGTCAACGGATGAGGCGCAAGGCTCAAAACGACAAAGAGACCAAACGACTAAACGACAAACCAGCCAACCAACGAACTAACGAACTAACGAACTAACGAACTAACGAACAACCACCCCCACCAGCAACCAGACCCCGACGATGGCAAACAAGGCCGCACTCGCCCAGTGAAACAGCCGGTGGGGGATGCGGCGTTCGAGTTTCCAGCCGGCCCAGATCACCGGCAGGTTGACCAGGATGCCGCCGGCTGCCGCGCCCAGGCCCACTTGCCAGGCCGGTTCGAAGGCAATCGCCAGGCCGATGGTGGCCAGCTGGCTCTTGTCGCCCAGTTCCATGACCGCAAAGGCGATCAGTGCCGTGACGAAAGCGCTGCGGGCGCCGACTCTGACGCTGGCCGTATCGGACGGACGTGCGCGAGAGAGAGCCGTCCAGGCCGCGATCAGCAGGAATCCGATGGCCACCAGCGAGGTCATCAAGCGGTCGGGCACGAAGCGATCCACCCAGGCACCGCCAAAGGCCGCAAGCGAATGCATCAGAATGAGCGCGCAGCTCATCCCGGCAGCCACGGTCACCGGGCGGCGGAAGCGACTGGACAGCATCAGGGCAAGCAACTGGGTTTTGTCGCCCAGCTCGGCGATGGCGATGATCGCCATGGCAATGAACAGTGGTTCCATCAGCGCCGACGGTACCGGCTGTTGATGCGTTCGATGAGGGAGCGGTTGAGCAGGTGGCGGTCGGACTCGTCGACATGGTCGTATCCGCCATACTTGAGCTTGATCCAGCTGTTGCGATCAATGCGGCACATGTAGCGAAAGATTCGGCGATTGAGCGGATGCCAGCCGTCCAGTCTGACCACCGCAGTGCCGAGATCGATGATGGCAGGGCTGCCGTCGTTGCTGACCATGACGTTGTGGCGGCTTTTGAGGTCGCCGTGCGCCACGCCCCTGCGGTGCATGTTCTCGATCATCTCTAGCAGGCGCTGGAAAAACCGGTCACGATTCGTCGGCTTGGTCTGTTTGAGCGGCTGTGCGTGGAGATACTCCAGCGCCAGGTATCGTCCCTTGAACAAGCCGTAACAGCGGGCGAATCCCTCGATGCCGTCCAGGCGCTGGTATGCGCGGTACTCGCGTCTGAGTGCGGCGGTGAACAGTCGACGGGTCAGCCCCTGACCGGTCGGGATCTTGACCGCCAGGTCGGCATTCCCGTTGCTGACGCGCACAATGGTTCCCTGGGTGCTGTGCGCAATGACCGGATAGTTCGCCGGGTCGAAGTCCGCGAACAGCGTTTCAAGGTCAGCCATGGCCGGGGCGGCGGGTTGCATGCCGCAATCATAGCGGATCAACCGCCTGATCAGGCATGCACGGGACCATTCCGCCAGAAAGCTGGCCACAAGGGGTCGAAAACTGCGACCGCGAACCCCACAATACGCACATCCGATTATTCCGTTGGGGATTGAATCATGCCGATCTATGAATACCGTTGCCAGTCCTGTGGCCACGAACTCGAAAAACTGCAGAAGATGTCCGATGCGCCCCTGGTCGATTGTCCGGAGTGCGGGCAGCCGACACTGAACAAGCTGGTGTCGGCGGCCGGTTTCCGTCTCAAGGGCGGCGGCTGGTACGAGACCGACTTCAAGAAAGACGGCAAGCGCAATCTGGCCGGCGATGCCGGCGGCAAGAGTGAGTCGAAGAAGGAGTCCGGCAGCGAGGGCGGTTCCAGTGCCGGCAGCAGCGACAAATCGTCATCCGGCAAGACCGATTCGGCCGGGAAGGCAGCCTGATGCGGACACAGTTGTGCGGACAAGTCAATGAATCCCTGGCCGACCAGACCGTTGCCGTGTGCGGCTGGGTCAATCGTGCGCGTGATTTTGGCGGACTGATCTTCATCGGCCTGCGCGACCACGCCGGCGTGTTGCAGGTGGTGGTAGAGCCCGACAATGCCGAGGCGTTCGCCGTGGCCGAGAAACTCCGCAACGAGTATTGCGTGCGGATCACCGGCAAGGTGCGCATGCGCCCGGAAAGCCAGTGGAACGAGGACATGGCTACCGGCAAGGTGGAGCTATTGGCCGATACCGTCGAGCTGCTCAATGCCAGCGCGCCGTTGCCGCTGCTGATGACCGACGAGGATGGCGAGGAAGTGCGGCTGAAGTACCGCTACCTCGATCTCAGGCGCGAGCGGCTGCAGAAGAACCTGCGCCTGCGTGCCCGGCTCAACAGTGCCATTCGCGCCAACCTGGAATCTCAGGATTTTGTCGATACCGAAACACCCATCCTGACCCGTGCCACGCCGGAAGGCGCGCGCGACTACCTGGTGCCCAGCCGCGTGCACCCGGGCAGCTTCTTTGCCCTGCCGCAGTCGCCGCAGATCTTCAAGCAGCTCTTGATGATGAGCGGGCTGGACCGCTATTACCAGATCGCGCGCTGTTTCCGCGACGAGGACCTGCGTGCCGACCGCCAGCCGGAATTCACCCAGCTCGACCTGGAGATGTCGTTCGTCGAGGAGGCAGACGTGCAGGGCGTGGCGGAAAACATGATCCGCGATGTGTTCGCCCGTGTGCTCGATGTCGAACTGCCCGATCCCTTCCCGCGCATGAGCTGGGAAGAGGCCATGGCCCGCTATGGCTCCGACAAGCCGGACCTTCGCATCGACATGGAACTGGTCACGATCTGCGAGCACGTGCGTCATGTCGAGTTCAAGGTCTTTTCCGGCCCGGCCAATGACCCGGCCTCGCGCGTGGCCGCGCTGAGGGTGCCGGGCGGAGCGCAACTGTCGCGCAAGCAGATCGACGAGTACACCGAGTACGTGAGCCGCTACGGCGCGAAGGGCCTGGCCTGGATGAAGGTCAATGATGCTGCTGCCGGACTGGAAGGCGTGCAGTCGCCGGTCGCCAAGTTCCTCGACGAAAAGGCCGTGACCGGCATTCTCACGGCGACCGGGGCTGGTGATGGCGATATCGTCTTCTTCGGTGCCGGTGCACGGCAGACGGTCAATACCTTTCTCGGCGCGCTGCGCCTGAAGGTCGCGCGTGACCTCGGCCTGGTCGGCGAGGGCTGGAAGCCGCTGTGGGTGGTCGACTTCCCGATGTTCGAGTACGACGAGGAAGATCAGCGTCACTACGCCCTGCATCATCCGTTCACCGCCCCGGCCGTGCCCGATGCCGGCGCACTCAAGGCCGACCCGGTCGGTGCGCTGTCGCGTGCCTACGACATGGTGCTCAACGGTGCCGAGATCGGTGGTGGCTCGATCCGTATCCACAACCCGCAACTGCAGCAGGCGGTGTTCGACGTGCTCGGTATCGACGAGGAAGAAGCGAAGGCCCGCTTCGGCTTCCTGCTCGAGGCACTCAAGTACGGTTGCCCGCCGCACGGTGGCATTGCCTTCGGTATCGACCGCATCGCGGCCCTGATGGCCGGCGAGGAATCGATCCGCGAGGTGATTGCCTTCCCGAAAACCACCACGGCCGGCTGCCTGCTCACCGGAGCCCCGGCGGCGGTCGAGGGCGATCAGCTCGACGAGCTGCGCCTGAAGCTGAAACCGGTCGGTTGAGAGGTGAGCGTGGTGGCATGAATCGCAAGGTCATCCTGGTTCACGGCCTCTGGTACGGTCAGCTCGGGCTGACCCTGCTCAGACGTCGCCTGGTCCGGGCCGGCTTCGATTGCCACGGCTTTTCCTATCCCACGATGCGGCGGCCCCTGGCCGCCAATGCCCGATCCCTGTACGAGTTTGCCCGTCGTTTCGACGACGGGCCGGTCGATTTCGTCGGTCACAGTCTCGGCGGGCTGGTGATTCTGCGCATGCTCGACGAATTCGGTGGCCTGCCGCCGGGGCGGGTGGTGTTGCTGGGCTCGCCGGTCAGAGGCTCGGCCGTGGCCAGCGAGGCGGCCGACCTGCCGCTGGTCCGTCCGCTGGTCGGGCGGGCGAAAACCGCGCTGGAATACGGTTATCGCGCCGCCCCGGCCGATCGCGAGACCGGAACGGTCATGGGGACCGGCCATGTCGGGGTCGGGCGCCTGTTCAAAAGCCTGGAAACCCCCAGCGACGGCGTGGTTGCCGTCGACGAATGTCGCCTGGAAGGCGCCACCGACGAACTCATCCTGCCCGTCACCCACACCGGCCTGGTGACCTCGCGCAAGGCTGCCCGTGCCGTGGTCCGGTTCCTCGACACCGGGCGTTTCGGGGGTTAGCGGGAAGGGCAGGGGTAGGCCCAGTCTCACTTTGGCGGGAGCCGATGTAGTCCGTTGTGATGTAGTCCGTTGTCGTTACACGGCGGCTGAATACGATCTACCTGGCTGCCGGGCTATCTGGATTTCGTCGCCCCGGAATCGCCGCAGGCGATATCCGGGGCCCCGCGCGGTGACGCTGGATCGGCGGTCAACGATAGCCACATGCCGTGCAGACGTCGGGCGTGCGAGGTCCCGGCTCGGTGGCCGGGACGACAGGGGTGCGGATATGCTCAGGCCGCAGGCCGGAATGCATCGGGATGACGGTGAATCCATCCCCACCGCGTCATTCGGTCACTTCAAAGCGACCAAACGACCAAACGACAATTCGACAAAGCGCCCAAACGACAACCCCTCAATCCCACGGATTGCAGTCATACCCGGCAACCCGCACCAGCCGGTCGGCTTCGACCACACCGGTACCCAGGCCGGCCTCGGTGAAGTCGTAGCCCAGCAATAGCGTGTTGCAATCCAGCGCCTCGATGGTCATCCAGCCGATCGGGATACGTTCGATGTCGGCGTCATCGAACAGGTCCGGGCCGAAGCCGAAGAATTCGCCGCCGACCAGGTACTCCATGTTCAGATCGACCAGGTCGAAGCCCGGCTCCATGCCGCCGGTATTGCCGGCAACCCAGGCCGGCTCGCCATCGAGGTAGGTGAAGAACAGGGCGAAGGCGTAATTGGTATCGTCGGCCTGTTCGCCGATATGCAGTACCAGTCCGCTGGAGGGAATGCCCTCGATGGTGTACTGGCCGGACATGCGCCCGTGCAGGGGCGGGTATTCGAACTGGGTGGGGTCGAGTTGCGGAGCGTAGTAGTCCACGTCGATGAGCACGCTGTCGACGGCGCCGGGGTCGAACGGAAACCAGCTCATCTCCAGGGTGAACACGTCGTTGTAGTCGTCGATGCTGAA
Source organism: Wenzhouxiangella sp. (assembly GCA_007135935.1). Lineage (GTDB taxonomy): Bacteria > Pseudomonadota > Gammaproteobacteria > Xanthomonadales > Wenzhouxiangellaceae > Wenzhouxiangella. Next base: position 6,534 of record SLIA01000265.1, read on the forward strand.
CAGTGTTTCCTCGTCGACCGAAACCGGGTCGACCGCCAGCATCCAGGTCCGTCCCTGTCGGCTGACGTAGTTGCCGGTCGCGCCGATATCGCCCACGGCCGGGAAGCCGATCAGTTGCGAGCGGTGCCAGGCCACGTCGACCACGCCGGCATCGGCCCAGACCTCGGGGATCAGCACGTCGCCCTCGCCGCTGGTCTGGCGCATGCGCACCATTACCACGGAGTGGCCGGGGTCGTGGCAGCCCACGCGCCAGACCGTGATTCGCACCCGCGCGTCCGGGGTGGCCGGGTCGCTGGTCGGCGCCCAGATGGTGCGGTCGTAGAGCGTGTTGTCGGTCGAACTCGGGCCTTCCGGCAGCCACAGCGAAACGCAGCCGGGCGGGAAGGGTGAATTAAGGTCGGTCAGCACGTTGATCTCGCCGGTGGCGAAGGACTTGCTGGCCAGAAACATCAGCAATAACGGCAACAGTCGGCGCATGGTCGGATTCCCGGTTGATTTTGCGCCTGATTGTAGCGGCTGCGACTGAGCGGGGGCTGAATGGAGCGCCAGCGAGCTGGCGATCGATGAGGGATTCACGAGCCGTTGCCTTTCCCCTTCCACCTCCAGACCCGTCGCCCCGGACTTGATCCGGGGCCTCGCATGGATCAGCGGGCACGGCGGTGAAGCCAGCCCTCAAGCCGTGAAGATTCCCCACGTGCGGGGTCCCGGATATCGCCTGCGGCGATTCCGGGACGACAGGGGGTCGTCCCGCCTCAGTGGCCCCGCTCCATCTCCCATATCCCGACTTCCCGCTATCCCTCTAGCCGTTGCCTTTCCCCTTCCACCTCCAGACCCGTCGCCCCGGACTTGATCCGGGGCCTC
>SLIA01000016.1 GCA_007135935.1 Wenzhouxiangella sp.
CCGGTGCCCACGACATCGAGGCCTGGAACAGCCCCGAGCCGGAGCAGCCCGACCACGTGCTGATCCGCAATGCCACGGTGTGGACGGCCGACGAGGCCGGCATCCTGGAAAACACCGACATCCTGATCCGGCGCGGTGAGATCCGGCGCATCGGAGAGGGTCTGCGTGCCCCGCGCGGCAGCATCGAGATCGATGCCGAAGGCCGGCATGTCACGCCCGGACTGATCGATGCCCACTCGCATGCCGCCATGCTCGGCGGCGTCAACGAGATGTCGCTGATCAGCACCGCCATGGTCGAGGCGCGCGACATCATCGATGCCGAATCGATCAACATTTATCGGCAGATGGCCGGCGGTCTGACCACCATGCACCTGATGCATGGCTCGGCCAACGCCATCGGTGGGCAGAACGTGATCGCCAAGCTGCGCTGGGGCGCGGATCCGGCCGACATGATCATTGACGACGCGCCGGGCACCATCAAGTTCGCCCTGGGCGAGAATCCCAAGCAGAGCAACTGGCAGCCCGACACGCCGCGTTACCCGCAGACCCGCCACGGTGTGGCCCAGGTCATCGACGAGAAATTCCAGATGGCGCGCGACTACGCCGAGCGGCATGAAGCGCACACCGGGCGTGCCGCGCGCGATCGCGTGCCGCCGCGCCGCGACCTGGAGATGGATGCCCTGGTCGCCATTCTCGAAGGCGATATCGAAGTGCACTCGCATGGTTATCGTGCCGATGAGTTCCTGGCCCTGATGCGCACCGCCGAGGCGCATGATTTCCGCATCAAGGCGTTCCACCACGTGCTGGAAGGCTACAAGGTGGCCGACGAGATTGCCGAGCATGGTGCCGGCGCCTCGACGTTCTCCGACTGGTGGGCATTCAAGTACGAGGCGCGCGATGCCATTCCCTACAACGCGGCCCTGATGCATGAACGCGGCGTGCAGGTGAGCATCAATTCCGACAACCCGGAACTGGCCCGGCGCATGAACCTGGAAGCGGCCAAGGCCGTGCGTTACGGCGGCATGGACGAGCATGAGGCGCTGAAGCTGGTGACTGCCAATGCCGCCGACCAGCTTGGTATCGGCCATCGCACCGGCCGCATTCGCGAAGGTCTGGATGCCGACCTGGTGATCTGGAACGATCACCCGCTGTCGGTCTACAGCCGTCCCGACCAGACCTGGATCGACGGCCGTGCGTACTTCGACCGCGAACGCGACCTGGAAATGCGCGAGGCCTGGGAGGCCGAGCGCCAGGAACTGATTGCGCTGGTGCGCGAAAGCCAGAACGGCGAGGGCGAGAATGACGATGACGAAAACGATGACGACGATGAAGTGCCGGAGGACGACGAGCCCGGCATGCAGGTCTTCCGCCAGATCATGGGGGGTGCCTGACATGTTGAGAATCACTTTTGCCCTTTTGCTGGCACTGGGACTGGCCGGCCCGATCAAGGCCGAGACCGTGGCCTATGTCGGTGCCACCGTGCATCCGGTCAGTGGAGACGTCATCGAGGACGGCGTGCTGCTGGTTCGCGACGGTCGTATCGAAGCGGTCGGCGAGGACGTCGACATTCCCGCCGATGCGCGCACCGAGGACTTGTCCGGCCTGCACCTGTTCCCCGGCCTGATTCATGCCGGCACCGTGCTGGGTCTGACCGAGATTTCTTCGGTGCCCGGCACCGAGGATGTCACGGAGATGGGCCAGATCAATGCCGCCATCCGTGCCGAGGTGGCCGTCAATCACGATTCCATGCTGTTTCCGCCCAATGTTGCCGGCGGTCTGCTGACCGCGCATGTCGTACCGCAGGGCGGCCTGATCCGCGGCAGTTCGGCCGCGATCAGCCTGTCGGGCTGGAACTGGGAGGAAATGACCCTGGCCGCGCCGGTGGGAATGCATGTGGCCTTTCCGCGCTCGGCGGCGGAAAACGACGACGATGACGATCTCAACCTGATCAACGAGGTGCTCGACCAGGCCCGATCCTGGTCGCGCGCCATGACCGCCTGGCGCGAAGGCGACGCCCCGCGTCCGTCCAACAACGATCAGTATGCCGCGCTCGAACCGGTACTGGATGGCGACGTACCGGTCTTCCTGCACACCCAGGGCGAGCGCGACATGAATGCCGCGCTGGACTGGGCGGATCGTCAGGGATTCGACCAGGTCGTGCTGGTTGGCGGCCCCGACCTGCAGCACCTGGCCGGACGCCTGGCGCTGGAAGACATTCCGGCCATACTCAATAGCGTCCACACCATGCCGCCGCGTGGCTGGGAGCCTTACGACGAAGCCTACGTGGCCGCCAGCAAGCTGGCCGACGCCGGCGTGCGCTTTGCCATCACCGATGGCGGCTCGGCCTTCAACGCCGGCAACGCCCGCCACATCACCTTCCAGGCCGGCATGGCCGCCGCCTTCGGCCTGGACCGGGACGATGCGCTCAAGGCCGTGACCCTGTGGCCGGCCGAAATCATCGGCCTGGGCGATGAACTGGGCTCGCTGGAACCGGGCAAGCGCGCCACCTTCTTCGCCGCCACCGGCGACGCACTGGAAGTCACCACGCAAATCCAGCGCGCCTGGATCGATGGCGAGGAGTATGACTTGTCGCGTGATCGACAGCGGCAGCTCTACGAGCGGTATCGGGAGCGTCCGAGACGATAATAAAAGGTTTCAGGGTTCAGGTTTCAGGGTTCAGGGTTCAGGGTTCAGGGCGGTCTTCGGCCCGGTTTTTCCTGAAACCTGAACCCTGTAGCCTGAAACCTTTCCCCGTCAGGGAAATACCGCAGAACCTCACCGTCTTTCTCATCCGTTGCGCCGTCCGGGCTGACCTGGACAAGGTATCGGAAGCGTCCGAGGCGGTAGGGAAAGCGTTCAGGGTTCAGGGCGGTCTTCGGCCCGGTTTTCCTGAAACCTGAACCCTGAAACCTGAAACCTGAAACCTATTCCCGTCAGGGAATTACCCGCAAAACCTCCCCCTCTCTCTCATCCGTCAGCACGTAAAGCGCGCCGTCCGGGCCAACCTGGACGTCGCGCAGGCGGCGGTCGAGGTCGTCCAGGAGTATCTCGACTTCCTCGGCTGAGTCGCCGTCGATGCGTACGCGGTGTATTGCGCGGCTGACCAGGCCGGTGACGAGCAGGTCGCCGGTCCATTCGGGAAACAGTTCACCGTGGTACTGGCTCATGCCGGACGGGGCGATGGAAGGGGTCCAGTCGATCAGCGGGTCGACCATGCCCGGGCGCGAGGTGTAGGGCGTGATGCGCGCGCCGGAGTAGTCGATGCCGTGGGTGGCCACGGGCCAGCCGTAGTTCTCGCCGGCGCGAATCAGGTTGAGTTCGTCGCCGCCGCGCGGGCCGTGTTCGTGCGACCAGATCTTTCCGGTATCCAGGTCGACGACAATGCCCTGCGGATTGCGGTGGCCATAGCTGAAGATCTCGGGTCTGGCGTCTTCACGGTCGACCAAGGGGTTGTCCAGCGGCACCCGCCCGTCGTCATGCAGGCGCACGATGGCGCCGGTGTGACTGTCAAGACGCTGGGCCTGTTCGCGGTAGTCGAAGCCGTCGCCCAGCGTGACCAGCAGGGTGCCGTCGTTCATGAAGGCCATGCGCCCGCCGTAGTGTACCGGGGTGTCGCGAGTTGGTTCGGCGCTGAAGATCACCTCGTTGTCGATCCAGCGCATGCCCTCGAGCCGTCCGCGCACGACGCGGGTGGTGTTGGCGCGGGCGCTGCCGTGGGCCAGGCTCAGATAGATCCAGCCGTTTTCGGCGTGCTCGGGGTGCAGGGCGATGCCCATCAGCCCGCCCTGGCTGGCGACATGGGCTGGCGGCACGCCCTCGACCGCCGCCTCCAGCAGATGCCCGTCGGCATCGATGACGCGCAGCCTGCCGGCGCGCTCGGTGACCAGCATGCGCCCGTCAGGCAGGAAGACAATGCCCCAGGGATGCTCGAGATCACTGGCCACGCTTTCGATCTCGACAGCGATTGCCGGTTGCAGCATGGCAAACAGCGTGATCAGAAGAATATAGCGGTACAGGGAGGCGGTTTTCATCAAGGCTTCTGCCGTTGGGTACACTGACGCTCAACATAGCAGATTGCGATTGCACCACGCGAAAGGGAGAGCGTGCATGAGTACGGTAAGGTGGTTGCTGGCCTGGCTGGCCGCGCTGGCGGTTGCCACGGTGCTGGGCAGTATCGTCCAGACCCAGTTCAACCTGGCGCGCATCGCCGCCCTGGATACGGCCATACCCTGGTCGATGCGACTGGAGACGACGCTGTTCGACCTGGCAAGTTTCGCTCCCCTGTGGGCAGTGATCGTGGCGCTCGGATTGCTGATTGCGCTGGTCGCCGCCTTGCCGGTGGCCAGGCGTTTGCCACGCATGCGCACCGGGGTATTCGTGCTGGCCGGCTTTCTGGCTGTCGCTACATCGCTGGTGGTGATGAACGCGATGCTGCCGGTCACGCCGGTGGGCGCGGCGCGCACGACGGGCGGGCTGTTGTCGATGAGCCTGACCGGGGCGCTGGCCGGCTGGGTTCATGTGCGGTTGCTGACCCGTAAGCCGACACGTCAGGGGTCGGGCTGAACGCCCGGGTCAGCGGCAGAAGGGCCAGAACTGCCAGAAGCGGCGGCAGCGCAGGTTGGATTCGCAGGCCGGTAGCTGCCGGCTGTAGGTCTGGGCGCGCTGATCGACACGGCTGGCGATCTGCATGAGTTGTCCGTTGTTGCGCCAGCCGCCGCGCTGAAAGCCGGTGTGGCCGTCGTGGTAGGCGAGGTAGAGATGGTAGGCGTCGTCCTTGGCCAGATCCAGGCGCCGGTGGCTGACGTCGTTGTACCAGCCGATGAAGTCCAGTGCATCGGCCATGTTGCTGCGCCGCGCCCGACGATTCCCGGTGGCCTGCTGGTAATCCTGCCAGGCCGGGTCCTGGGCCTGGGCATAGCCGCGTGCGCTGGACGGACGCCGGCCGGGAAAAATGCCGAGAATGCGATTGCGTTCGGGCCGCACCCGGGCACGAAACGAGGATTCCTGCTGCACGAAGGCCATCTGCACGGCGATGGGTGTGCCCCAGCGCCGTTCCGAGTCGCGGGCGTAGTCGTACCAGCGCGGGTGATGATCGAAGATGTCGCAGACGTTGTCCTGCCGGGGCGGCGGGCTGGTTGCGCAGCCGGCCAGAAACAGCAACGCCACCACCAGGATGCCGATTTCAAGAAAGGATGCCGACCGACGCTTCATGGGCGTCAAGTTTATATCATGGGCAGCGCTCGGGATGCCGTCATCGCGCTGTGGCCGACCCGGATTGACGCGATAGGCTATTCTGGCCGCAGTCACGCAAATACAAGGCAGTGAATCGATGCTCTGGCAGGCACTCAGCGCGGCACGCGACCTCGGCCGCATGCAGGATATCGCCTCGGTACTCATTCGTTACGGTTTTGGCGACGTGGTGCAGCGCATCGGCATGGCCGGTGCGCTGGAGCGTGCCGGCAAGGTGCTGCACTGGAGGGAAGCCGAGGAGCTGGCGCGGCTCAAGCCGCCGGCCAGGGCACGACGTGTCATGGAGGAGCTGGGGCCGACTTTCGTCAAGCTCGGCCAGGTGCTGGCGACCCGCGTCGATCTGTTCGGGCCGGAGTGGCTGGAGGAGTTCGGCAAGCTGCAGGATCATGCACCGGCGGTTGACTGGTCGGAGATCGAGCCGCAGTTGATCGAAGATCTGGGCGGCAAGCCCGACGAGATCTTCGCCCATGTCGATCAAGAACCGCTGGCCGCGGCATCGCTGGCCCAGGTGCATCGAGCCGAACTGCACGACGGCACACAGGTCGTCCTCAAGATCCGTCGTCCGGGGATCCGCCCCGTGATCGAGGCGGATCTGAGACTGCTCAGGCGGCTGGCCGAGATCGTCGAGTCGGAGGCCCCCGACCTGCAGCATTACCGTCCGCGCCTGCTGGTTCGGCAGTTCGCGCAATCGCTGCGGCGCGAGCTGGATTTTGTCGCCGAGTGTCGCAATGCCGAACGCATCGCCCTGGCGCTGGAGGAAGACTCCGGCATCGTCATTCCCGGCATTCACTGGGACTGGAGCGGAGAGCGCCTGAATGTCCAGGATTTCCTGGAGGGCATTCCGGGCCGGGATCTGAAAGCGGTCAGAGAGGCCGGGCTGGACGGCCACGAGATCGCCGTGCGCGGCGCGCGCGCCATTCTGAAGATGATCCTGGAAGAGGGCTTCTTTCACGCCGATCCGCACCCGGGCAATGTGCTCTACCTGCCCGACCACCGTATCGGACTGCTGGATTTCGGCATGGTGGGCCGGCTGTCGGAAGAACGGCGCCACCAGGTCTCGGAGTTGCTGATGGGGCTGGTCTCGCGTGATGCCGACCTGGTTGCGCGCATTCTGCTCGACTGGAGCGAGGACGCCCGGGTCGACGCGGATCGCTTGCGTGACGACGTGATCGAGTTCATCGATCACTACCATGGCGTGCCGCTCAAGCAGCTCGATGTTTCAGCCATGATCGGCGAGATCACCAGCGTATTGCGCCATCATCGGCTCGTTCTGCCGGCCGACCTGGTGCTCATGCTCAAGGCCTTCATCACGCTGGAAGGCATGGGGCGTTCACTGGATCCGGAATTCGACATGGCCGGCGAGGCCGCGCCGGTCATCGAGGGCGTGCTGCGACAGCATTATTCGCCCACCAACATGGCCCGCCGGATGCAGAAGAGTCTCGGCGAGACCCTGAAGATGCTCGGCACTCTGCCGTCCGACCTCAGCCGCCTGATGAAGATGGCGCGCAAGGGGCGCATCGAGGTGCATGTCGATATCACCGACCTCAAGGAAGTCGGCAACCGGCTCGACCGCGCCGCCAGCCGCCTCACCCTGGGTGTGGTGACCGCCGCGCTGATCATCGGCTCGGCCATCGTGCTCAATGTGCAAAGCGATCGCGAGGCGTTCGGCCTGCCGGTTTTCGGACTACTTGGCTTTATCGGCGCCGCCCTGGGCGGCGTCTGGTTGCTGTTTTCGATCTGGCGCAGCGGCAAGGACGACTGAATCGTTGTCCACTGAGAGATCCATCCGGTAGAGCATGGGTGCACCGGGGTCGACTGTCATCCTGCCGATCCGGCCGGTGGCACTTCCTCCCTCGTCCAGTGGGAGTCGGAAGCATTGCTCGGCCGCGTCATCGTTCAGTGCCGCGACCAGAAGATGAAAGCTCTTCCCGTGGGGGAACGTGTCGCAAGATGATTCCATATCGCCGTCCATATCGTCTTCGCCCTCTCCGCCCATCATCCGGCCGGTCTGCCAGGTCTGCCCGGCAGGGATGCTAAGCAGGCGAGCGTTGCCAATCGCGAAAGTCTCACCATCGGCAATGTCTGCGTGAGCGATATCGACGATCCATGTGCTGCCGGAGCCGATGGTCTCGATGGCATGGCCTTCGTCATCGGAGCCGAGTGTGATCAGAGCGGCGGTCGTTTCGTCGATGCCGATACCGAAGGAAATCCCGGTGTCTGCAAGCAGGCGCACGAGCCGGAACTGGCGCTGACGTTCGGAGAAATGCGTATCGACGATGCCCCGGGGAAAAGTGGCCAGACCGTGTTCGTGCCAGGTCAGGTCATTGGCACGAAGTCCCTCCGGACAGGTGCCGTCGCGGTCACAAGCGGGGTGGGGTGGTGGTGAGTGTCTGACTGCACCGCGCAGCAGGCTGGTGGGCACGCTGCCGTTGGTGACCATTGCCTCGGCCGACTGCACCGCGCTGCCGGCGCTGGTGCCACCCAGGATGAGCTCTCCGGCTGCAATCCTGTTGCGAATGGCTGCCATTTCCGGTGTATCGTCGCCATTGTTGTCGATCAGGGCCTGGAAAGTCAGCCATTGATCGCCTCCATTGAGAAACAGTCCGCTGGCCTTCTCGACCAGTTTCACGCCGGCCTTGGCGTCCTGGCAGTACGCTTGCTGACGGGCATGGGATTGCGGATCGATGTGTTCGCGCCGGTAGCTGCCCAGCACTTCGGCCTGGTGGCGGGTCAGGTTGCCGCAGTCCTCCAGATCTCTGGCGGTTCTGACGGCGGCATCCAGTGGCAGCCACTTCACGCGAGCGCCCGCCTGCTCAAAGACCTGCAGGTAGAAAGCAAGGGCATCGTAAGGGTCGCGCGAGGAGGCGGTGGATACCAGCACAAGCGGTTTCTCGCCTTCGTTGCGGGCGCGGGCGATGTCGACGAATCGTTCGAAGATCTCCACCGAGTCCCGGTTGACCGAGTCATGCAAGCGTACTTCTTCGCGAAGCGTCCTTCCGTCCGGTGAGCGTGGCGGCAGCTGGAAATGGTCGCGCAGCATGTGCCAGGCCGGATCGCTCATCTGCGCGTAAAGTGCTTCGCCTGTGACCTGGTGCCCGTCAATGTCGACCGACTGCCGCCGGAACTGGTGGCGAAACCCGGCGGCGTCGACCGCTCCGTTCGACTGTTTGTCCATCGCCTCGCTCAGCGCCTCAAGCAGACGCCGGATCTGCTCGAGTTGACCGGGATGCATTCGCGCTTCGGCGGTTTGCGCCCAGGCCTCGATGCTGTCGGCGTCGACGCGGAATCCGGGTGCCTTCAGTGCGTCCTCACGCCATCCGCCCGGTTCCTGGCACTGTCCGGGCGACAAGGATGTGCATACAGGCAGGGTCCCGCCGGCCAGCATCAGGTCGGCGGCCAGGACGAGGGAAGCGGGAAGGGATAGCGACAAGGCCAGCAGGATGCGGCCACAGGCGGTGTTCATGTCAGGCGATCTCCAGTATTGACAACCATCTCGAGGCTGTTGTAGCTTGAAAAAGCATTCAATCGCGGCAACGTGGCTCTCCGACCGGAGTTCGTTGTCCTCAATGACTGGATCGATCAAGACATGACCAACGCATCATACGGTTCAATCAGTCACTGCATCAAGAGCTACTACCTCAGCGAGTGGTTCGACGAATAGGTCGTATCTCCCCTCCGGCCGGCCCGGTCGTATTCCCAGGGCTTTTTCATCATCAATCAAGCAAAGCAGGTTAGCGCTCCGAGGCGCTCCGGCATGGCATCCATGTCCGCAGTGTTCATCGGGCGCGGGGAGAATACATCATGAAGCGTTCTATTCATTTCTGGATTGCCCTGTTGCTGGCCACACCGGTCGTTGGGGTCCACGCAGCCGGCGAGGAAGGCGAAGACAGTGAGACGCCCGATATCGACCGGGTGACCGTTACCGGCAGTCGCATTGCAGGTATCAATGTCGAGGGCTCCCAGCCCCTGCGCATCATTGATCGCGAAGAGCTCGATGCATCGGGTGCCAACAATCTCATCGATTATCTGGAAACGCTGGCGCTGACCGGCGGCGGGGAAGGAACGTTCACCACGCGCACGGCCGGCGCGCTTTCGACCAGTTCGCCGGTTGGTTCGGCCCAGGTTTCGCTGCGGGGACTTGGAACCTCCTCGACCCTGACCCTGCTCAATGGCCGTCGAATTGCGGTGGCTTCGTTCGCCAATAACCAGGAATCGTTTGTCGATATCAATACCATTCCCATGGCAGCGGTCGAACGAGTCGAGGTTCTGCCCAGCGGTGCCTCGGCGATCTATGGTGCCGATGCCGTGGCCGGGGTGGTCAATGTCATCCTTCGCGATGATTTCGAGGGATTCGAGATATCGGCCGGTTATGGCAACTCGCATGCATCGAGCAATGACTCGAGATATGACATCAATCTGATCGGAGGCTTCAGCGGCGACCGGCATCGCGGCACCGTTATCCTCGATTACTTCCGCCGTGAACCCTTGTTCGACCGGGATCGTCCGGAAACGCGCGAAGAGATCCGCCCGGCCCAGCAGGGGCTTTATCCCAGCTTCAACGACCTGTTCCTGATGTGGGATGACATCACCGAAAAGCCCGAGGATGGCGGTTGTCCGGCCGACCAGTTCGTGGGCGACGGGGTGTTCGGGGAATATTGCGAGCTCAACCGCGGGCAGTTCGTGGCCACTCGCGACGAGTTTGAATCCTGGTCGGCCACCGGCCTGTTCAGTGTCGACATCAACGAAGACCTGGAGTGGTTCAACGAGCTCTCATTCGTGCGGGTGGAATCACGCGGCACCAGTTCTCCGGCGCCTTTCTCGCGCATTCCCGTGGACCCGGAGCGGCCGGACTGGCCGCAGGGGCTGGTTGGCGATATTGCTGCCGAAGGCGGCGTGGATGACTTCTCGGATTTCTTCGGATTTCCGATCTTCGCCTGGGGGGCTTTCCCCGATCCGCGCCAGGTCGAGGTCGAGACCGACAACCTGCGCATCGTCTCCGGCCTGCGTGGCGAATTCGGCAGCTGGGAGTGGGAAAGTGCGCTGAGCTATGGCAAGAGCGAGTCGACCCAGGTCGGTGTTGCCGGGCTGTATCGCACCCTGGAGTTTCGCCAGGCCATGCTGGGCAACCTCTGCAACGATGGCAGCTTCGGCGGACGATGGAACGATGTGCTCAGTCGCAACCCGGAGTTCGTTGGCGGCCCATCCTGCGAGGAGCTGGGTCTCGAGACCGTTTACTACAATCCGTTCTTCGGTCAGGCCGAGCAGGATCCCCGGGTCGATGATCTGCTCAGAACCCAGGCCATCCGCCGGGGCGAGTCGGAGATGTGGTCATTCGACTACCGCACCTCCGGCGAACTGTTCGAGATGCCGAATGGCCACCAGCTGATGGGCGCGTTCGGTTACGAGTTCCGTTACGAGGACATCTTCGACAACCCCAGCCCGGAAGCGCGTTCGACGACTGAGAATCCGGAGCCGACGCTGCGCTTCAGCTTTACCGAGGCGGAAGCGACGCGCCAGCAGAATGCCGCCTATGGCGAACTGTTCATACCGTTGGCTGATCACTTCGAGCTGCAGGTGGCCGGGCGATTCGACCACTATGACGATTTCGGTTCCGACTTCAATCCGAAAGTGGCCTTTCGCTGGCAGCCCCTGGATCGCCTGATCTTCAGGGGTTCCTGGTCGACCTCGTTCAGGGCGCCGTCGCTGGCCCAGTCAGGTGCGGGCGTGACCCTGTCCTCCTACGCCGTGCCCTGCGATCGTGTGCCCGAGGCCTGTGGTGGTGAAGACACCGGTGCCAATGCCATCGACACCGAATTGCTGGGCAACCCGGATCTGGCTCCGGAGACGGCCGAAAACATCGGTCTGGGCTTCGCCTGGCAGATCGATCAGGATACCGACCTGACCGTCGATTACTGGTACATCGATCACGAGAACCTGGTCGGTATCGACGATCTGGACTTCATCCTGCGCGCGCTGGACGGGCAATTTCCGGTGGTCGACCTGGATGCCGGGGACGAGTTTCTGCAACAGGGGCAGGCGGGGCTGATCTTCGAGGGCGGTTCGCTGATCCACGCCAACGTGCCGCTGCAGAATTTCGGCTACCAGCGTACCGACGGGCTCGACTTTTCCCTGAGCCGTCATTTCGATCTGGGCCGCTACGGCACGATGCACATGGTGGCGGATGCCACCTACCTCAATCGCTTTGACCGTGAGCTCTCACCGACCAGCGGCCAGGAATCGCTGGCCGGAGAATGGCGCTATCCCCGCTGGCTGGCCGATTTCTCCCTGCGCTGGCGCCAGGGTGACTGGCGAACCCGACTGGGCGCACGCTACGTCGGCAGTTACAAGGATGACCTGGAAGGTCTGCGCGAAGATGTACTCGAGCGCTTCGATCTGACAGCGGATTCCGATATCGATGTCGGCTCGTGGCTGACGTTCAATCTCAACCTGTCATACGACATCACGCCCAACAGCTGGGTGAGTTTCAACGTCGAGAACCTGTTCGATCGTTCACCACCGTTCGTTTTTGGATCCGCGGCCGGTGTGGATTTCATCAACCACAACACGATGGGGCGCTTCTACCAGCTTCGCTATACTCACCGGGTCTGGTAAGTCCACTCAACCAATCATCCTGCTTCCCCGGCGACGGTCTGAGCCGTTGCCGGGGAAGCCCTATTACAGGAATTTAGTTGAATGATCCTGATCAAGCAGGCCGGCATTCATGCGCCGGAACCGATGGGTACCGCCGATGTGCTGGTGGCCGCCGGCCGGATTCTGTCGATTGCCGACTCCATCGAAGTACCGCAGATTCCCGGGGTGGCGGTCGAAATCATCGAGGCCGAGGGCATGCTGCTGGCACCCGGCCTGGTCGATCCGCTGGTGCATGTTACCGGGGGCGGCGGAGAAGGAGGATTCGGGGGGCGCACGGCGCCACTGGATGCCGAAAATGCCCTGGCCGCCGGCGTCACCACGGTGATCGGCTGCCTGGGAACCGACGCCGTTACACGCAGCCACGCCGACCTGGTGGCCACGGCACGGGCGCTCGAGGCCCGGGGGTTGAGCTGTTTTTGCCTGACCGGATCGTATGCGCTGCCGGCCGGCACACTGACCGGTTCGATCGAATCCGACCTGGTGTTCGTCCCCGAGATCATCGGTCTGGGCGAGGTCGCCCTGGCCGATCACCGCGGTGCGCAGCCTACCCGGCAGGAACTGGCTCGCGCCACCGCTGACTGCCGCCGCGGCGCGATGCTCGCCGGCAAGCGCGGCACGGTCCTGCTGCACCTGGGCGACGGCCGGGAACCGCTAGCTCTTCTGCGTGAAGTGCTCGATCACTCGGAACTGCCTCGCAATCAGTTTCTTCCGACGCACTGCAACCGGGGTCCGGATGCATTCGAGGATGCGCTGCGCTTCGGGCTGGAAGGCGGCAACCTCGATTTCACCACCTCGACCACCGAACCCCTGCTGCAAGCCGGGGAGGTGCCGGCGGCCAAAGCCCTGTTGCTTGCCCTGGAAGCAGGGGTGGATCCGCGTCGACTGTCGCTGAGTTCCGATGCCCAGGCCAGTCTGCCGGCTTTCGGCGACGACCAGGAACTGAGCCACACGGAGGTGGCTTCCATCGATTCGCTCTGGGCGAGTGTCCGTGACGCCGTGAAGACCTTCAACGTGCCGGTTGAAGTGGCGCTGGCTGCGGTGACCAGCAACCCGGCGCGCATCTTCGGCCTCGCCGATCGTGGTCGTATCGAGGCCGGCTTGCGCGCCGATGTGGTGCTGCTCGATGCCGATGCATTCAATCCGGTGACGGTGATCAGCAACGGTCGGCTTCGCTGGCGCCGCGACGGCTGAATGTGATCTACATACCTGCCGGGCTATTAGTTCCGGGAAAGAAGGTTGCCGGTGTTGAAGATGGCGCGGATGCCGATTCCGGCGATGTTTTCGCTGCCGCCGGTATCGCGGGTCATGCGGCGGAAGCCGGCATGCGCGGACACGTTACGGGCAAAGTGGTAGCGAGCGGCTACCGCGTTGTAACGGCCATCATTGTTGTCCGGGCTGTCGTCGCTGAAGCGGCCGTGGCTGGCCATGAACGACCAGTCCCGCCAGCGATACGAGGTGGTCAGGTACATGAAGTCGCCGTCTTCCAGGCCTTCGTCGCGCATCTCGTAGGTGGCGGCAACAGCCCATGGACCCTCGCTGTAGCGTGCGCCGAGCTTGGTGCCGGTGCGCTTGTCGGGGCCATCGTCGAACTCGCTGGCCTCGATATGGGCCAGCGTGAATTCGACCGGTCCGGCCGGAACGGCCAGTGACGCCGACCACATCGGGCGATCGGAGGTGGTTTCCGAGTCCTCGTCCAGCGCGGCCATGGCACGCAGGCTGACTGGCCCGAAGCGATGGGAGTACTCGATGGCGTTGTCGATGTAGCTGGCGTGGCCGAATGCGCCGCCGCTGCGGCCGATGTTGCCGCGTGCCTGCAGGGCAGTGCCGTTGAGTGGATCCCAGCCCAGCGCGGAAAGCTTGTAGGGGGTCTCCAGGCGTCCCGCGATGACCTGGCCGAAGTCGCCGGCCAGACCCAGGTAGATCTCGCGGTGCTGGGCGGATCCAGCGGGCAGCCCCTCGGAGTTGATGTTGAGTCCGAAGCGGCCGACCGCCCGGAGGCCGTGACTGACCTGGTGTTCGCCGTCGATGAACAGGGCGCCGAAGTTGGCGGCATTCTTGTTGCCGCCGGCCCAGCCGTCGGTCAGGTACCAGCCGTCCGCGTCGCGTGCTTCGGCGGCGCTGCCGTCAACATGAACCAGCTCGGGTTCCAGACGCAGCAGGACACTGAAGCTGCTGTCGGGAGACTCGGTGGCGGCGGCCAGCGGGGGCAGGGCCAGCAGGATGCCGGCGGCGAACAGCGTGCACTTGGTGCTCATGCAATTCCTCTTTTGTTTCGAAAGATGCAGGGTAGTGGCGAATGAATGTCAGGATGCTCGATGCCGGAAGAGGGCAAAGGGCGGCCAGACCAGGAGCATGGCGATCAGCCCCAGTGCGAACGAGGCGCCGAAAAGCGACAGCCAGTCGATGATACCGGCCAGGTTGCTGCGTTCCGCGCCGGTCATCCAGGGGACGGTGAAGATGCCGATGACGAATCCAACGACGCCAATGGGCACGGTGGACTTCAGTGCGCGGAATGTATTCAGGAGCCCGTTTCTGCGCAGGGCGACGACCAGCAGCATCAGCTCGATGATGACGACCGCCAGGATCAGCGGCAGAAACGGACGGATGAACTCGAGTAAGACGGCAAGGATGCCGAAAATGGAAAATGCCATGGACTCTCTCCTTGACGTGATTGGACGCGACCGCGACTAGACGCGGCCGCGCAGCATGGCGTTGTAGGCGGCCTTGAGGAACTTGTCCTTCATGATCCACGGCACCCAGTGCTCGCGGTACGGGCTGATGAAGGGGAAGGAAGGCACCATGTCGAGGTTGTAGTCGAATTCGACCAGGATGGCCTGTCCGCGCGAGGTAATCAGCGGGCAGGAGGTGTAGCCATTGTAGCTGGCGGTCAGCTCTCTGCCGGCAATCACGCTGACGAGGTTGTCGACGACAACGGGCACCTGGGCCTTGACGCTGGCCGCGGTCTTGCCGATCGGGGTGCCGACGCAGTCGCCGGCGCCGAACACGTTCGGGTAGCGCGGGTGCTGCATGCTGTGCCGGTCGACTTCCATCCAGTTGCCGTCATCGGCAAAGCTGCCCTCCTGCCAGGCCAGCGGGCTGTTGCCGAGGGCATCGGGTGCGCGCATGGGCGGCACGACATGAATGAAGTCGTAATCGAACCGGATGTCGCCATCGGGCGTGGCGAAGGTGGCCCGGCGCTGTTCGGGCTCGATGCCGACGAGCCGGTGATGCCAGTTGATGGCGATGTCGCGACGCGGAAATTCTTCCTTCAGGAACTGGTCCATGTCGGGTTGCGAGAACAGGCCGGCCCCCGGTGAGTTGTAAACCATTTCGAGCCGATCTCGATGACCGCGGCGCTGAGCCAGGTCTTCGGTCAGCATGGCGACTTTCAACGGTGCGCCGGCGCACTTGATGCCACCGGGGCCGCGGGTAAACAGGCCGACGCCGCCCTCGGTGGTGTAGCGGTCGATCATCTCCCAGGTGCGCGTGGCGTGCTCGGGGTTGTCGTAGACACAGCCGATGCCTTCGCGTCCGATAAGCTCGGGGCTCATGCCCTCGATGGCGTCAAAGTCCACGTGCAAGCCGGTGGTCACGATCAGGTAGTCGTAGTCGATCGTATCGCCGGTATCGGTGACGACCCGGTTGGCGTCCGGGTCGAACTCGCTGACCGAGGCCTGGATCCAGTCGACGTTGCGGGGTACGTAACGCTGGTTCTCGTCGATGGTCTGCCCGGGTTTCCACAGCCCGGTGGCGACCAGGGTCAGGCCCGGCTGGTAGAGATGGCGCTCGCGCCGGTCGATCAGCGTGATGCGTGCGCCATCGAGAGTGGCCGAAAGCCGGTTGGCTGCAGCGAGCCCGGCAGCACCGGCACCCACGATCACGATGCGGGCGTTGGTGGCGAGGGCGCGGGCCGGGGTGCTGGCCAAGATGCCCGTACCTGCGAGGCTGAGCGAACCGATGCCCAGCCCGGCTGCCTTGAGCAATCGGCGGCGGCCGGGGTCCACGATTGCATCTGCCAGTTCCGCTTGCCTGTTGTTCCTGCGTTTCATGGGCGAATTCCCTTCGGTCTGGTCCAGTGATGGACGCGCTGTCCTCTCCGTATAGTATTAGGGAAAACGAATGTAAGCAAGTAGCAATATCTATGCACCTGATTGAGGTGGTCGATAATGGGCGAGGGAGTCGGCCGGGTTGCCGGTGGGGTCAGTACTGGTAACGAATGCCGGCGCCGATGTAGTTCGAGCCGCCGTTGACGCCGTTGTAGAGGCCGAATATGCCGGAGCGGTGATGGAGACGCAGCACCAGTCCCCATTCAGGCCGCGACGGCGGTGCGAAGTCCAGCTCCACGAGCAGGTAATTGAGCAGACGGGTCGATCGTTCGTCGCGGTCGGAGCGGGGTTCCAGCGGAGGGACTGATGTGGCGAGGGACTGACCCCAGCCCAGCACCGCGCTGGTGTCGAGGTAGCTGTCCCAGGGAAACCGGCTCCAGCGCGCGTTCAGCAAAACGTTGAATTCCTGGTGGTCCTGGCGACCGAAGTGCTGGACAAGCTGGCCTTCGAGTTCCCAGTTGAGGTCACGCGGATCGTCGTTGAGTCGATAGGACCAGGCCAGGGCGGCCAGCTGCGAATGGCCGGAGATATGCGGGTTCTTCAGTTGCAGGATGTCGAGCATCCGGTCGGGCGAATAGTGTGCGTAATAGGCCGTCACCCGTTGGCGGGGGGCGTCATCGTCCGGCATCTCGGCGCCGTGTACGGTCAGGGCTGGTAGCAGACACAGCCCCGTGAGCAGGGTTCTGAGTGACACTGGCTTGTTTGGGTCCCGAGGTGGTTCTGGGATTGATCTGGCAGCGCAGTATCTTACACGAGGTTCAGCGCGTTGGCTTCAGGCTGGGGCTGTTCAGCCGAAGGCCACGCCGAAAACCGCGCTCATCAGCAGGTAAAGCATGAACGTAATGAGCACGATCATGACCAGGTTGAAGACCAGCCCGGCCCGGGCCATCTGCGGAATGCTGATATAGCCGCTGCCGTAGACGATAGCATTGGGCGGCGTGGCCACCGGCAGCATGAAGGCACAACTGGCGGCGATCGCCGCCGGAACGGCCAGCAGCAGAGGATCGAAACCCATCGCGATGGCTACCGAGGCGAGAATCGGAATGAACGCCGCGGCGGTCGCCGTGTTGCTGGTCACCTCGGTCAGGAAGATGGTCAGTGCCAGCGTGATCATGATCAGCCATAGCAGGCCGATGCCGTCCAACACGAGAAACGCCGTACCGATCCAGTCAGCCAGGCCGGAGCCGGTGATGCCGGCAGCCAGGCTCAGCCCGCCGCCGAATAGAATGAGGACTTCCCAGGGCAGGCGCTTGGCATCGTCCCAGTCGAGTACGAAGGTCCAGCGGCGCCAGTTCAGCGGAACGAGAAACAGCAGCAGGGCGCCGAAAATGGCGATTCCGGTGTCGGACAGACCGGGGATCCAGGGCTCCAGCAGCGGTCGCGTGATCCAGAGGGTGGCGGTCAGGGCGAAAATGGCTGCGACCTGCTTCTCGGCCCGGGTCATGGCCCCGGCCTTGTGCAGTTCCTGGCGAATGACATCCCGGCCACCCGGCAGGCGTTGCATCCGCACCGGATAAAGTAGGCGGGTCAGGGCGATAAACAGAATCGGCAGCGACACGATGACCAGCGGCACGCCTACCATCATCCACTGGGCGAAGCCGATCTCGATGCCGTGATTGTCCAGCATGTAGCCGGCCATCAGGGCATTGGGCGGTGTGCCGATGAGCGTGGCGATGCCGCCGATGTTGCAGGCATAGGCCAGGCCCAGCAGCAGGACCAGGGCAAAGTTGGTTTCCAGTTGCCCCTGTTCCATGGCCTCGTCGGTTTCGACCAGGGCAATGATGGACAGTGCGATGGGCAGCATCATCAAGGTGGTGGCGGTGTTGCTGACCCACATGCTCAGGAATGCGGCGGCAAGCATGAAGCCGAGGATGATCGATTTCGGCCGGGTACCGACCAGGCGCACGATGTTGAGCGCGATGCGCCGGTGCAGGTTGGATTTTTCCATTCCCAGGGCAATGATGAAGCCCCCCATGAACAGGTAAATCAGGGGATTGGCAAACGGTGTGGTTGCGCCGGCGATGTCGGTGATGCCGAGAATCGGGAACAGGACGATGGGCAGCAGGGCGGTGGCCGGTATGGGAATGGCTTCGGTAATCCACCAGCAGACCATCAACGTGGCCACGGCCGCCACACGCCAGCCTTCGGCCGAAAGCCCTTCGGGAGCCGGTAGCAGCAACATGAGTGCAAACAGCAGCGGCCCGGCCAGCAGTCCGATACGCGGCCCGGGTGATGTCGAGTGCTTGTCCGCTTGATTCATGGCGACTGGTTACGGCAACGGCCTTTGCTTGTCGGATGTGGCGCGGGGCAACGGCGGATTATCGCATGATGGCTGGATGAGGGAATCTGTTCCGGGGAGCCGTGGTCAAACGCCTCTGAATGGGCGGCGAAAGTTGTCTCTTGCTACTGGAAGTGAGATGTTGCCGCCCCAATACTGCTTTTCAGCTCCGAACCTGCTCATGACACCAGCGATGATTGCCCGACAACCGGAAACCGTGACCCTCGATGCCACAGGCCGGGCCTGGCCGCCGGCCTCCGACCTGCTTCCGGATGCCGGGGTCATGGAGCGGACCAGCGCCCTGCATGAACGAATTCGCGATGTCGTTCCCGACGCCGAATGGCCACTGCATGCGCCCCTGGTCGATGCCATCAATCGGCTCAAGCGCGAGCGCAACGCCATTATCCTGGCGCACAATTACATGACACCGGAGATATTCCACTGTGTCGGCGATATCACCGGCGACTCGCTCAAACTCGCGCAGGTTGCCGCCGAGGCCGAAGAAGATGTCATCGTGCAGGCCGGGGTGCATTTCATGGCCGAGACGGCCAAGATCCTGTCGCCTGAGAAGACCGTGCTCATCCCGGACCTGGACGCCGGCTGCTCGCTGGCCGAGTCGATCACCGGAGAGGATGTGCGCCAGATCCGTGCAGCCTACCCGGACTATCCCATCGTCACCTATGTCAACACCTCGGCCGAGGTCAAGGCCGAGTCCGACATCTGCTGCACTTCGTCGAACGCCGTGGCCGTGGTCGAGGCGATCGCCGCCCGGCGCGGCACCGACACGGTGATCATGATTCCGGACCAGTTTCTGGCCCATAACGTCGCCAGCCAGACCGACATCCGCATCCTGACCTGGAAGGGGGAGTGCGAGGTGCACGAGAAATTCACCCGCGAAGAGATCGAGCAGCTGCGCTCCGAGCATCCCGATGCGGTGATCATCACCCATCCGGAGTGCCCGCCGGAAGTGCTGTGGGCTTCCGATTTTTCCGGCTCGACCGGGGCGATGGCGGCCTTCATCACCGAAAACCGTCCGGCCAAGGCGATCCTGATCACGGAATGTTCGATGAGCGACAACGTCGCCGCGCTCAATCCCGGCACCCGGTTCATCCGGCCGTGCAACCTGTGTCCGCACATGAAGCGGATCACCCTGAAGGGCATCTACGACGCCTTGCGCGAGCTGAAGCACGAGGTGAAGGTGGACGAGGAAACTGCACGGCGCGCGCGCAAAAGTCTGCGTGCCATGCTGGACCTGCCATCCAGCGGCCCGCCGCCGGCATTCGATACCTCACGCGAAGGGAAGCCAGCCGACTTCGTCAGGGTCTGAACGTGGCCGGGCGCTGGCCGGTCGTGGTCGTCGGCTCCGGCATTGCCGGAATGTGGGCGGCGCTGCAGGCTGCTCCGCTTCCGGTTCTGTTGCTGAGCGCCGGCCGGATGGGCCAGTACTCATCCACCCGCTGGGCGCAGGGGGGCATTGCCGCGCCGCTGGCAGACGACGATTCACCACGGCTGCACCTGGAAGACACGATTTCGGCCGGTGGCGGCCTGGTCGATGCCGAGGTTGCCGGACGCGTGGTGGCGCTTGCCGCAGACGAGGTGCGGGCGCTGGAGGCCATCGGTGTGCCCTTCGAGCGTGATGCCAACGGCGACTGGACGCTGTCTCTGGAGGCCGCGCATCGGCGCTCACGCATAGCGCAGGTGCGTGGTGACCAGGCGGGCCATGCCATTGTCGACGCTCTGGTTGCCGCGATTTCCCGCGCCGAGCACGTGACCGTTCGCGAGAACTGCCCGGTCCACGGGCTGGTGGCCGGTGCAAACGGAGAGTGCGCAGGCGTGAAGGTGTCCGACGGCAGTGGCGGGATGCGCCTCGTGCCGGCCCGGGCGGTTATCCTGGCAACCGGTGGGCTGGGTGGCTTGTACGCGGTCACGACCAATCCGCCTGGACACCTGGGCCAGGCGCTGGCCTGGGCCGCGCGACTGGGCGCGACCATCCGCGATGCCGAATTCGTTCAGTTCCATCCAACGGCCATCGATATCGGGCTCGATCCTGCACCGCTGGCCACCGAGGCCTTGCGCGGCGAAGGTGCCCACCTGGTCGATCGACACGGTCGACGCTTCATGCCGGCAGTGCACCCCGATGCCGAACTCGCGCCGCGCGATATCGTTGCCCGCGCCGTGTTCGCCCGGATCCGCAACGGGGAGGGCGCCTATCTCGATGCACGCGAGGCTGTCGGCAGTGAGTTTCCGGCGCGGTTCCCGGGCGTTTTCGCAGCCTGCCTGAACGGCGGTATCGATCCGCGTGAACAACCCATCCCGGTTGCACCGGCTGCGCATTATCATATGGGCGGAATCGCCATCGACGGCAATGGCGCAAGCGATGTGGGGCGATTGTATGCAGTTGGCGAGTGTGCCTGCACCGGCATGCATGGCGCCAACCGCCTGGCCTCCAATTCGCTGCTTGAATGTCTGGTGACTGCTCGATGGGCGGCAAGGGCGGTCGGCGAGCTGAAGGCACCGAAGCGCCTGCAGTCTTATTCACGGCTCGATGTGCCCGCGCTGCTGGATGAACGGGACCTGGATGCACTGCGTCGGGCCATGTCGAAGCTGGCCGGCGTGGAACGCGACGAGGCCGGCCTGTCTGAACTGCTTGACCTGATCGATCATTTCGAAGAACGTCATGGCGCGGTCGACGCCCTGGAAGCAGCGCGCCTGGTGGCCACGTCGGCCCTGTCGCGCACCGAAAGTCGCGGTGCACACTGGCGCAGCGATTTTCCCCGGGCGGCACCGTTGGCCGAATCGAGTCGCATCACGCTGCCCCAGGCTTCAACAGCAAACCGGGGCGGGACGAAGCCCAAGCAAGGAGTGGATCAATGAGTGGAGCAATCCTGCCGAACATCGTCGGCGACCTGGTAGCCAGGGCATTGGCCGAGGATCTGGGGGGGCGTGGCGACGTGACCAGCCAGGCGACCATTCCCGCCGCCGCCGAAGCCCGATTCGAGCTGGTTGCACGCCAGGCTGGCGTCCTGTCCGGGGTGGCGCCGGCCGCGGCAACGTTTGACCAGGTTGATTCACGGCTTGCACTCGACTGGCGACTCGGCGAGGGAGATCGGCTCGAGCCCGGTGATGTGATCGTTTGCATCGAGGGATCGGCCCGCTCCATTCTCACGGCCGAGCGCACGGCACTCAATTTCCTCGGCCGGCTCAGCGGCATTGCCACGCTGACCCGTGCCTATGTCGATGCAGTGGCCGGCACCGGTGCGCGCATCGTTCATACGCGCAAGACCACGCCGGGGCTGCGCGCATTGGAACTGATGGCCGTGACGGCCGGGGGCGGTGCCCGCCATCGCTTTGGTCTCGACGATGCCATCCTGATCAAGGACAACCATGTCGCGGTGAGTGGTGGGGTTGGAAAGGCCGTGGAAAGCGCACGGGAATTTGCCGGCCACATGATGCGGGTGGCCGTGGAAATCGATCGTCTCGATCAGCTCGATGAAGCCATACAGGCCGGGGCTGAAAGCGTGCTGCTGGACAACTTCAGCCTGGATGCGCTCGCCAAGGCGGTTGAGCGGGTGCGTGGCTCGGGCGTGATACTGGAAGCGTCCGGTGGTGTGAACCTGGAAACGGTACGTGCCATTGCCGAGACCGGTGTGGACGTGATCTCGGTGGGCGCGATTACACACTCGGCCACCTGCCTGGATCTCGCGCTCGACGCCTGAGGTCGGCCGACCGGATGGCCGGGCGTCAGTCCCGGCTCAATGACAGGCTCAGGGATCCCCGCTCTTGAACGAGCTGACCACCTGCAGGATGCGGCGACAGGTCAATTGCCCGATGAGCTTGCCGTGCTCGATGACCGGCCGGCGACGGTGTCCCTTCGCGATCATGTCCATGGCCACATCGACGATGTTGTCGTGGAGACCGCAGGTCTGAACCTCGGCGGTCATGAAGTCTCTGACCTTGCCGGCATCGGCTGCATCGTTGTAAGTGGCCGAAACCACCGCTCTGAGGCAATCGATTTCCGACAGCACACCGACCAGGTTGCCATCGTCATCGACCACGCAGGCGCCGGAAGCCCGGCTGCGGGTAATGGTGTCCATGGCACGAAACAGACTTTCGTCGACGTGCACCTTGACCGGATTGGTGTGCATGTAGTCGCCGAGATCGACGGAACGCAGCATGCTTCATTTCTCCTTGGAAAGTAACCGATGGGAGCGGTTGTCGTTGTTCGTGGGCCAGTGTTCCCAAGTTCCAGTATAGAACCTGCAGGCAGTGATTGCCATGCCGTTCAGTTGCCCGGCAGTTCAGGCAGTGGGGCGTTTGCCAATGGCGGTAAACAGTCCCCAGAACCAGTCGATGCGGTAGCCGGACAAGGCGACCCCGGAAAAACCTTGCTGATCGAGCAGGCCCCCGAACTCGCCGCTGGTGCAGATGTGATGATGCGGGCGGTCAAGGGCTTTCAGGTAGGTGTCGAGCAGCCGCATGGTCATGAAATCGCGACACCAGTCGGTCAAGACCAGCCGCCCTCCCGGCTTGAGCACGCGATACATTTCCCTCACGGCAGCCGTCGGATCCCGAACGAAGTGAAAGACGCTGGTCGATACCAGTAGGTCCACGCTCCTGTCGGCCAGCGGCAGGCTTTCCATTGCGGCCCGTAGCAAGGCGGTCGAGGGCGCGAGCCGCTCGCGCGCGATGGCCAGCATGTCGGGAGACAGGTCAGCCCCCATCAGCCGGGCATCGGGCTGACGCCGCTCGAGCCGCTTGAGCATGAGGCCGGTGCCACAGCCAAGATCGAGCAGACACTGGCCCGGCGCCAGTTCGACATGATCGAGCGTGCGATCGATCGAGGCCTGCAGGTAGCGATGCCAGCGTCGTTCGTAGCGACCGGCCAGTGCGCGGTACTCTCGATTGAGGGCCTTGTAGGAACCGGATTTCAAGAGCGTTTCACCCCGTTCCGATCCGGGATCGTTTCAGCAGCACCGAATTGCCGATGACCGACAGCGAACTGGCCGTCATGGCGATCACGCCGATCATGGGGTGCAGCAGGCCCACCGCGGCGATCGGGATGGCAGCGACGTTGTAGCCGAAGGCCCAGAACAGGTTCTGGACGATCTTGCGGAAAGTGGCCTGCGACAGGCGGATGGCTTCGACCACCTTGGGCAGTTCGCCGGAAACCAATGTGATGTCGGCGGCCTCGATGGCGACATCGGCGCCGGCGCCGATGGCAATGCCGACATCGGCCTGCTTGAGCGCCGGCGCATCGTTGATGCCGTCGCCAACCATGGCCACGTGC
>SLIA01000115.1 GCA_007135935.1 Wenzhouxiangella sp.
CGCCGTGCACGATCAACTGGCGATGAGCGTGATCGACCGCTTCGCACAGCGACATCATCACCTCCAGGCGGCGCTGCCTGGACGGCTTCGACGTGATCCATCCGGACAGGTCGTGACCTTCAATCCACTCCACCACCAGAAACGGGCCGCTGGACTCATCCAGGCCGGCGTCGAGCAATCGGCAGATGCCGGGATGATCCAGCCGTGCCAGGAGTCGGCATTCGCTTTGCAGCAGTTCGCCGAGGCCGGTACCGCGCAGGCGCAGCAATTTGACGGCCACGGTTCTTTCGAAAGTCCCATCGGCCCGTTCGGCCCGGTAGACCAGGCCCATGCCGCCCTCGCCAACCGCTTCGATCAGCCGCCAGGGCCCCAGGCGATGTCCGGGAGCAGGGCGATTGTCGGCGCTTTCGGCGATCCGGGATGCGGCCTGTGCTGCCACGTTGCGCAGGGGCTCATCGAGCAAGGTGATCGCGGGGCTGTCTTCGGTAGCGACCAAACGCTCCAGCCAGCGCCCCAGTCGTGGCCAGCGCTGCTGGCAGCGAACCAGAAAACCGGCACGGCCCTCGGCCGGCTGCTCCAGGTATTGGGTCAGCAGGCGGTCCAGCGCGCGCCGCCGCCCCGGGCTCAGTCTCCCTGACATCTTTCTCCCTCTCGGCCTCACATATCGATGAATGATGTGTGAATGCGTCCCTCTTGCTCAAATCTAGCAGAAGCCGCGCTTATCCACCGCGGCAGCCAGCGCTCCAGAACAACGCATCTCCCTTAATGACGCAATCGGCCGCTGGATCCCGCCAGGGACAAGTACTGGAAGGCACTAGCCCGGAGTCGGTGCTCTGAACGACCCGGTTTGGGAAGCCTGTCCCGAAATCCGGGTTTTGTCGCTGGTAGGCGTGATGGGGCGAGCAATGGCTTGCAGGTTCGGCTCGCCTTCGACTTCGATCACAGAAGACCTGACATGAATTGGAGGTAGGAACCCATGAGAGGAAAACGAGGATATCCGCTATCGATGGCGACCGTGGCCCTGGCGGTCGGCCTGTCGCAGCAGGCCATGGCCGGCGCCGAGACCACCCGTTCGGTCGATGACTGGGAGGGCCATGTCTCGGTCGGCCCGGCCGGCTGCGACTATAGCGATCTGCAGGACGCCATTGACGATGGGGCAGCCGGAGGTCATGGCGGCCATATCGGGGTTCATGCCGACTACGAAATGAACGACGAATACGTCATCCACCAATTCGCGGTCTGGGTCAATGATCCCTGGATTGTGGGTGGATTCTCCAGTTGCAATGTAGGAGACCTCGGCAGCGCCAGTGGTCAGACCACGCTGAATGCCATCGAGGAGAGTCGACATTTCGATGTGCAATACGACGTCGGTGAAAGTGGATCGGTCCGCCGCCTCACGTTGCAGAACCTGGAGCTGGTTAACGGTAGTTCTATCGGCGGCGGTGCGCTCTGGATACGCGGGCGGCACAACCGGTTGGTGGTCCAACTGGTCAACACCGACATCGATCTCAATGACGGTGGATTCCTCGGTGGAGGAATACTGGTTTCGCCCGATCCGACCATTGTTGATTTGGGTCCGGGTGGCCGCCCGCATGTCAGACCCATGTTGGAGATTGATGAAGAAAGCCACATCACACGCAATTTAGCCGTTTTGGGTGGCGGCATTCACTGTAGCGCCGACACCGATGACGACATCACGGGCACTGTGGTTCGCTCCGGCGCAGGATTGATTCTGGACAACACAGCCGATGTGAGCGGCGGTGGAATTTATGCGAAGAATTGCAACTTCAGCCTCCGCAACGGGCGGGAAATCTTTGGCTTCATCCCCACCGGGGGTATTGCCATGAACGAGGCCGAGGAGGATGGTGGGGGAATCTATGCCGAGGATGGCGCTTCGATCAGTATTGTAGGCAACACGAGTACTTTTGGTGGAGACCCAGACGCCGCAGCGCTGATTTTCGCCAATGAGGCAGAAAGAGGCGGCGCCATTTTCGCCACCGATGAAGGCACCGAGATCTTTTTGCGCGACACCGACTTGAGAGGCAATTCAGCCGACTACGGGGGCGGCGTGTATGTCGCCTCTGAAGCCACCATTGAATTCGGCAGCCGCTTGGACGCGCGTGCATGCAAACCAGTCAGCTCCGATAGCGGAACCATCACAATCCCGCCCTGCAACCGGATCGTGAACAACAGTGCCGAACAGCAGGGTGGAGCGGCGTATGTCCACAACGGTGGCCACCTGATCATCAACGATACTTATATCACCGGCAACACGGCCGACTCCGGCGAAATCATTTATGCCATCAATACCGCGGACCCGGACACCGTTCCAGCCCCTAAAGTAGAAATAGAGAACACCCTCATGACGGGCAATGGCAATGATGCGGCGTCCGGTCAGAGCCTGATTCTGGGAGACTGGGCTTCTGAAATCGAAGTGCGCTGGTCGACCATGGCCGGCAATTTCGATGCCGACAGCTCTGGGGCCAAGATCACCATGGATGGCGCGATACTCGCTGAGACCTCGTTGTCCATCATCGGCAGCATTCTGTGGTCGGACAATGAAGATGTGGCAGTGGTTGAGAGAGGATCCAGCACCATCGACGATACTGCGGCCGATTGCATGATTGGCCATCTGCCGACCGCGGAAATCGGGATTTCCACAGCAGATCTGCAGTTCTACAGCCAGATCGACCCTGAGCTTGAGAGCAACCACCGCCTGTCGTTCACTTCACCGGCCATCGACTACTGCAACGATCAGCCAGTCCCTGATCGCGACCTCGATGGCCGTGAGCGCGATGCGCTCTTCAATGGTGACACCACCGAGCCGCCCAATGCGCATCCCGACGGCATTCACGACATCGGCGCCTTCACGGTGCACGAGATGGAACTGTTCCACGACCGCTTCGAGGCGGATTGAACCGCCCGGCATGATGACGGGGCCGGCCCGAGCCGGCTCCGTCAACCTCCAAACCTGCCAATGATCGGGACCGGCTGACGGCGCTGCCTGTCCCGAAATTCCCGTCTTGACGCTTCATTGGTACAGGGAGCCCCTTGCCGTCTGTTTCGACCCGTGCGGGAGCTCGCCCGACGACCCGAACTGCAGGAGAAGCCATGTTTCGCTGGATCATTCCCTTGATTGCCTCGTCTTTCGCCCTGGCCGTCCAGGCCGGGCCCATCACCTACCAGGGGCAGCTTCAGGACGCCACCGGCCCGGCCGATACCCAGGTCGATATCGTCTTCGAACTCTACGAACAGGACGAGGGCGGCAGCTCCCTGGCCAGCGACAGTCATGTCGGCGTGGAAGTCAGCGACGGGCTGTTCCAGGTGGAGTTGGATTTCGGCAGCGGCGTTTTCGATGGTGGCGAACGCTGGTTGCAGGTGATTGTCGACGGGCAGGAACTCGATCCCCGTCAGCCGATCACGCCGGCGCCGGTAGCTTACTTTGCGTTGGCGGGCAACGAAGGACCGGAAGGCCCCGAAGGTCCGGAAGGCCCGCAGGGGCCACAGGGACCGCCGGGCGACGATGGTGCCGATGGCGCGGAAAATGCCTGGGGACAGGAAGGCACCGCCGGCACCGATCCGGCCAGCGGCCACTTTCTGGGCACCATCGACGATGCGCCATTCGAGATCCGCGTCTTCAGCGAGCGCACCCTGCGTCTGGAGCCCGCCGATGATCCCGACACTGCGCCCAACTGGATCGCTGGCCATGCGAGCAACGAAACCCAAGGCAATCCCATCGGCGTGACCATTGCGGGTGGAGGAGAAGAAAATTTCTCGCATTCTGTAAGCGGCAATTATGCAACGATTGGGGGAGGAATCGGCAACACAGCCGATGGCAATTCATCCACCATCAGCGGC
Source organism: Wenzhouxiangella sp. (assembly GCA_007135935.1). Lineage (GTDB taxonomy): Bacteria > Pseudomonadota > Gammaproteobacteria > Xanthomonadales > Wenzhouxiangellaceae > Wenzhouxiangella. The sequence goes on from SLIA01000115.1 coordinate 3,859, forward strand.
GGCTTTAGCGGTATCGCCAGCGCCCTCAACTCAACCGTGGGAGGCGGCCAATTCAATAGCGCCGAAGCCCCCAATGCAACCGTCGGTGGCGGCGCCGTCAATACCGCAAGCGGCACTTCGAGCACAGTCCCCGGCGGCGCCAACAACGAAGCCGCCGGCGCCTTCAGCCTGGCCGCCGGTCGCCGGGCAAAATCCGTGCATGACGGGGCATTCGTCTGGTCGCATGGTGACGATGTCGACTTCGAAAGCACTGCCGAAAACCAGTTCCTGATCGAGGCCGAGGGTGGTGTCGGCATCGGCACCAACAATCCGCAGGATACCCTGCATGTGGCCGGCATCGTGCGCACCTCCGGTGGCGTTCGCCTGCCGGATGGGACATTGATCGAGGATCTTGACGACATCGAGGGCACGGACACCCTGGCCGAGCTGAACTGCACCACCGGCGAAATCGCCAAGTGGGATGGCAGTGAGTGGGTCTGCGCGGTTGACAATGACACCACCTACAGCGTCGGAGACGGGGTGGAGCTTTTCGGCAACACGTTCTCCATTGATACCGACCATACTGACGGGCTGTACTGGCGCCAGGGTGGCAATGCCGGCACCGACCCGGCCAGTGACTTTCTGGGCACGACCGATGACGCGCCGTTCGAAATTCATGTGGACGGCGAGCGCGCTTTGCGGATTGAGCCTGCAGACGTCCTCAATGTCATCGGTGGCTGGGCAGGCAACATCGTCGATACGGATGTCGTTGGCGCCACCATTGCCGGTGGTGGATGTCCTGATTTTGTCTCTGGCTGCACTTCTGAGCAACCGAATGAGGTCACCGCAAACTTCGGCACAATAAGTGGTGGCCATGGCAACACGGCAAGCGGTTCGCGTGCGACGGTCGGGGGCGGGCGGGAAAACACCGCCAGCGGCAATTGGAATACGGTCGGGGGTGGTCGAGAAAACAACGCCGCTGGCAGTAATACAACAGTTGGGGGCGGTCGAGAGAACAACGTCAGTTCGTCGTACTCAACAGTCGGAGGGGGGTGGGGCAACATCGCCAGCGGGTATGGCTCAGCAATTGCAGGTGGGACTGGTAACACTGCCAGCGGGTGGTACAGCAGTGTGCCAGGGGGTGTGGCCAATGACGCTATGGGGTGGTACAGCCTTGCGGCTGGTCGCCGGGCCAAGGCCGAGCATGAGAGCACTTTTGTCTGGGCCGACAGCACCGATGCTGACTTTGCCTCGACCGACGAGAAACAATTCCTGATCCGCGCCGGCGGCGGGGTGGGCATTAATACCAACGACCCCAATGGCTTTGATCTCGCGGTGGATGGTTCGGCCGCCAAACCCGGCGGTGGCTCCTGGTCGACGTTTTCCGATGCACGTTTGAAGCAGAACATTCAGCCGGTCAGCGCGGTTGCCGGTAGCCTGCTTGAGCGCCTGCTTGAGCTGAACACCTATGCCTTCGAGTACACCGAGGATGCGGTCGATACTCGCCTTGGGCTGCCCGGCAAACAGATCGGCCTGCTAGCCCAGGAAGTCAAGGATGTGTTTCCCGAGTGGGTGAACACGGACGAGGAAGGTTATCTCTACGTCACCGAGCGGGGCACCACGGCCATCATGGTCGAGGCGCTGCGCGAGTTGCGTGATCGTCAAGACGAACGACTGGCCGAGCTTCGGGACGAGAATGCCGAGCTGCGCGAACAGGTCGCGGCCAACAGCAAATTGGCCGAACGCAACACCGAACTCGAAGAGCGCCTGGCAGCACTCGAGGCGCTGGTGCTCGAGGAGCGGCAGGTTGCCGGGCAGTAAATGTTGCGTTTGAATCGAGGTGAAACCATGCATTACATCGCAAGAATTTTCGTGTTGTTGACAGTGGCCATCGCGATGGCTGCCGAAGCCGGTGATTTTGCTGGCGGTGACGGTAGCCAGGGAAGTCCGTGGCAAATTGCAACGCCGGAACATCTGGACAACGTTCGTTATCACCTGAACGACCACTTTGAACTGATCAACGACATCGATCTGTCCGGCACAATTTACAGTCAGGGTAGCGGTTGGGTACCGATCGGGTCATGTGGCTACAGTGCCGGTGGCAACTGCAGTGAATTCGGTTTTACCGGGTTTCTCGACGGCAATACCCATACGATTCACGGACTCTACATCGACCGGGAGCGTGCCGAGGTCGGTCTGTTCGGTTCCCTGCAGTCCGGTGCGGTGGTTACCGATCTGAACTTGAGCGGCGTGAACATTAGTGTCGGGGGCGACGACAACCACTATGTCGGCGCCCTTGCAGCGGTGGCAGTGGAAAGCGAGATTTTCAATGTCAGTGTCGACGGCGTGGTGACCGGGTTCAGCCATGCCGGTGGGTTGATTGGCCAGATGACCGGCGGGTTTGGGCAGGATCTGCATGCCGATGTGATCGTCTCCGGCCAGGACAATGCCGGGGGCCTGATCGGTGTCATCAACGATGGCGCCTTCCCGGACGAGGCACTGATCAATCGCACCTCGGCATCCGGTGACGTTGGCGGGCGGCTATCGGTGGGCGGGCTGGTCGGCAGCACGTTTCTCGGCTCGGTCATCACTCGATCCTCAGCCTACGGCAATGTATCGAGTACCAGCCATCAGGCCGGTGGTCTGGTTGGCGCCATGCTCACCGATTCCGAGGCCCGCTTCGTCTTTGCTGCGGGCGAAGTGGAATCTCTGCACAATGGTGCCGGTGGCTTGGTTGGGTGGCTCAACCGCAGCGACCTATCGGATTGCTATGCGACCGGGGATGTTCGCGCCGATAACTCCGCTGGCGGTCTGGTTGGCGTGCAGGATGTCGGTTCGGTATTGAATTGCTATTCGGTTGGCGAGGTCGGTTCTTTCGGTGAAGACGGCAATGGCATCGGTGGTCTGATCGGTGGGCGATCCGGCGGCAGCGTGGAGAACTCGTTCTGGGATACCGACGCCTCCGGAATGGACGTGTCCGCAGGCGGGACTGGTGTGACGACTTCCGCAATGCTGGATACGGAAACCTTCACCGATGTTGGCTGGGATTTTGATGATGTGCCGGTCTGGACAAGCGGGCTTGCCGGGGAGGGTGATTCCTGTCCCATGTTGACGGATCTGCCCGAGGATCCACCGCCTTGTGATGTGATCTTCTCTGCCAGCTTCTCGGTGCCCGCGGGTTGACTGGGCCGGAATCTTCCCAGTAGCCGGCACGCTGGCGCTGCGGCGCTGGTTCAGGCATGGTTGGCCTGTTTCAGAGTTGCAGAGGTTCGGCAATGACAGATCGATTGGTAGTGGCCGCGGCCCAGATTGCGCCGGTATGGCTCGATCGCACCGACGGTGCGCGCTTCGACAGCACCCTGCAGGGCGATCTCTACGCGCACTACGTCGACCAGGCGGTCGACATCGACGCCGGTCATCTCGACATGGTTTGCGAGGCGGCACG
>SLIA01000285.1 GCA_007135935.1 Wenzhouxiangella sp.
GCAGGGACGTCGCCAAGTTGGTTAAGGCACGGGGTTTTGATCCCCGCATTCGCAGGTTCGAGTCCTGCCGTCCCTGCCATTTTCTTGCCATGACCAGACCACAACGGGTGCGCTCTTGACTAACTCCTCGCTGATGGTTTTTGCCGGGAACGCCAACCCGGAACTCGCCCAATCCATTGCAGAAAATCTCGGTGTTCCCATGGGACGCGCCAATGTCGGGCGCTTCAGCGACGGCGAGGTCATGGTCGAGATCATGGAAAACGTTCGCGGGCGCGACGTTTACCTGGTCCAGCCGACCTGTCAGCCAACGGCCGACAATTTCATGGAGCTGCTGGTGATGATCGACGCGCTGGCGCGCGCTTCCGCCGCCCGCGTCACCGCCATCATTCCCTATTTTGGCTACGCCCGCCAGGACCGTCGCCCGCGATCGTCACGCGTGCCGATCACGGCCAAGGTGGCTGCCCGCATGATCAGCGTGGCCGGCACCGACCGCGTCGTCACCGTCGACCTGCACGCCGACCAGATCCAGGGATTTTTCGATATCCCGGTCGACAACGTCTATGCCTCGCCGCTGACCCTGGCCGATATCTGGAAGCACTACACCTCCGACGAGTTGATCGTCGTCTCGCCCGATGTTGGCGGGGTGGTGCGTGCCCGCGCCATCGCCAAGCGGCTCGATGCCGACCTGGCCATCATCGACAAGCGGCGTCCGCGTGCCAACGAGGCCACGGTGATGAACCTCATCGGTGACGTGGATGGCAAGATCTGCGTGCTGGTCGACGACATGATCGATACTGCCGGCACGCTGTGCTCGGCCGCCGGCGCTCTCAAGGACAAGGGGGCGCGCAAGGTGGTGGCTTACTGCGTCCATCCGGTGCTGTCCGGACCGGCCATCGACAACATCAGCAATTCAAGAATCGACGAGATTGTCGTCACCGACACCATTCCCCTGAGCCGGGAAGCCATCGACAGCGGCCGTATCCGCCAACTGTCCGTGGCCCAGATGCTGGCCGAAACCATCCGCCGCATGTCGGAAGGGGAGTCGGTGAGTTCGTTGTACGTCGACTGAAGGAGTCGCGTCTGGCGACGCGAGGTGAAAGGAAGAAAGGTAAAAGGTGAAAGGAGGGCAACGCCTTTTTCCTTTCACCTTTCACCTTTCACCTTTCACCTTTCACCTTTCACCTTTCCCTTTCACCGCTCTACACATACCCGATCCACACCGCCACCATCAGCGCCAGTGCACCGGCCACGAACAGCTTCACGATCAGCGGAATCATGAAGCGGAACCAGCGATCGTAGGGGATGCCGGCCAGGCCGATGATGCCCATCAACACCGGGTTGGTCGGCACGATCATGTTCATGAAGCCGTCGCCGAACTGGAAGGCCAGCACCGACACCTGGCGAGTCACACCCACCAGATCGCCGATCGGCGCCATCAGTGGCATGGTCACGAAGGCCTGGCCGCTGCCGGAAGGAATGAACAGGTTGAGCACGCTCTGAATGAACAGCATGCCGACGGCCGACAGTTCGGCCGGCACCATGGACAGCGGCGTGGCCAGGGCATTGACGATGGTGTGCAGCACCAGGCCGTCTTCCAGCAGCAGGGCGATGGAGCGGGCAAATCCGATCAGGATGGCGGTGCCGGCCAGCTCGGCCGCGCCGCGGGTAAACGAGTCGGCGATGCCGTCGAGCCGGAGCCCGCCGATCAACCCGCCGACGATGGCCAGGATCAGGAAAACCGCGCCCAGTTCCACCAGGTACCAGTCGAACACGGCAATGCCGATCACCAGCGCCACCAGGGCACCCAGGGTGGCCAGCAGCACCAGTTGACGCGGGCCGTCCAGTGGCGGCTGCTCGGTGGGTTGCGGCGGTTGCGCGGCCGGCACATCGGCGACCAGGCTGTTGGCCGGGTCGGCCTGTACCCGGCGCGCGTAGCGCCAGACATGGTGAAAGCCGATGGCGAAGAACGGTACCCATAACAGGAGTCGGTACCACATGCCCGAACCCGGTTGCAGCTCGGCTACCTCCTGGGCCACCAGCAGGGTAAACGGATTGATCACGGCCACGCCGTAACCGATGCCGTAACCGACCACCATGATGCCGATGGCGGTCACGGTATCCATGCGCATGGCCACGCACAGGGCGATCAGTATGGCGGCGAAGGGAATGTACTCCTCGGCCATGCCCAGCGTGGCCGAGGCAATCCCGAATGCGAGCATGCCGACCAGGATGAGTGCTGCGGGCAGGTTGCCGAAGCGCTCGATGATGCGCGCGAGCAGCGCGTCGATGGCGCCGGTCTGGCGAATCACGGCCAGCGCGCCGCCGATGATGAGCACGAAGAAGATGATGCCCTGGGCATCGGCCAGCGCCCGTGGCACCACGGTAAACAGGGACCAGGGCGACAGGGTGGGCGCTTCCTCGTCCATGGTTTCGAAGGTGCCCGGCACCACCATTTCACGTCCGGCCTCGTTGACCTCGGTCTCGAAGCTGCCGGCCGGCAGGATCCAGGTCAACGCCAGCGCCACGACCATCATGGCGAACATCAGGACCAGCGTATGCGGCACGCGAAACGGTTTGGACATGTGTGGTGATCTCCCTCGAAATCCGGTTATCTCTGGATCGCGGCGGGTCGGCGCCGCGTCCAGGGCGCCGCTATTGTGGCAGAAGGGGAGAGGGAATGCATGCCGCCGGCCGGTGGTCGGCGGCAACGGTTATGGGGCGTTGTGTCAGAAGGTCTCCGCGTCCAGCGCCATCATCGGCGCCGCGCCGGCACGGATTTTCCGATCCAGGCCCGTGGTGTCGGGCAGCATGCGCTGCATGAAGAAGCGGGCGGTGTCGAGCTTGGCCTGGCAGAAGCGTTCGTTGCCCTCGCCCTTTTCGAGTTGTTGCAGGGCAGTACGGGCCTGGCCGGCCCAGGACCAGGCCATGGCCGTCAGGGCAAACAGGTGCAGGTAGTCGACCGAGGCCGCGCCGGCCTCGAGGGGATCGCCGGCCATCTGCTGATAAACCCAGGCGGTCGTGTTCTTGAGGCGTTCCAGTGCTTCGGTCAGCGGCTCGATGAATTCGTTCATGGCTTCTTCGCCCGAGGCCTCGGACACCAGCTGGCCGGCCGTCTCGAAGAAGGACTGGATGGTCTTGCCGTTGTCGGCGACAAGCTTGCGGCCGACCAGGTCAAGTGCCTGAATGCCGTTGGTGCCTTCGTAGATGCGGGTGATGCGTGCATCGCGCATGAATTGCTCGACCCCGGTATCGACAATGTAGCCGGCGCCGCCGTGAACCTGCACACCCAGGCTGGTGACCTCGAACCCCATATCGGTGAACCAGGCCTTGATGATGGGGGTCATCAGCGCCACCCAGTGACCGGCCTTTTCACGGGCATCACCGTCGGGGTGGCGCAACTGCACCTCCAGTTGCAAGGCCGTGTACAGGCCGATGGCGCGTGCACCCTCGATGAAGGCGCGCGAGGTCATCAGCATCCGGCGCACGTCCGGGTGGACGATGATGGGGTCGGCAGGCTTGTCCGGGTGCTTCGGTCCGTCCAGGCTGCGGCCCTGCAGACGCTCGCGGGCAAATTCGGCGGCGTTCTGGTAGGCCACCGAGGCCAGCCCGAGCCCCTGAATGCCGGTTTCCAGGCGGGCGGCATTCATCATGGTGAACATGTAGGCCAGTCCCCGGTGCGGCTCGCCGACCAGGTAGCCGGTGGCATTTTCGTAGATCATTTCGCAGGTCGCCGAGGCCTTGATGCCCATCTTGTGATCGATGCCCCCGCAGCGAACGCCATTGCGCTCGCCCAGGCTGCCATCGGTATTGACCTTGAACTTGGGCACGATGAACAGGCTGATGCCACGCGTGCCCTCGGGGGCGTCGGGCAGGCGGGCGAGCACCATGTGGATGATGTTGTCGGCCATGTCGTGCTCGCCGGCCGAGATCCAGATCTTGGTGCCCGAGATCCGGTAGCTGCCGTCGTCGGCCGGTTCGGCGCGCGTGCGGATCAGGCCCAGGTCGGTGCCGCAGTGCGGCTCGGTCAGGTTCATGGTGCCGGTCCACTCACCGGAAATCATCTTCGGCAGGTACAGGTCTTTCTGTTCCTGGCTGCCATGCTTGTTCAGCGCTTCCCAGGCACCATGCGAGAGGGCCGGGTACATACCCCAGGAGGTATTGGAGGCGGTGATCATCTCGGCCATGGCCAGGCCCAGCACATAGGGCAGGCCCTGGCCGCCGTGATCCGGGCTGGAGGTCAGGCCGGGCCAGCCGGCCTCGCAGTAGGCCTGGTAGGCCTCCCGAAAACCTTCGGGGGTTCTGACCTCGCCGTCGTCGAAGCGGCAGCCTTCAAGATCCCCCGGCCCATTGAGGGGGTGCAGTACGGTTTCGCAGAAGCGCGCGCCTTCCTCGAGTACGGCATCGATGGTTTCACGGTCGATTTCGGCAAAAGAGGGCAGTTGGCTGTATTCGTCCAGGTCCAGGTAATCGTGTAGCAGGAACTGGAAGTCGTTGAGCGGTGCCTGGTAAACGGTCATGGTTGTTCGGTCCTCGCGATGACAACATACGGATGCGTATGGGCCAAGCTTAACACGTTCACGATCTTTGCCGATTTGACAGGTGTCAATGATATGCTGGTCTGCATAACCAACAATTTCAGAGCAACGAAGCCTGAGGAGTACAGGAGCTAGCCATGAACCAATCGGATATCTTTCGGCACCTGTCGGAACAGGATTTTTTCTCCGATCTGTCGGAAAAGCACATCGAGTGGCTGGCCGGGCAGGCGGTCGAAACCCGCTTCGATGCCGACGAGCTGGTCGCTCGCCAGGGCGATCGGGCTGATCGTTTCTTCCTGTTGCTGGAGGGCAGTCTGGGGGTGGAGGTACCGGCCATTGCCGGACCGAAACTGGAAGTGACGCAGCTCGGGCCGGGCCAGATCTTCGGCTGGTCCTGGCTGATCCGGCCGTACAAATGGCATTTCAATGCCAGGGCGTTGGAGCCGACGCGCGTGCTGGACTTCGACGGCAAGGCCATCCTCGAGCACTGCGAGGAGGATCCGTCCTTCGGCTATGCGCTGTTCAAGCTGTTCTCCTACCTGATGGCGACCCGTCTGGAATCGGCCCAGCGCAAGATGATGGATCAGTGGGCGCCGGCCGGTCTACCCTGACCGGCGCCCCTGCTCGGTTTCGCAGTCGTTCAGGCCGCCTGTGAGCGGCTCTGGCCGGCAGACGCCAGCGCCTGGTCGAGGTCGGACCACAGGTCCTCGACCTCTTCCAGCCCGACCGACAGGCGCAGCAATCCTTCCCGAATGCCGCAACTGTTGCGATCCTTCTCGTCCACTACCCGGTGGGTCAGCCCCGCCGGATGCTGAATCAGCGTATCGACCGATCCAAGGCTGACCGCCGGCGTCATCAGCTTGACGCGTGAGATGACCTCGGCCGCGCTGGCGTAGCCGCCGGCCACATCGAACGACAGCACACAGCCGGGTCCGTCCATCTGGCGCTGGAGCAGTTCCTTGCCGTCCTGGTCGTTCAGGCCCGGGTAATACACCCGCTCGACACGGGGGTCGTCGGCCAGACGCCTGGCCAGTTCGCCGGCCACGGCCTGGGCGCGCTCGATGCGCAGCTTGAGCGTGGGCAGGCTGCGGTGCAGGAGGTAAGCCGCCCAGGGGTGGAGCAGGGCGCCGGTGGCCACGCGTACCTGGCGCAGGCGGGCCGCCCAATCTTCCGAGCAGGCCATGATGCCGGCAATGACATCACCGTGCCCGCCGAGAAACTTGGTCGCGCTGTGCATCACCATGGCCGCGCCATGCTCGATCGGGCGCTGCAGCACCGGCGTGGCGAAGGTCGAATCGACGATGACCGGAACGTCTCCCGCCTGGGCGACGACATCGGCAATGTCGATCAGCTCCAGCGTGGGATTGCCCGGGGTCTCAACAAGGACGAATGCCGTGTCGGTGCGGATGGCATCGGCAATCGCGTGCGGTTCCACCCAGCTGATCTCGTTGCCCAGCAGGCCGCTGGTCAGCAGGTGATCGGTGGTGCCGTAGATCGGACGCACCGCCACGATGTGATTGCCGCGCTCGCGCGTGGCCAGGACCGCCGCGGTCAGTGCCGCCATGCCGGAGCTGAAGCCCACGGCAGCTTCCGCGCCTTCGGCCTTCGCCAGCGCCTTTTCATATCGGGCCACGCCGGGATTGAACAGGCGCGCATAGACCGGATTGTCGGCCTCGCACTTTCCGGCAACCAGGTCATCGAGGCTTTGCGTGCCCTGTTCCAGGCTGGCCACCGGGTAGGTGGTGGACATATCCAGCGGCAGTGCGTGGACGCCCAGTTCGCGCAGGTCCTCGCGTCCGGCGTGAACGCCCATCGTGTGATTCAGTTTGTCCATGAATGACTCCTCATCCCAAGGGTTGACTTGAGGATCATTCTAGAATCATATTAGGCCGATGTGCTCAAGTTCGAATAAGATTCTGCAATGCTGAATATGAGAGAACTGGATTCAAAGGATATCGAAATCATTCGCCTGCTGCGGAAGAATGCTCGGCTCTCGAACAAGGAACTGGCAGGCCAGGTCGGCCTGGCACCGTCGAGTTGCCTGGAACGGGTGCGCCGGTTGCGCATGTCCAGGGTGTTGACCGGGTATCACGCCGACATCGATCCCGATGCCCTCGGCATCGGCCTGCAGGCCATGGTGGCAGTACGCCTGGCCCGTCATGCCCGCGCCGAGGTGGAGTCCTTCGAGCACCATCTCGAGTCATTGAGCGAGGTGGTGACCATATTCCACGTCGCCGGCGCCAACGACTACCTGGTCCATGTGGCGGTGAGCGATTCGGCCCACCTGCGCGAACTGGCGCTGTCGGCATTCACCGAGCGCCCGGAAGTCGCCCATATCGAAACCCAGCTCATCTTCCGCCACCGGCGCAATTACGAACTGCCGGTGTACCTGAACCTGGAAGAACAATGAGCGACCCCATCCGCAAGCCCAATGAACCAAAATCTCTGCGGCGCACTGTCGTCCTCCGGCGGGAAGATTCGCTGAAGGCCTTGCCACCGCATCGAACTGAAGCGAATCCTCCCGCCGGAGGACGACCTCGAAGCCACCTTACTCACCAGCCTTCCCCACCAAAGGCCGGCCTCGATATCGAAATCACTTGAAATCGAAGCGGTAAATACCAGCCAGGCAACGAAAAAGGCCCGCCAGTAGCGGGCCTTCTTCGCAAGTGTCGGGCAGTAAGTGCCCGCGCTGCTACGGGATCAGGCGGCCTTGGCCGACTCGCCCGGATCGCCGCCGGCCATCTGGC
>SLIA01000196.1 GCA_007135935.1 Wenzhouxiangella sp.
CCGGTCATCTCAGGTCCCCAGGGGACTTCCACCCCCACGTCACTTCCCGCTTCGGTTTCCCTCCACGGTTGAAAGCGCCAGTCCATGGCGCTTCGCGCCATGCCTGGCGCACATAAAGAAAAGGCCCTGCCGGAACGGCAGGGCCTTTTTCATGGCCCGACTGGCGGGCACGAATAACGAGTAGGAAACCCCGGTTCAGCGACGGCTTCGCCGCTCCCGCAGCTGGGTTGCTTCCTCGATGATTTCCTCTCCGGTCTTGCCGTCGAGAGTGGCGTACAGGTTTTCCAGATCACCCCAGGCGGAAGAGGAATAGGCCCTCAGGTAGCGAATCGCCGCGTCCAGCTGCCGGTACTGTTCGGCAGTCGTGTCCTCGGCGATCAGCTCGAGACTTTGTTCGAACGCGGCCGTCGAGCTGCCGTCGACGATCATGGTCAGGCCGTAGCCATCGGTTTCGGCAGAGCCTTGCATGCGTGGAACGCTGCGCGCCGGTTCCTCCGGTTCGGCCAGCTGCGGGGTGATCTCCTGATCCCTGGAACGACGCACATCACGGCGCGACTCCATTTCGGGAGCCGTGTCGCGCGCGGGGGCAGCAGCCGCATCCTGGGCCGTTTCAGAGGCTGTCGTTTCGACTTCATCGTTGTCCGAGCCGCAACCGGCAAGGATCAGGGCAGTTGCCAGGGGCAGAATCAATTTCTTCACTTTGGACTCCAGTTGTTCAGATTGGTCAGTGACACGATGCCATTAGACGGGGTTGGAAATGGACAGTTCCTTATCCGGGAAGTCGCCGGGCATGCAGATCATAGTCGTCCGAGTGCTCGATGCGGACACGGATCATGTCGCCCGGTGAGACCTGTGCCGGTTCCATGACGATGACCTCGCCGTCGATTTCGGGGGCGTCGCCGTAGCTGCGGCCGATGGCGTGATCGTCGTGTACCTGGTCGATGATCACGGTCTCCTCGCCGCCGACCCTGGCCGACAGGCGCTCGGCGCTGATTTCAGCCTGTTGCTGCATGAAACGGTGCCAGCGTTCTTCCTTGAGTTCCTCGGGTACGGCGCCGGGCAATTCGTTGGCGGCCGCACCCTCGACCGGCGAGTAGCGGAAACAGCCGACACGGTCGAGCTTCGCTTCGGCCAGCCACTCGAGCAGTTGCTCGAAGTCCTCATCGGTTTCGCCGGGAAAGCCGACGATGAAAGTCGAGCGAATGACTAGCTCGGGGCAGTTCCTGCGCCATTGTGCGATGCGTTCGAGCGTGTTCTCGGCCGCGGCCGGGCGACGCATGGCCTTGAGGATACGCGTGCTGGCGTGCTGGAAGGGGATGTCCAGATAAGGCAGGATCAGCCCCTCGGCCATCAGCGGAATCAGCCGGTCGATGTGGGGATAAGGATAGACGTAGTGCAGTCGAACCCAGGCATCGAGTTCACCCAGCGCTTGTGCCAGGTCGTGGAGCCGTGTTTCCCACTCGCGCTCGCGCCAGTAATCGGTCTGGTAGCGCAGGTCGACGCCGTAGGCGCCGGTGTCCTGCGAGATCACCAACAGTTCCTTCACCCCGCGCTCGACCAGGGCTTCGGCTTCCTTCATGACCAGCCCCAGCGGCCGGCTGACCAGCCGGCCACGCATCGAAGGGATGATGCAGAAACTGCACTTGTGGTTGCAACCCTCTGAAATCTTTAGATAAGCGTAATGCTGAGGTGTGAGCTTCAGGCCGCCGGGCGGTACCAGGTCCACCAGCGGATCGTGTGGTCGGGGCAGGTGGGAATTGATCGATCGCAGCACGGCCTCGGCCTGGTGCGGGCCGGTGACATCGAGCACCCTGGGGTGAATGCTGCGAATGTCCTCGGGGCTGGCACCCATGCATCCGGTGACCAGCACCTTGCCGTTGGAAGACAGGGCCTCGCCGATGGTCTCGAGCGACTCGGCCTTGGCCTCGTCGATGAAGCCGCAGGTGTTGACCACGACCAGGTCGGCGTCCTCGTAGCCGGGTGCAATGCGGTAGCCTTCCGAGCGCAGGCGCGTGAGGATGTCTTCGGAATCGACCAGCGCCTTGGGGCAGCCCAGCGAAACCATGCCGACAGACGGTGTTGTCGCCTCGTTACGGGATTCCTGGCTCATGTCGATGGTGCTCTGTGGTGTGTATGCATTATTGGCGCAACAGTCTTTCGAGGCGGTCCAGCGTGCGGTCGAGCGTGTTGCCTACCGGGGCAAAGTGGACCGGTTCGCGCTGCAGGCTGTCGGTCAGGCTGCGATCCGATTCCAGCATCTGGCGATTGAGGCCGAGATTGAACGGCTCGAGAAAGGCTTCGAGTTCATCGGCGCGCGCGAGCAGTTCGTCGCGGGTCGTCCGGTAGGCATGCTCGGCCAGATCGCTGCGCGAGGCGTAGCTGAATACGTTGGTGTAGAACATTTTCTCGTCGTTGCGGTTGGGCTCGACGAGCATCAGCGAGGCTGCCGGGTAGGCGGTCTCGTACTTGCGCATGCCTACCTGCATCCGGGACTGGATCAATGAGCGGAAGGTCTGCGACAGCACCACCGGCAGTCCGCCACGAACCATGCGGTCGCGCGTGTTGCCCCGGTCAGGCAGCGCCCCGTCGGCATCGAACGGCACCAGGGGGTTGATGGCAAACAGCAGGTCGACGTTTTCCTCCAGCGCCACGGAGGCATGCAGCGTGCGCCTCAGGGCGCCATCGACGAAATAGTGCCCGTCGATCTCCACTGGAGGGTAGAGCCCCGGCAGCGCCGCGGAGGCCTGTACCGCAGTCGATATGGGCACATGGTCGTGTCCGGCCTCGCCGAACCGCACCGCCTGGCCGGTGTCGAGTTCAACGGCGACGATGCGCAACTTGGCCTGCAGCTCGCGAAAGTCATTGCTGCGGCCCGGCTTGCCCAGAACCTCGGAAACGAAAGCCTCGATGTTGGCGTTGTCGAATATCCCGGTCGGAACCAGGCGGCTCAGCCCTTCCACGCTTTCCAGGCTGGCCAGGCGCTCGGGATGACGAATGACCTCGCCGAGCATTTCAAACAGCACGCTGGGAAGGCTGGCGGCCCGGCTCAGGTACTCGCGAAAAGCCGGCCGCAGGAAGATTTCCGGGTGGAAGGCGTACTCGGCATCCGGGGAACTCATGAACACCCGGGCCATCTGGCAGGCCGTGATGCGGTTGGCCAGGCTGGCTGACAGGAACGCTCCCGAGCTGACGCCGACGTAGACGTCGAGATCGTGCATGTGTACGCCGTCGATGGCTTCATCAATGGCCTGCAGGGCGCCCAGCTCGTAAATGGCACCAAGCGGCCCGCCGCCGGCGATGGCGAGACCGATGGTGGGGCGTCGGGCCGAGGGCCGCGGCTGAATGGCGGGTGTAAGCTTGAGCATGAATGTTTTCGACAATCTCCGGCAAGCAGGGTGATATCACTCCATTATAATGCACCGACCATGTCCATCCGTATCGGCCAGAAGGCACCTGATTTCACGCTCCCGGCGGACGACGGCAGCCGATTCACGCTGTCTCGGTCTCAGGGGCGCCGCATGCTGCTGGTGTTCTACCCCGGCGATGACACCCCGGTGTGCACCCGCCAGCTATGCGACTACCGTGACGGCATCGAGGCCTTTGCCGAGCTGGGTGTTGATGTGGTCGGCATCAGTCGTGATGACGCCGATTCCCATCAACGTTTTCGCAAGCGGCACGAACTGCCGTTCATCCTGCTCAGCGATCCTGACATGGTGGTTGCCGATCAGTATGGCTGCCGTGGCCTGATCGGCATGAAACGGGGCGTATTCCTGATCGATGAAAACGGCATCGTTCGCTATGCGCATGTCGAGGCCATCGCCGCCTTTCGCCGCCGGCGCGAGGAACTTATCGAGGCGATCGAGGCGCTGGAATGAGCGAATCGGAAGCGGTCCGGCACCTGGTCGCGCAGATCGATCGCAACCTGGAGATTGCCGCGCAGATCCCCGGGCAGGGCCCCTGGCGCGAGTCCCTGGACCGGCTGCAGGCCTGGCAGCGCGACCGGCTGGACGCGACCTATGCCGACCTGCGCGGCCAGGATCGTTTCCGCGCTGCCTGCGAGTTTTTTCTCGATGACCTCTACGGCGGGCGTGACGTGCATGCGCGCGATCGCCAGCTCAAACGGGTGGTGCCGATCATGCGGCGCTTTCTGCCTGCTCACCTGCTGTTCGCCATCGGCGAGGCCATGCATCTGCAGGCCATCAGTCTGGAATTCGATTTTCGCATGGCCGGCGAGCTCGTCGATGTCGTCGAGATCACGCAGCCCGAGTATGCCCACGCTTATCGCCGCGAAGGTGACTGGGAAGGTCGCGAGGAGCAACTGCGCCTGATCCGCGAGCTGGGTGACTTGCTGGTGGAGACGGTTCGCAAGCGCATGGTTCATCGCCTGATCCGCATGATGCGCGTGCCCGCCGAGCTGGCCGGCGTTGGCAAGCTTCAGGACTTTCTGCAGCGCGGGCTGGATGCTTTCGCCCATATGGATGGCGATCCGGAATTCCTGTCAACCATCGAGTCGCGCGAGGGTGAGGTCCTGAAACGGCTGCAGCAGGGCGAGGACTGGCCGTTCGAGCCCTGGATCGGCCGCTGGCCGGCTCAGGGCTGAGCGCGAATCGGCGTGGTTTCTGCCGCGCAGCGTCCCCGCATCCAGATGTCCGGCAAGCGCTTGAGTTGCTGCAGCCGGTGGCGGTCGTCGATACGGTCGGCGATGACCTGATTGAGCCGCGAGGGCAGGGCATCGCAAAGTGTTCTGATTTCGCCGGAGTCGTGGTGACTGGCGATCGTGACCCAGGCGCCATACTCGATCGCCAGCTCCAGCAGCCTGCCGGGGCGCGGGTCGGGCAATGCCATAACGGGCTGGATCTCCAGATGCTCGAGTTGTTCGAGCATCTGGCCCAGAAGGTCATCATCAATGCCCTGCATCTCCAGTGCCAGCTCCAGGCGTGCGTGCTGCGCCAGGCTGGTGCGCAACTCGTCGAGTACCAGGTCGAGGTCGTCGAGCTCGGCCGGGTGGGCAGTCAGAATGAGCGGATAGTCGTCGAGCCCGGAACGGTCGGCGGCCTGCAGGGCATGCTGGCGTATGACCTGGTTGAGGCGGGCTTCTTCACCGAGCTGGGCGGCCAGGTGTTGCAGCTCATCGTGCTGGGCGTCCAGTTCGGAGTGGCGGCTGGCTGCCCGCAGTGTCATTGCCTGAACGTTGCCGCTGGCATCGATGACCGGCTGGCCGTGGATGGCGATCAACTCGTCGTTGAGCAACTCGTAAAACTGGGGAGCCTGGACCGGAAAGCCGGTGGGATCGGCGGTGAAACCCATCACGGTGTGACCGGCCGTGGCCGACGCCGACGGTGAATCCGAAGCGCGCGTGCGTGCAGACTGCTCTCCTTCGATCAGGGTGTATTCGTCGCTGCCCAGGTGGATGCGGTCGCCCGGTATCACGGGTACGGGGCCGGTGATCCGTTCCAGATTGACGAAAGTGCCGTTGGTGCTGCCGAGGTCCTCGATGATGAGGCCGTCGGGGCCGCTTTCGATGCGGGCATGGCGACGAGAGACCTGCTCGCGTGCCAGGTCCAGATCGCAATGGCGGCCTCGCCCGATGATGCAGGGCAGCTGGGAGACGCGCAAGCGCACGTTGTCTTCATCTTCCCTGCCGACCGATTCCAGGTACAAACTACGACTCATGATCGGGAGTTCCCCGGTGCCGAAAATGCCGGTTTCAGTCTAGCCTGTTGCCACTTTTGAGGGCAAGCCGAGCATTTCCGGTCGAAAGTCCGCCAGTGTGTCAAGAACACGGTCGGCGCGGCGAATGCCCGGGTCGTCGGGCGTGAACACCGACGGCACGGCGATCACCTGCATGCCGGCACGCCGGGCGGCTTCGATCCCGGCCGGCGCGTCCTCGAAGACCACGCACTGCTGCGGCCTAATCCGCAGTTTCTCGGCGGTCGTCAGGAAAACGGCCGGATCCGGCTTCCCTCGTTGTTCCAGGGCGCCGGAGTGGGTGAGTTCAAGATGGTCTTCCAGCGCCAGTTTCCTGACCACCGCGTCGATCAACGGCGGTGGCGAGGAAGACGCAATGGCCATGCGCATGCCGGCCTCGGCCAGGCAGTTCATGGTCTCGTGTACGCCGGGCAGGGCGCAGCCGCGTTCCAGGATCAGGCGGGTAACTTCCTCGAGCACGGCATCGTGCATTTCCCTCACCCCCGGTCCCTGCCAGCCGAAGCGCTGGTACCAGTCGGCAATCACTTCGTCGAGACGCATGCCGGCCGATTGGCGACACAGCTCGCGGTCGACCGGAACACCCAGGGGGCGGAAGCAGGCCATCTCGGCCTCCTGCCACAGGGGCTCGGAATCGATCAGCAGGCCGTCCATGTCGAAGATGGCCGCGGCGGGTCTGGTCACGAATTTGCTTCCCGGTTGGATGAAGTCGGTAGTTTAGCCAAAACCGGGAGCTCCCGGCTTTGGCGGGGAGTATTTGCTGTTAAACACGCAATTCATGTGCCGACAAAAATAGAGCGTGGTGGGCTCTATATATCGAGCATTCCGTGGAGAAACCAGCCCTGTCTTGGATGGTGTTCATGAAAGACCCACAACCGTCGCCCGTGACGATCACGGGCAATCCAGTAGTCTCGGCGGCATGCCCGGTTGTCCCACCAGCCGCTTTCGATGCGTTCCGGGCCCTGTTCCAGCTTCAGGGAGTCGCGTCGACAAGGGCGTGGTTCCGGCAGTAACCACAGCGGGCGCGGAGGGTGGCCGGTTTCGGCCACGCCGGTGCCCGGGGATGTCCAGGTCCATGAACTTTCCGGGCGATGATCGGCGGCGGGTGCCAGGCCGACGACGCCATCGTGGCCCAGCCTGGCATGCAGGCGATCGAGCAGGGCAGGCCAGGCATCGGCACGGTTGTGGCCGGAGAACAGGTCGGCCTGTGGCGGGCGGTGCGCGTCCGTGGTGGTGGCGGTCAGCTCCATCGTGTTGACGGGAGCGGGCAGATCCAGGGCATCGAGTTTCAGTCCGATCAGTTCGAGCAGGCGGTCCTGTGCCTGTCCCGGTCGGGCCAGGCCGATATCCAGACGTGCCGAGCCATTGCCTTGTTCGCATCCGAGCAGGGCGTGCAGTTGCACGAGTGCCTGGTCGCGCACCTGCAACCAGTAGCCCAGGTGATCGACGGCACGCCGGAAGACGAACAGCAGGGCGGCGGTATCGGCGGTGGCTGCGGGCAGTTCCAGTGCCAGGCGGTAGTGCTCGGGCGGTTGCCAGGTCGACAGCGCAATGCGGCGATGACCGAAA
>SLIA01000255.1 GCA_007135935.1 Wenzhouxiangella sp.
CGGATTTCCAGCGCCTCGGCTTCCATGCCCAGCGCCTGGATCATGGACCAGGCCAGGTGGGCGCGCGAAACCGAGCCACGCGGCGAGAATCCACCACGCACAGTGTTGAACTCGCCGCGAACAGAATTGACGTTCTCCTCTGCCGGCAGCATGAGCGGCTCCTGCAGTTGGTGCATGTCGCGCAGCACGCCGCCGCGCGCACTCACCGCCTCGGCCGCCGCCAGCATGGTTCCGGACACGTCGCCGTAGCTGTTGCTGCCGTCAGTGGGGCGGTACTGGCGAACGCTGCCACCCATGACCAGGTAGTCGGCCATGTGTCCGCGCACCAGCTCGCGATCGGGTCCAAATCGTCCCGGTCTGACGCTGTCGAGCAAGCGATTGGCCACGGCGGTCTCGATCAGCCCCTGAACGGGGTGTCCCTCGATGTCGTCCAGGCCGACCGTGCCGGTGCTTTGCACAAAGCTGACATCGACATCGATGGTTCCGGGCAGGCCGATGCCGCCGGGCGTCAGACCGAAGGGATCGAGCGTGACGCCGGCCAGCGCGCCGATGCCGCTGACCCGCACCGTCCATTCGCCCGGCATGCCCGGGGCACTGGTGGCCACGTTCTCGCCGAGCAGCGGCAGGGGGATGGACGAGCCGTAGCTGCGACCACTGGGATCGGTCAGGACCACGGCCACGGTGTTGTCGGGAATGCTGGCCCGGGCGTTGACCACGGCAATGTCGTCACCGACTTCAAAGGTATGCACATCCGAACCGGTGGCCGGGTCGTAGTCGATCGAGAAATCCGGCCCTTCCAGGCGTTCCTGCTCGACCGAGGCGTTGAACTCACGCGACTTGTTGACCGTCAGGCCGTAGTCGTCGCGCGCTCCGGCAGCGGCGGCCACCGCGGCATGGGCGTTGACCATGCCGGCACCGACTTCCCAGGACTCGTAGCCGGACATGTTGGTGGCGGTTGCCTGCAGGATCTCGATGACTTCCTCGTAGCCAAGATCGGGGTTGGCCTCGAGCATCAGGGCAATCACGCCGGCCACGTGCGGACCGGACATCGAGGTGCCGCTCATCAGCGCGTAGAACAGCGGGCTTTCCGGCCACGGATCGAGCAGACCCAGCGCACCGGTGGTGGCCAGCGCCGAGACGATATCGACGCCGGGAGCAACGATGGTCGGCTCGTCGACCCACTCGAAGACC
The DNA here is from genome assembly GCA_007135935.1 of Wenzhouxiangella sp. GTDB lineage: Bacteria > Pseudomonadota > Gammaproteobacteria > Xanthomonadales > Wenzhouxiangellaceae > Wenzhouxiangella. The sequence goes on from SLIA01000255.1 coordinate 1,192, forward strand.
TCGCCGTCCATGACGAACTCGCCGCCGACGTCGCGCTGGCCACGCGAGGAAAAGTCGGCCAGCGTGCCGTCCTTCTCGGCAGCGCCGACGCTGACCACCCAGGGAGCCTTGTTGTAGTTGCCGGTGATGGTGGCCTCGCCGGGGCCGCTGTTGCCGGCCGAGAACACCACGATCACGCCGCGGTCGGCCAGCTTCTTGGTGGCGATATTGATCGGGTCGTCGGGATCGACGCCCGTGCCCGTGTCCGAGGGTGTTCCCCAAGAGTTCTGGATCACGCGAATGTCGTATTCGAACTGGTGGGTCAGGGCGTAATCGAACGCACCCAGGGTATCGAGAATGAACAGCACCGCGCCCGAACCGTAACCGATCAGGTGGGCTCCGGGAGCCACGCCGGCCTGCTGGCCGGAAGAAGCCGCGCCGGTGCCGGCAACCGTGCCGGCCACGTGAGTGCCGTGGCCGCTGCCGATATCGGTATCCAGGACATTCTCCACCCACACCGGCATGGAGATGCCGCCCAGGTCGGAAGCGAGATTCAGCGCACCGTAGACGTTCTGCACCACGTGGCTGCCGAACTGCAGGTCGGGATGGGTGGCGTCGATGCCCGAGTCGTTGATCATCACACCCACTCCGGCACCCGAGTACGGCATGCCCTGGTCGTTGCGCAGGTTGCTGTCGGCCATCATGCGATCGACACCGGTCAGCGCGCGGCTGTCCTCGTTGACCCAGGCCAGTTCCTTGTTGAAATAGATGGAACGAACGCCGGGCAAATCACTGATCAGCCCGATCTGCAGGCCGGTGGCATTCAATCCGACGATCGGCAGTTGGTTGAGCGCATAGCCGGTCACGCCGATGCTGGTCAACGTATCGAGGAGGCTGCCCGTCACCGGGCCGTCGAGATCGAAGGAGACGATCACCTCGTGGCTGTCGAACAGGCGCGCATTGTCGAGTCGCTCCTGCAGTTTCGGACCGATGGCCACATCGCGATTGAGCTCCAGCGTGGCGCCGCGCTGCGCTCCGAGACGCTCGCTGGCAACGGCGCTGATGGCGCCTGCCGCCATCGCGCCGATGATGATGAAAAAGGCTGTCCGCCTGAAGAAAGTCATTGGTTTGCTCCATGTCGTTTGAACGGTAACGACATTGGAGCAGGCGGCACGGGGCCGGACAATCGGGTAAAACCCCCGCCCCGGGGAGGGGAAAACCCTCAGTCTCCGGGCAGGTCGGTTGCCTATCCGGTCACCCGGGTCAGTCGATCAGGCCTCGTCGGGCGGCATAGCGAACCAGCTCCGCGGTGTTGCTCACATCGAGTTTGCGCAGGATGCGGCCACGATGGTTTTCGGCGGTCTTGACGCCAATATCCATGATCCGGGCGATTTCCTTGGTGCTCCTGCCCTCGCAGACCAGGTGCATGACCTCACGTTCGCGCGTGGTCAACGATCCGTAGGGATCCTCGATGCTGCGATCGGGCTGCTGCTGCACGGCGGCCAAAGCGCGGGCGGCCTGCGGCCCGAAATGGACCTCGCCACGGGCCAGAGCCGCGACGGCTTCGCGCAGGGTTTCGGAGGGGCTGTCCTTGACCAAGTATCCCTTTGCTCCGGCTCGCACCAGTGGTAGCACGTATTCCTCTTCATCGTGATGCGTGAGCACCAGGCAGGCCGTTTCCGGCTGTTCCTGGCTGATTCGCCGGACCACCTCCAATCCGTTGAGGCGCGGCATGGACAGATCGATTACCGCCACCTGTGGTCGACACTCCAATATTCGCTCGATGGCTGCCACGCCGTCGCCGGCCTGGGCCAGTACGGTGCACAACCCGTCGGCTTCGAGCATGCCGACCAGCCCCTCGCGCACCAGCGTGTGGTCATCGGCGACCACGATCCCGATCGGCGTCACTGGCTTTCACCTCCTGCAGTCTCCGAAGTCCGGTCCAGTGTCAGGCCGATGGCAAGCGTGGTCCCCTGCCCGGGGGCGGAACGAAGCGCGAAATCGCCGCCGAACAGGGCCATCCGATCCCGCATGCCAGCCAGCCCGACGCCGGCCGATTCCGGGTCATCACGCAGCGATTCCGGATCAAAACCCACGCCGTCGTCGCGAATGGTCAATTCCAGCCGGTTGCCCAGCCGCCGCCCTGACACCTGTACGTTCGCGGCCTGCGCATGACGCACCGCGTTGTTGAGGGCCTCCTGCGTGATCCGGAACAGCAGGGTTTCCAGCTCCGGTTCCAGATCGGTATCGGCCAATCCGGCGGCATCGACGCTCACTTCGGGCCCACCACTTTCGCGTACCCGCCTGGCCAGCCAGCGCAGCGCCGGTTCCAGGCCAAGATCGTCGAGTATCGGCGGGCGCAGCAGACGCGACATTTCGCGGACATCCTCGATCACCTGCACCAGCATCTCGGTCAGTTCATCACGCTGATCGCCGGAAGGCAGGCGATCGAGCCGGTGCCGCAAAGCGGTCAGGCTCTGGCCGACGCCATCGTGCAGCTCCCGCGCCAGACGCCGGCGCTCGTCTTCCTGAATACGCCAGACCGAACGGGCCAGTGAGCGCGAGCGCTGCTGCATGGCATCGAGCTCCTCGAACATGCGGCGATTGTCCGCCGACAGGCGACGCAGTTGATCGTCGATGCCGCCCAGGCCAGGGTTTCCGGCCTGCTTATCGGTCTTCGACTTCCACATCCTTCAACTCCTCGGGCAAAGCGTCCCGAAAACCGTCTCGCCAGGCCCCCGGCATGCCCTCGACCAGGCGGCGGATTTCAGACCGGGCGGCCACCAGCGACTCGCCCGCTTCCGGCGCTTCCACCGACTGCGCCAGGAGCCAGTGCAAGCGCCAGTTGTCTTTCCATGAATCAATCCGAATGGGACTTCGCAACCCCCGTCGCCCCAATCGCTGTGCCGTATCGAGGTCGCCGGACTCCCGGGCGGCATCAGCAGCATCGGCCAGGACGGTCAAGGTCAAGGCGGCATCGCCCAGCCGCTCGGCCTCTCCGACCAACGCGGCAAGGGCCGGCAAACGTTCATTGCCGGAGAGCAGGGGCACCATCGCAATACGGGCAGCCAACTGGGCGGGCTTGCTACCGGACTCGCGTGCCAGCTGATCAGCCGCCGCCAACCACTGACCGGCCTCGTCCAGGCTATCGTGGATCGCCACCAGTCCCGACAGCCGGTGAAAGTCGGCATGCTGGAGTCGATGTTCAACGCCCTCGAGCAACTCCTCGACCCGGTCAAGTTCAGCGGAGGCATCTTCCAGCCGGAACACACTCAGGGCCAGCTCCACCCGGCGCAAACCGATGACCGCCGCGCCACGTCGGTCGCCAACATCGAGAAACTGCTGATGGGCCTGATCGAACGCGTCCCGGGCGGCGGCAAAGCGCCCCTGGAAATGGGCCACCAGGCCGATACCGCCCTGGGCCACGGCCTGGCTGTGCGCATAGCCCAGCTCACGGGCGATTCCCAACGCTTCGAGAAAGGCCTCCAGGGATTCGGACCAGTCGCCGGAGGCCAACATCAGGTACCCGCGCGTTTCCAATGCCATCAGACGGGAGGCCGGGTCGTCACGTTCGCCCAGCAGGTCGAGCGCGGAGCGATTGAACTGGCGGGCATGGTCGTACTCGCCGAGGATCACATAGGCGAAAGCGACGTTGTTGTAGCTGTCGATCAGCGCCCGGGTCCCCCCCAGTTGCTCGCGCAAGCGCAACGCTTCGCGGTAGGCAGCGAGTGCGGCCCGGTAGTCGCCGATCTCTTCCTCGACCACACCAAGCTCGTTGAACAGGTCGGCCATGCAGGCGCGGTCGCCGATGGACTCGCAGGCCTCGGTGGCCGAGGTGAGCTCGGCACGCGAGCGCTCGAAGTCTCCCTCGAGCAGGGCCAGGTGGGCCAGGTTGGCGCGGCTGGCGGCCACGCCGCTGAGATCACCCGCCGCCTCGCGCAGGGTCACGGCCTCGGTAAGGTAATCGGTCGCCACCTGAGCCTGGTCGAGGCGCTGGTGGGCGATCCCGAGGGCGTTGTAGATATCGCCGCGTAGTTGCCTGCCACCACTGCGATTGGCGATGACCAGCGCCCGCACCAGGTATTCTTCCGCCGCGCGGGCAGGATCGCCCGAAAGAATGGCCACACGCCCGAGTTCGTACCAGGCCAGTGGATGCTGGACATCCAGTTCGGTGGCGTGGGAAAGACGGCGCTCGGCCTCGGCCAGGTCCCCGGTATTGGCCAGCAAACGGCCCAGCTGGATGAGCGCGTCGACATCTCCGGGGAACTCGGCGACCATGCGCTCGAGCAATTCCCGCGCCTCGTCCGTCCGGCCGGTCAACATGGCCAGCCGGGCGCGTGCTTCCAGTGCCATACGGCTGTCGACTTCCGGTTGCAGCTCGGTGGCGCGCTCCGCGCTGTCCACCGCCCGATCATAGTGGCCGGCCTCGGCGTAGGACGATGCCAGTCGCGTCCAGGCGGCGGCGAACCGGGCATCTTCCTCCACCGCGCGTTCCAGGGCCTCGATGGCGTCCAGCGATTGTCCGCGGGCGAGCAGGGATACGCCTTCATCGTAGTGCGCCAGGGCAAGCGGGTCGGTCGACAGGGCCAGCGGTGGCGCGCTCACGGCAATATCCCCCAAAGCCGAGAGCAGGCTGCCCACCAGTTCGGGAACGGCTTCGAGCGGACGCAGACGGGGCACTTCCACCGCGAGCTGGTGCCTTGGTTCGGCGGCCTCGGCAAACAACTGGATCTCGATGCGTGCCAGGTCGTTGACCTTCAGCAGCCTGCCGGCCACCAGCCAGTCGAGATCGAGCAGCTCGAAGAGCTGATGACGATCGGCACTGCTGGGCAAGGCGGGGTCGATGTGCAGATCCTGGATCAGCCGGAAGACACGCAACGGATCGGTCACGCTGATCCGGGGATGCTCGGCCAGACCACCGGCCACGGCCTCGGCCAGGCCGCGTTCGCTCCAGCCCAGGGCGGCATCCCCCGTGTGGTTGCTCAGCGGCAGGACGGCGAGTTGGCCGTGATAGTCGGTTTCGGGGGCCGGGTCGGGCCACCAGTTCCAGGTCGCAAGGGCCAGTGCCAGCGCCACGGCCATCATCGCCGCCATTCCCAGACCACGCCGTCGACGGACTCGCCTGGCCTGACCGCGTCGCAGGTCTTCGGCCAGCTGCCGGGCCGAGGGATAACGATCCTGCGGACGGGCGGCCAGGCAGCGCCGCACGACCGCGAGCAGCCAGGCCGGCACGCCTCCCGGCAGGCTGGCCGTGGTTCCGTCCCGCCCCAGCGCGCGCTGGGCAAGCATTTCATCAAGGGTCGCACCGCTGCCGGGGCGCGGCGCACCAAGCAACTCGCACAGCAACAGGCCGAGCGCGTAAATGTCGGCACGATGATCGACCGATTCACCGCGCACCTGCTCGGGTGCCAGGTAGTCGGGTGTTCCCACCACCTCCCCGGCAACGGTCAGCCCTTCCCGGCTTCCGGACCGGGCGACGCCGAAATCCATGATCCGGGCGCTGCCATCTTCATCGATGAGCACGTTGCCCGGCTTGAGGTCACGGTGAATGACATCCTGCGCGTGGGCCGCGGCCAGTGCATCGGCCAGCTCGGCGGCCAGGCGAACCGCCTCGCCGATATCCGGGCGGCCATCGGCCAGCCAGTCGCGCAGGGTGCGGCCGGGCACGTAGTCCATGGTCAGAAACAGGATGTCGCCGTCGCGGCCGATATCGTGCAGACGCACGACGTTGGGATGACTGACCCGCCGCGCGGCCAGCACCTCCTGCCGGAAGCGCTCGAGGGCATGATCGTCGACCGGCCGGTCCGAGCGCATGACCTTGACGGCCACTTCATGGTCGAGTTCGAGATCGCGGGCGCGGTAGACCATCCCCATGGCCCCGACGCCCACGATGTCCTCGATGCGGTAGCGATCGGCCAGCACGAGACCGGGCGGCAGCATGTCCACCTGCCGGATGCCGGTTTCGGTACGTTCTTCCGGCGGACTGCCGTCGGATTCAGTCATGCCTGCTCACTGTGCTGGTCGTGCGAAGGGCTCCAATCCACCCGGCCCGTTCACGCCAACAAGCATAACCCATGGTCCGCGCCTGCAAGACGGCCAAGCAGCGACCCGCATTCACCGGCGGGTTGCAGGCGCCGAACGCTCCAGCAGGCGAATCAGTTTTCCATCCGCCTCGGCTTCCTCAAGCGACCCGGGCAGGGTGCGGCGCATCGCCAGGATGTCGTCGCGCATCCGGCCCAGAGCCAGGACGAAGGCCGCCTGCCGGGCCAGCGCCTGCATCAGTTCGAGATCCAGCGCGCTGAACTGCTTGCCCGGCTCATTGCTGTCGGCATACAACGCCCCGAGTGTGCTCTCGCCAACCCGCAGGGGAATACAGACGACCGTTTCGATGGCGCCGGCGACGATGCTCTCGCGTTCGGCCAGCGCCTGTTCCCGACGCACGTCGGCGATGATCCTGGGCGTGGCGCTCTCAAGCACCTCGGCGATGACCGACAGACTGCCCTCGCCTTGTTCCAGTCCCATTGCCCGGGCCAGCCGCTGCTTCCCGTCTGCTTCGAGCAGGAAAAGACCGCCACGGGAACATTCGGCCAGGGCCAGGTAATCGTTGAGCGTGGTGTCGAGCAGCTGTTCGTGGTCCAGCCCGGGGGTGAGTCGCGCCAGCATGCGCTGTGATTGCTCGATCCTGTCACGCCGGGTGCGGCGCAGCCGGTCGGCCCGTTCCGGATTCAGGGTCTCGAAATGCGCCGGCACGCCGCCCAGGCTGAGCCAGCAGTGTTCCGGCAAAGCCAGCGAATCCAGCGGCCGGCCATTCAGCCGGGTGCCGTTCTTGCTGCCCAGGTCGGACACCCGCCACGGCTGGCTTTCGAGATCCAGCGCAAGGTGCTCGCGTGAGACGCGCCTGTCGGCAACCCGGCAATCGGCCTGCTCACCACGTCCGACGATGTAGCGGCGCGGTTGGTCGATCAGCCAGTCGCTGATCGCGGCATCGGGCGGGTAGACGCGCAAACGGCCGACGACAGGGCCGGTTGCGCCGGAATCATTCGAATGGCGCGGCAAGAACTACGGCTGGACCAGTCCCAGCGAGAAACGCAGGGTTCTGGCGGCCGAGCGCAATTCACCGTCGACGTTGTCAAGATCGCGGGCCGAGCGCCAGACATTGGGCACGTCGCCCAGACCGGCCGCCGCTTCGGTGTCGGCAATGAACTGCTCCAGCAGAGTGTCGGCCAGGGCAGGATTGCCGGCGGCCCAGGCGTCGGCGGCATCCACGTACAGCCCGGCCAGCCCGGCATAGACGGTGGCATCGATCTGGCCGGCATGAGTGACGAGCAGGTCGCCGAGCCGGTCGAACTTCTCGTCGACCACATCGGCTGCGGCCCGCAGGTCGAGCACGATCATGAAGTCGGAAAAGTGGCCGCCACCGCTGCGGGTCCGGATGCTGCCGGGACTGACGTCCTCGGTGACATCATGAAAGGTGCCACTGCCGGTGGGCGCCTTGAACAGGCGCAGCGGCGTGGCCGCCTGGTAATTGAGCAGCTGGGTGTAGAGTTCGACCTCGACCACGCCTTCGAAGGTCAGGCCGCTGTCGGTGGGCGGATCGATGCGCACCATCACCGGAAACCCGACCGGTACGGTAACCAGATCGTTGACCAGATTGAGCAGGCCGCCCAGGCCGATCCCACCCAGTGCCTGGGTACCCGGCAAGCGGCCGAGCAACTCGGGGGACAGGGGATCGAGCAGGTGTACCGATACGCCAAGATTCGAAGGCGTGAGCCCGACCACGTTCTCGAAGCGAATGGTCAATTCGGCCTCGAGCCCGCCGACTTCGACGGTGGCAGTGAGCTCATTGCCGTCAATGACGGGATCAACCAGTCCGCCGTGAGCGTAAGCGGTCAAGGCGAGAAAAGCCAGGGCAATAAGCAGTCGCTTGGTCACGATGGTACCCCTTGGGATTATCGCTGGATGTATAAATCAGTTTGCACTGATTGATTCAGCTTTTCAATCCCGCGCCGTTTCTGCTCGAGCGGGAGCCCGGGAATCCTCAGCGCCCCGGCTCGAACTCCTTCAGGCTGACGGCTGCCGGTTCGCCCAGAATCCTGGCGGCCACCAGGTCGGCCGATCCGCAGGCCATGGTCCAGCCCATGGGGCCGTGGCCGGCATTGATGAAGACCCCCGGCACCCGGGTTTCGCCCAGCAGCGGCATGCCGTCCGGTGTCACCGGCCGCAGGCCGGCCCACACTTCGGCCTTTTCGGTGACCAGCTCATCGGCGAGCTCCGGGAGCAATCGGCGGGCACCGGCCAGCAGGCATTCCAGGCGCCGTGGCACGATCCGGCGGCTGTGGCCGGCGAAATCGGCCAGGCCGGCGACGCGCAGGCCTCTCTCGCCCAGCCTGAGGGTGACGAATCGGCGGGCGGTATCGAGCATGGGCAGGGTCGGCAGCACCTCGCTGCGATCAACCTCGAAAGTGGCCGAGTAGCCGCGTACCGGGTAGATGGGCAGGCGCAGGCCCAGCGGACGCGCCAGCCCGGGCGATTGAGGGCCGGCCGCGATCACGCAGGCGTCGGCCTGAATCTCGCCGTGGTCGGTGACCACCCCCTGCACGCGACCGCCGTCGACGCGAATCGACTTCACCGCCGTGCCGAACATCAGGTTCGCGCCCAGTGCCGCGGCCTGCTCGGCCGCGATCTGACTGAACTGGCGGGCATCGCCGGATTCGTGATCGGGGAAGACGATGGCGCCGGCCAGTTCCCGGCGTACCGGCGCCAGCGCCGGTTCCCGGGCAATGACTTCATCCACGCCGATGGGCTCGATCACTGCCTGGCCCTGCAGCAGCTCGCGCCGGAACTGCACCGATTCGGCCATCAGCTCGCGCGAGAAATAGACCTGCATGGAACCGGACAGGGTCTGCCGGTATTTCATGTCGTAACGCTCGCGCCAGCGCCTGAGACATTCCAGCGAATACAGGCCCAGCCGGATATTGTTGCGGGCATTGGCCAGGAAACGCTCACGGCGCATGTTGGCCAGGAAGCGCAGCCCCCACCCGCCCATGCCCGGCAAGGCCACCGGCGAGAGCCGGTAGGGGGCATCGGCACGGCCGAGATTGCGCACCAGCTTGCCGAGCAGGCCGGGCGCATTCCAGGGTTCGGCGTGGGCCGGGGTAATGCCGCCGCCGTTGGCGTGACTGGTCTCGCCGGCGGCTTCGCTGTTGTGTTCGATCAGCGTCACGTTCAGGCCGCGCTCGGCCAGCGACAGGGCCGTCGTGGTGCCGACCACGCCGCCGCCGATGACGACGACGTGCTCGGGTCTCGGGGTGCTCATGCTGTGACTACCACCTTGCCGGGGTTGAGAAGGGAATCGGGATCCAGGGCCTGCTTGAGACGGCCCATCAATTCGAGCCGGACGGGATCGGCGCGGCGCGCGAGCTCGGCACGTCGCAGCTGCCCGATGCCGTGCTCGGCGGCAATCGAGCCGTCATGGCGCGCGACCAGGTCGAACACGATGCGGTTGCACTCCGCCTCGGTGGCGCGGAAGGCCTCAGCGTCCATGTCTTCGGGCTGGCTGAGATTGAAATGCAGGTTGCCGTCGCCGACATGACCGAACACGCAGGGCCGGACGCCGGGCACGGCCGAGGCCAACGCGCCCTGTGCCTGTTCGATGAAATCGGGAATCGCGGCGACCGGCACCGAGATGTCATGCTTGAGGCTGACCCCTCCCAGCTTCTGCGCCGGCGGTACGGCATCGCGCAGACGCCACAGGGCATCGGCCTGGGCATCGTTGCCGGCAACTACCACATCCCGGGCCAGTCCCTCGGCGCTGGCCTTTTCCAGAGTCTCGATGCAGGCCTCGCGCAGCCAGCGCCCGGCCACCGAGCTGTCGGCCTGGATGAACACGTACCAGTCATGGGCATGTCCCAGCGGATGATGCGCGTCGGGCAGGTAATCGAGCACGTAGTCCATTGCCAGGCGAGGCATCAACTCGAAAGCGGTCAGGGTTTCACCCAACCGGCTGCGGGCCAGACGCAGCAGGGCCAGTGCATCCTTGACCGAATCCAGACCGATCAGTGCGGTCAGCGTCTGGCGCGGTGCCGGCACCAGGGCCAGCGAAGCCGCGGTGATGATGCCCAGCGTGCCTTCCGATCCGATGAAGAGCTGGTTGAGGTCGTAGCCGCTGTTGTCCTTTCTCAGCCCGGTCAGGCCGTTGTAGATGCGACCGTCGGCCAGGACCACTTCCAGACCCAGCACCTGCCGGCGGGTATTGCCGTAGCGCACGGTCGTGTGTCCGCCGGCATTGGTGGCGATATTGCCACCGATGGTGGCCGTACCCGACGAGGCCAGGCTCAGGGGAAACAGCAGACCGGCACCGGCGGCGGCGTCCTGAACACGCGCCAGCGTGCAGCCGGCCTCGACGATGAGCGTGGCACCCTCGGCGTCGACCCGGCGAATGGCGCGCATGCGCTCGAGCGAAATCACCAGTTCATTGCCGCGGCCGCTGGTCGAGGCGCCGCCAACCAGCCCGGTGTTACCACCCTGCACGACCATGGCGATACCGGCCTCGCGGCACAGACTGACCGTGGCGGCCACCTGCTGCGAAGTCGTCGGACGCACGACCGCCAGCGGGCGCCCACGATAACGTCCACGCGGTTCGCGCACGTAACGTTCGATGTCGTCATCGGGCGTCAGCACGGCCTCCCTGCCGAGCAACTGCCCCAGACGTCCAACCAGGTCTTGTGCCGCCGGAAAAGTCATGCCGCCATTATCGCCTGCGAGAATAAATGCATGTTGTGTGCATGTTACGATTGCGTCTTCCTGCTTGTCGAGGACATCGAGCCAATGACCTTCGTCGTCACCGAGAATTGCATCAAGTGCAAATACACCGACTGCGTGGAAGTCTGTCCCGTCGACTGCTTCCACGAGGGACCCAATTTCCTGGTCATCGACCCCGAGGAATGCATCGACTGCACCCTGTGCGAACCTGAATGCCCGGTCGATGCGATCTTTCCCGAAGACGACCTGCCCGGAAATCAGCGTCACTTTCTCGAGCTCAACGCCGAACTGGCCGCCGAGTGGCCGACCATTACCGAAATGAAACCGGCGCCGGCGGACGCAAAGGAATGGGAAGATGTCCCGGCAAACTCGAGCACCTCGAACGCTGATCCGTAACGGAGGACTGATGATGACCAGAATGTTGCTGGCCGGCCTGATGGCCATTACGTTCGGCTTGTCACCCGCACTGGCCTCGGATGACGGGGAAAACCGCGCCGCGGACGAATGGCTGACTTCGCTGATCACCGACACCCCGGCCGAGGGCTTCGATCTGGCCGTGCGCCTGGCGCGGCGCGGCGTGACCACGACTCAACCCGACCGCGAGATCCTGATGCGTGAACGAGAAAAATACGCGCAACAGGGTGAAGACCTGATGACTGCCTCGCACGTGGTCGCTGTGTACTTTCAGACCATCGCCGCGGCCAACGAATACTGGCGCGACTGACCGCCAAAGGCGGCCCGTTGGCCTGTCGTCGAACGGCCGGGGGTACACTATGCAATTGTTGATTCCGCTTGACGATAAGGCTCCAGACCATGGTCGCCAAACGCACACCGGGCCAACTCAGGCCATCTTGCAAGGAGAAGGTCTACGAGATCGGCTGGGAAGACCTGCCACTGTCTTGCCCGACACCGGAGATGACGGTCTGGAACGCCCATCCGCGTGTCTTCCTGCCCATCCATCGCAGCGGCGAGGCGGTGTGCGAGTACTGCGGGACCCGCTACGTGCTGACCGATCCCGACCCCGACCAGCCCATGCCGCAGTTCGACAACGCCGAAATCGAGGACCGCTTCCGGCGTGCCCAGCAGCGCGTACGCAACGCCCGCACCTGACCGCTGGCGCTGCTTGTGTTACCGGATTTGTTGCTGCACTTTCCTCAGGCCGACCAGCCGGGGTGATCGAAGTACTCGCCGTAGATCTTGAGCGCGCTGTGCAACTGGTGCAGCCCGGCATGCACGTCATCGTCTTCCCGGAGCGTTGCAGCCGCCCCCAGGATGGCGGCCAGCAGCTTGTGCAGTTCGGCGTCGGCATCGGCCGGCAGGGCGCAATTGGCGAAGATGAAACGCACCTGGTCTTCGACTTCCTCGGCCAGTGCGGCAGCGCCCTGGCGATCGAGCCGATCGGCACGGAAGCCACCGTGAGCCCCGTCGAAAGCGGAAAGAATGTTGTCCATGCCCTGCCGTAGCGAATCGTCGGTGGGCCAGCGTTCGCCGTGCTCATCGTGCTTGAGCTCGAGATCGGCAACGTCGCCGTGATGATGATGATAATGGTCGTCATCGGCGGCAGCGAAGCCTGCCACAAGCAAAGTGACCAGGCAAAGGTTCAAAACGAGTGTTTTCATGTCTCCATCTCCTTGGGAGAACGCCCGATCTCCGAGCGCACGAGGGAAGCCAGGTAGCGGCAGTAACGGTCGAGGTAATTCAGGCCGTGATCGCGGCCCGACAGCCAGGGATTCATCAGCGTGTGCCGCAGCAGGAAGATGCTGTCGGCCTGGCGGCCGCTGTCGTCGGGATCTTCGACGAAGGTGTCCGGGTCCAGTCCCAGCTCGTCGATCATGCGGCGGGCGACTTTTTCGCTGAGCGCGCTGCGCTCGACCAGGGTGCGCGAACCGAAGAACTGACGGCTGTGGATGTCGACCTTCTCGCCCACGCTCAGGTGCGCGTAGAGCCGCCGGCCGAAACGATTCATTTCGCCCAGGTCGCGGTTGCCCTCGGGGTTGATCGCCAGGCAGACCAGGTTGGTGTCGGGCTCGAACGGCAGGATGACCCGGGCCACGCCCTGGAGCTCGGCGCGTAGCTCCTCGATATGGTCGAAGAAATACTCGCTGTTGACGATGGTCTCGGCGCACAGGCGCCCGAAGTGATCGTGATCGAGCGGCAGCACGCGATGGGTCACCCACACGCCGGCGGCGGCCGCCCCCGGCTTGGAGCCTTCGAGGATGTACTGACCCAGGTTGCGGAAACGGCGCTCGTACTCCGAATCCGACACGTTCTCGGCATCATCGAAGACATACGCCGCGCGTTGACTGATGAAGTCGGTCATGCCGCGGTTGCGGGCCACGTAGGCACCGCAGCCGAAAGGCACGAAACCGAGCTTGTGCGGATCGACCGTGATCGAGTCAGCGTGACGCAGGGCGGCGAACGCCCCGTGGACTTCGTTGGAAGGAAAGTAGCGGAAATCGGTCTGCAGCGTCTGCCGGTCAACCAGCGTGCCGTCGGGCTGGCGGAAAATGCTGGCCAGGTAGCCGCCCCAGGCCGCATCGATGTGCAGCGCGAATTCCACACCCTGCTTGCGCCAGCGCTGTCTCATCGCCACGATCTCGTCGATCGGGTCGATGGAACCGAATTCCGTGGTACCAAGCACGCCGATGACCGCCAGCACCGGCCGCCCGGCATCACTGGCTTCGGTGAGCGCGCGGTCGAGGTCGGCCGGGTCCATGCGCATGCGCTCGTCGACTTTCACACGCACCACGTTGGCACTGCCCATGCCCAGCAGCTTGAGTGCCTTCTCCCAGGAATAGTGGGCGGTGACCGGGACCATCACGCAGGGACTGCCCAGCTCCGGGTGGCGCTGGTGGAATTCGGCCACGCCGAGCGACTCGACCCGCTCGGCCTCGATGGCCGCGGCCAGGTGTCGGGCCGCGCGCCGGTCCAGACGCTGATCGATGGCCGTGACCAGTTCGCGGCGCATGGCGATGACGGTATCAACCGGCAGGTTGAACAGGGCCCGATCGGAAAACTGGCCCAGCGGCCCGCCGATGGACTGCAGCAGGCCGGCATCGAAATCCCGCTCTTCCAGCGCCCGCCGGGCCGCCTGCGGCCAGTAACGCACGGCGCGGAAGTACCACAGCGCCTCGTCGTTGGCCAGCGTGCCGCCGGAGGTGATGTGGCCCCAGGCACAGGGCTCGACCTCGCGGTCGATGTTCATGCCGAACATGGCGGCCAGTTGCCGGCCCACCTCGAGCTCGAGCTGCAACGTGACCGGCGCGGCCTCGTCGGTGACGTGGTTGGGGTTGTAGAGGGTCGTCACCAGTTGCGCGATCAGCCCCGGCAGGAGCAGGTCGGAGGCCATGTGACCGATGTAGCGTGGATTGAAGAACGGCACCGAGTGCTTGAGCCGGGCACTGAGCCCGTGCAACTCCGACTTCATGCGGGCGACGAAGTCGCGGTAGGCCGGGCCGTGCTCGGCCAGCACCGGAATCAGCGGCCGGTCTTCCGGGTGCACGTTGCGGCGCCAGTAGACATGATCGCGCAGGAACTCGACCAGCACTTTCTCCAGCAGGTCGTTGTTTTCGGCATACGAGCCCAGAAACAGCGGACTGAGCCAGTCGATCAGTTCCTCGCTGTCGAGACGTCCGCCCCGGTCGGTTCGGTCGTTTGTGCTGTTGTTGGTCATTTATTGACCCCTGTCAAAAAGATTCGTTACACTTGCCTGTTTAATGGATCGTGGCCAGCAGTGGCCATCCGCTCAAAAACAGGCACCATTAGCCATGAACACCAGCCACCCGCCCGATTTCGATGACCTGCGTCGATTTCCCATTCTCTCCGGGTTGCCCGTGGCCAAGGCCGAACAGGTTCTGGCACGGGCCAGAGTCGTCACCATCGGCCGCGGGGAGCACCTGTTTCACCAGGGCGATCCGGCCCGCCGCATCTGGCTTTGTCGTGACGGACAGCTCAAGCTGTTCCGGCTTTCCAGCGACGGCCAGGAAAAGATCCTGGCCATCATCCAGCCCGGGCGCAGCTTTGCCGAGGCCACGATGTTCCTGCCCGAGCGGCGCTACCCTGTCCACTGCGCCGCGCTCAAGGCCAGCGCGCTGGTCGCCTTCGACGCCGATGATCTGGTCGCCGCGCTGCGCGCCGATCCGGAAGCCTGTTTCCGGCTGCTCGGCACGCTGAGCTGTCGCATGCAGGAAAAGCTCAACCAGATCGAGTCGCTGGCGTTGCAGAACGCTCACCTGCGGGTCGCTCACTACCTGCTCGACGAGTTTCGCAGACACGACCACTCCGATCATTTCCGCCTCGAGGCCAGCAAGAAACACATCGCCGGCCTGCTCGCCATCCAGCCCGAAACCCTCTCGCGCAGCCTGGCCGTGCTGCACAGCAGCGGCGTGATCGACATGGACGCCCGCCACATCACCATCAGCGCGCCCGAGCGGCTGGAGCAAATCGCGCGCGGCACCGACGCGCCGCACTGATTCAGGCCGTGGCCAGACGGGCCGAGTGGGCGACCTCGCGCGCCTCGCCGGGCGAGCGGCTGGCCACGTAGTCGGCCGCGATCACCGCCGCCAGCACCAGCACCGCCACTCCCTGGTGAATGGTGCCCAGGGTGACCGGCACATAGGTCAGCAAGGTGGCGATTCCCAACACGACCTGCATGACGACCACGCCGGCAAGGACATGGAAAACGCGACGGATGGCCGGATCGGACTCGAGGCGCCAGACCCGGAACCAGGCAATCAAAGCGATCGCCATGGTCGTGATGGCCAGCACCCGGTGGGTGAACTGTACCGTGGCCGTGTTCTCGAAGAAATTGGTCCACAGCGGCTGCAGGCCGAGAATGCCGTCCGGAATCCAGCGCCCCGCCATCAGCGGGAAGGTGTTGTAGACCAGCCCGGCGTTGAGGCCGGCGACGAACGCGCCCCAGACGATGGTGACCGACACCATGGCCAGCAGCGCGATGGTCCAGGGGCGCCAGGTTCGGCGCTCTCGCCGGAGTTCGGCCGGCCACAACAGGCGCAGGGCCATGCGGAACATGATGGCGAAGATGACCAGGGCCACGCTCAGGTGAGCCGCCAGTCGATACGGGCTGACCCGGGGAATGTCGACCAGCCCGCTTTGCACCATGTACCAGCCCAGCCAGCCCTGGAAGCCGCCCAGGGCCAGAAGACCCAGCAGCGGCCAGCGCAGCCGCGGCGCCACCATGCCGCGAACCCAGAAGAACAACAGGGGAAGAGCGAACACCAGCCCCAGCCCGCGCGCAAGCAGACGATGGCCGAACTCCCACCAGTAGATCACCTTGAACTCCGACAACGACATGCCGTAGTTGACCTTCTGGTACTCCGGGCTGGCCCGGTAGGCGTCGAACTCGGTCATCCACGCCTCCTCGCTCATTGGCGGGATGACGGTCAGCGGCTGCCACTCGACCATCGACAGGCCCGAGCCGGTCAGGCGCGTGGCGCCACCGACGACCACCAGGATCAGCAACACCAGGCAACAGGCCATCAGCCAGTAGCCGAGAATGCGTTCATTGCGTCGTTCAAGGAAATTCATCTTTATTCTCCTGCCGGCTGCCGGTGCTGTCTGACCAGCCGCACGGCCTTGGCTTCCTGCTTGTGATCGGCCCGGTCGAGTCCGTGGCGCATGTCCACGGCCCAGGCGCTTTGCGGGTACAACCGGAAGGTTTCGCTGGCCCAGTATTCGCCGGCCTCGACGTGCGGAAACCAAGCCGGGTCGACGATCAGGCCGGTCTCGTCCATCAGGCGGCGGTCACCCAGGGTCATCAACTCATTGCGGGTGGGCACGCGCCAGTCATCGAATCCGCACAACCCGGCCTCGTTGACCGCGCCGGCAAAGCCTTCGGTATCGCAGCGCGAGTTTACACAATCACCGTCGTCACGGAAGCCGGGTTCGCCCATGTTGAGCTGCTCGTCGGCGTAGTACCACGAGTAGGTCTGGCCGGGCTGATGCAGTCCGGGCTCGTCACGCTTGACCTCCCACATCAGGCCGGTGCGCTCGTCGAAGATGCAGTGATGCGTGCCGTCGTCGGCAGTCACGGCTTCACCAGCCGGCCCGATCCGGGCCCAGGAGTCGGACACCGGCGGCGCGTCGCTCTCTCCCCCGCAGGCCGCGATCAGCAAGACGGCGGCCAGGGCCGGCACTCTGTAGTGGATTGGCATCGAAATCATTGGCGCAGCCCTCCGGCGATAAAGCGCATATGGGATACATGAATCATGGGAGGCAACGATATACCGGATCGGGTCGAGTAAAACTGATGGGGATCAATTTGGGGGAGGGAAGGTGAAAGGTAAAAGGTGAAAGGTGAAAGGAAAAACCCTGGCCTCTTTGCCCCTTACCTCTTCCCTTTCACCTTTCACCTTTCACGTTTTACCCAAAACCATTATTTGATCTACATCAATGACCGCTCCAGCCTGCCGGCGCTAGACTGCCGATCACGCATCACCATGCCCAAAAACATGCAGATCAAATACATGTCTGCATGGCCACCCGATAGCAGGAGGGTCCGCCATGACCGAACAAGACCGCAACCGGCAAGACCAGGGACACGTTCCCGATGATGAGTCCGAAGAACGCCTCCCGATGATGCAGCGCATGCTCGACAACCCGTTTCTGCTGCTGTTTCTCGGCGTCACCGTGCCTTCGGTCAGCTACATCATCTGGGGCGTGATGGAAATCGTCACGATCCCCATCGGACGCTGATTCCAAGGGAGCCATCACCATGACTGCATTACAACCCCCATCGAAAAAGATCTGGTGGAAACAGCCCGTCGACCGGGTCGAGATCGTCTGGATCGGCATCGCCCTGGTGTGGTGCCTGATCATGTTCTTCTTCATGCCCTTCTGGCATGTCTACGGCGAGCAGAACTACTCCGGCGAGGCCTACCGCGTGCAGCCCGAGCGCTTCGCCGAGAAGGTCAACGAGTTCGTTGCCGAGCACACCGTGCGCCACGAGACCGACCGCCAGATTCCGGTCGTCAGGCCGCCGGCAGGCTCCGACATCTACCTGCTCGCCCGCCTGTGGGACTGGTACCCGATCCTCGAGCTGGAAAAGGGCGAGACCTATCGCCTGCATGTCTCGTCCACCGACTGGCAGCACGGCCTGTCGATCCAGCCGATCAACATCAATTTCCAGGTACTGCCCGGCTACGAGATGGTGCTGCAGATCACGCCCACCGAAACCGGCGAGTACGCCGTGGTGTGCAACGAGTACTGCGGAATCATGCACCACGCCATGCTGAGCAAGCTCTACGTCGTTGAAAGCGGTCGCAACCAGGGAGAACCGTCGTCATGAAACCCGAATTCAGAACCTGCCCGGACTCGGGCCTGGTCTTGCATCGCCCGGCCGAGAACCTGATCAAGGCCAACGCCATCGCCGCGGTCGTCTTTCTGGCCGTCGGCGGCCTGCTTGGCCTGCTGGTCGCGCTGACGCGCTGGCCGGCCGTGCAACTGCTCGATGCCGAGCTCTTCTACACGGTGCTCACCGGCCACGGGATCGTCACCCTGCTGGTGTGGATCCTGTTTTTCGAAATGGCACTGCTGTATTTCTGCTCGTCGGTGCTGTTGCGCTGTCGCATCGCCACACCGCGCCTGGGCTGGGTCGCCTTCGGTCTGATGACCGTCGGCGCGGCCATCACCGCCGTGGCCATCCTGCAGGGCGGCTCAAGCGTCATGTTCACCTCCTACGTGCCGATGCCGGCCGAACCGCACTTCTATCTCGGATTGATACTGTTCGCGGTGGGGGCACTGATCGGCACCTTCATCTTCTTTGGCACGCTGGTCATCGCCAAGGACGAGAAGACCTATGAGGGCTCCATTCCGCTGGTGACCTTCGGCGCGCTGACCGCGGCGATCATTGCCGTGTTCACCATCGCCTGCGGCGCGATCATCCTGATTCCCACCTTCCTGTGGTCGATCGGCTATATCAGCGAGATCGATGCCCTGATGTACCGCCTGATCTGGTGGGGCATGGGCCACTCCTCGCAGCAGATCAACGTCGCCGCCCACGTGGCCGTGTGGTATGCCATCGCCGCCATTGTCTTTGGCGCCAAGCCGATGTCGGAGAAAGTCAGCCGCGGCGCGTTCTTCCTCTACATCCTGTTCATCTCGATTGCCTCGGCCCACCACCTGCTCGGTGACCCGGGCCTGTCGACCGAATGGAAGATCTTCAACACCTCCTATGCCATGTACCTGGCCGTACTCGCCAGCCTGGTCCACGGCCTGACCGTGCCCGGCGCCATCGAGGTCGCCCAGCGCGAGAAGGGTCACAACAAGGGCCTGTTCGAGTGGCTGAGAAAGGCGCCCTGGGGCAATCCGGTGTTCTCCGGCATGTTCCTGTCGCTGGTGGGCTTCGGCTTTATCGGCGGCATCTCCGGCGTGGTCATGGGCGCCGAGCAGATCAACTTCCTGATCCACAACACCATCTACGTGCCGGGCCACTTCCACGGCACGGTGGCGCTGGGTACCACGCTGGCGTTCATGGCGCTGTCGCTGTGGCTGGTGCCGGTGCTGTTCCGGCGCGAGCTGATCTGGCCGAAGCTGGCCATGTGGCAGCCCTGGCTGTTCGGTATCGGTACCGCGTTGCAGGCCTTCTTCATGATGGGCGCGGGCACGCTGGGTGTATCGCGTCGCCACTGGGACATGGCCTTTGCCGGCTCGGCCTTTGAATGGGCCTACCCGGGCATGGCCTACACCATGATGGCCCTCAATGGTGTCAGCGCCATCATGGCCGTGGCCGGCGGCGCCATCTTCGTGCTGGTCATCGTCGGCACCATCTTGTTCGGCAAGAAGAAGGGCGCGGCCGAGTACTCGACCCGCAAGCCCGCAGTGCTGACCGGACCGGCCGAGTCACTGACCGGCCATGGCAACATCGGTCTGGGCATCAAGGGCTTCCCGGCACCGGGAACCTTCATCCTGGCGATGTTCCTGCTGCTGGTGTTCGTCGTCTACTACTTCATCAACTACGGCTACCTGGCCTCGGTCTGGAAGTTCAGCTGATGAGCCGGCGTCCCCTCGACACCACCCAGGCCCTGCCGGCGGTTGCTCCGCCGCCGGCAGTCGGCCTGGTGAGCCTTCTGACCGCGCTGTTCAAGCTGCGCATCGGCTTTGCCATCACCCTGGCGGCCCTGGGTGGCGCGGTGCTGGCCGCGGGCGGGTGGCCAGCGCTGCTCGACACGCTGATCCTGTCGGTGGCGGTGCTGCTGGCCGCGTCGGGAGCCGGCGCCTACAATCACTACTATGACCGCGATATCGACGCAGTCATGGGCCGCACCCGCGGCCGTCCCTTCGTCAACGGACTGATCAGCGCAAGAACGGCCTGGCCGGTGCTGTTTTTTGCCATGATTGCGGCCGGTTCCGGCCTGGCCACCTGGCACTTCAACCTGGCCGCCGGGCTGTTCACCGCCGCCGGCGCACTGACCTACGCCATCGTCTACACCATGTGGCTGAAGCGGCGCACGGACTGGAACATCGTCATCGGCGGTGCCGCCGGCAGCTGGGCCGTGCTGGCCGGCGCCGCGGCAACCGGCCAGTTCGGTGCCGCGGCCGTGCTCTGGCTGGCCCTGGTGCTGTTTCTCTGGACGCCGTCGCATTTCTGG
Organism: Wenzhouxiangella sp.; assembly: GCA_007135935.1. Taxonomy (GTDB): domain Bacteria; phylum Pseudomonadota; class Gammaproteobacteria; order Xanthomonadales; family Wenzhouxiangellaceae; genus Wenzhouxiangella. Next base: position 21,540 of record SLIA01000255.1, read on the forward strand.
AGCCTGGCCATCGCCCTGGCCGACGATTACCGGCGCGCCAGGGTGCCGATGCTGCCGGTCACCCGGGGCGTGACAACGGCCGTGCGCTGGAACTGGATCAACACGCTGCTGCTCGCTGCCAGCACCGTGGCGCTGGCCGTGGTCGTGAACACGCAGCTACTGTGGCTGGGTGCACTGGCCGGTTCGGGCTGGCTGCTGTGGACTACCTGGCAGATGGTGCGCGACCCGGTGCGTGGCAAGGCCATGACCGCCTTCAAGGCCTCGCTGATCCAGCTCGGAGCACTGCTCGCTGGCCTGTTCACCGCCTTCATGGTGCCGCCGGGATGAACGCCTTGCTGCGCGCAATCGCGGCGGCCCTGGCGCTGTTGCTTGCCGCAACCGCCCAGGCCGACATCAATCGCGAGGCCATCGAGGTCAGTCAGGCCGCCCTGGGGCGTGAAGTGCGTGATATCGAACTGATCGATACCAACAGCGAGGTCCATCGCCTGGCCGACTTCTACGGCGCCCCGCTGGTCATTTCGGTGATCTACACCGCCTGCGTGCATTCCTGCAGTGTCAGCACGCAGCACATCAATCGCGTCGTGCAGATCGCGCGCAATGCCCTGGGCGATGCCAGCTTCAACTTTCTCACCATCGGTTTCGACTACCCGGTCGACACCCCGGATGCCATGAAGCACTACGCCCGGCGTCACGGCGTGCGCGATCCGAACTGGCACTTCATGGCCAGCCGCAATCCCGATGAACTCGAACAGCTCATGGAGGATGTCGGCTTCATCTACCAGGAGTCCTCGCGCGGCTACGACCACACCGTGCAGGTCACCATCATCGATCAGGAAGGCCGGGTCTACCGCCAGGTCTACGGCGAGATCTTCGACACGCCTTTGCTGGTCGAGCCGATGAAGGACCTGGTTCTGGGCCGGCCCTCTCCCGACGATGGCCTGCTGACCCGGGTCGCCAACCGCGTGCGCATGTTCTGCACCGTCTACGACGCGCGCGGCGATCGCTATTACTTCGACTACTCGCTGTTCATGGGGATCTTCATCGGCACCGTCATTCTCGCGCTCGCGCTGGGCTGGCTGGGCATGGAAATCGTGCATTACCGTCGCCGGAGAACGGCATGACTACCCCGCAAGCCCATGCCCTGCCAGGACCGGCCAGGCGCCTCCTGGCCCGGCTGGAAATGCCGCTGTCGCGGGCCTTCGACGGCGTGCATAACCCCATGCATCACCTCGGTGCCCTGACCATTTTCTTTTTCTATGTCGCCCTGGTTACCGGCATCTACCTGTTCATCTTCTACCGCACCAGCCTGGAAGGGGCCTGGGAATCGGTGGAATATCTGACCCACGAGCAGTGGTATGCCGGCGGCATCATGCGAAGCCTGCACCGCTATGCCTCCGACGCCGCGGTCATCACGCTGGGCCTGCATATCGTGCGCGAAATGATTCGTGGCCGCCACAAGGGGCCGCGCTGGTTCTCCTGGCTGACCGGCGTGCCGCTGATCTGGATCGTGTTGTGGTTCGGCATTTCCGGCTACTGGATGGTCTGGGACGAACTGGCCCAGTACGTGGCCGTGGGCAGCGCGCGGCTGATGGACTGGCTGCCGATCTTCACCGACCCGATGAGCCGCAACTTCATCAGCAACGAGGCGGTCAGCAGCCGCCTGTTCACGCTGATCGCCTTCATCCACCTGGTGGGCCTGCCCATCATCGCGGTGCTGGCGATCTGGTTCCACCTGC
>SLIA01000206.1 GCA_007135935.1 Wenzhouxiangella sp.
TTCGTTGGTTCGTTGGTTCGTTGGTTCGTTGGTTCGTTGGTTCGTTGGTTTGCTAGTTTGCTAGTTTGCTAGTTTGCTAGTTTGCTAGTTGGCTGGTTGTCGTTTTGTCGTTTTGTCGGTGCGTCCGTGCGCCCGTTCACCCGTTCATCCGTTGACCCGTTTACCCGCCGGACGGCACCCGTAGGATGCGCTGAGCGAAGCGAAGCGCATGCTGGACAACGGTGACGCAACCCCCACCGGGTGGTAGGGACGAGGGTTAATCAACCCCCACCGAGTGGTGGCGCAACCCGACGCCGGCTGATGCGTTCCGCTTCGCTCCACGCATCCTACACGGGCTTTGTCGCTGCGTCCGTTCACCCCCCGAGAATCGAACCCCCGGCAACCCTCTTTTCCTGAAACCTGAATGCTGAATGCTGACCCCCGAACCCTACTCTTTCCCCTCATCATCCAGCAACGAGATCTGCCGCCTGTCGATCACGCCGGGGTTTTCGCGCTCCAGCCGTTCGATTTCCTCGCGGAAGGCCTGGACGTCCTCGAAGCGGCGGTAGACGGAGGCGAAGCGGACGTAGGCGACTTGGTCCAGGCGCGAGAGTTCGCTGGCGACCCAGTCGCCGATGCGTTTGCTGGAGATCTCGGCCTCTTCCAGGGTGCGGATCTCGCGCAGGAGCGTGCGGATGGCGCGCTCGACCTCCTGAGTCTCGACCGGGCGTTTCTCCAGGGCCTTGAGCATGCCACCCCTGAGCTTGTCCTCGTCGAAGGCCTCGCGCGAGCCATCGGACTTGATCACGTTGGGCGCTTTCAGCGCCGGCGTTTCAAAGGTATTGAAGCGTGCCCCGCAAGCGGCACACTCACGCCGCCGCCGCACCTGAAAACCATCGGTGGCCAACCGCGAATCGACCACGCGGGTATCGGTGTGATTGCAGAAGGGGCACCACATGGGAGATCAGGCGGTAAAAGGTAAAAGGTAAAAGGTAAAAGGCAAAAGGAGACCCGGGGGATGAGACGCGGTCGAATCACCCCTCTTGCTTTTCATTTTTGTCCTTTCACCTTTCACCTTTCACCTTTCACCTTTTACCTATTCCCCATACACCGGATACCGCCGACAAAGCTCCAGCGCCGCTTCCTTGGTCCTGGCCTCGACGCTGGCATCGCCCATATTGTCGAGCACATCGCAGATCAGGCCGGCCAGTTGGCGGCAGTCGTCGGTGTTGAAGCCGCGGGTGGTTACCGCCGGGGTGCCGATGCGCAGGCCGGAGGTGACGAAGGGCGAGCGCGGCTCGCCCGGCACGGTGTTCTTGTTGAGCGTGATGTTGGCCCGGCCCAGGGCGGCCTCGGCGTCCTTGCCGGTAATGTCCTTGTCGATCAGGTCGACCAGAAATAGATGGTTGTCGGTACCGCCGGAGACGACCTTGTAGCCGCGCTCGATGATGACCTCGGCCATGGCACGGGCATTGTCGACCACGCGCTGCTGATAGTCCTTGAACTCCGGCTCCAGCGCCTCCTTGAAGGCCACGGCCTTGGCCGCGATGACATGCATCAGCGGCCCACCCTGGCAGCCGGGGAAGACCAGCGACTGGAATTTCTTCGTGATCTTCTCATCCTCGCCCGAGGCCAGGATAATGCCGCCGCGCGGCCCCCTGAGCGACTTGTGGGTGGTCGAGGTGACGACATGCGCATGCGGCACGGGATTGGGATAGACACCCGCCGCGATCAGGCCGGCCACGTGCGCCATGTCGACCATGAACCAGGCGCCGACCTCGTCGGCGATCTCGCGCATCCGCGCCCAGTCGACCACGCGTGAGTAAGCCGAGAAACCGCCGATGAGCATCTTCGGGCGGTGCTCACGGGCCAGCTCGGCCATGCGCTCGTAGTCGATCTCGCCGGTCTCTCGATTCAACCCGTAATGAACAGCGTTGAAGATCTTGCCCGAAAAGTTGACCGGGGAGCCGTGAGTAAGGTGGCCGCCCTCGGACAGGTCCATGCCGAGGATGGTGTCGCCGGGCTCGAGCAGGGCCAGGTAAACGGCCTGATTGGCCTGCGAGCCGGAGTGCGGCTGCACGTTGGCGTATCCGGCGCCGAACAGTTCCCTGACGCGCTCGATGGCAAGTCTCTCGGCGATATCGACGAACTCGCAGCCACCGTAGTAGCGCTTGCCCGGATACCCCTCGGCATACTTGTTGGTCAGCACCGAGCCCTGGGCTTCCATTACCCGCGGGCTGGCATAGTTCTCCGAGGCGATCAGCTCGATGTGATCTTCCTGGCGCTTTTCCTCGGCGGCAATGGCTTCGGCCAGCTCGGCATCGTAGCCGGCAATTCGGTAGCTGTTGTCAAACATGATGATGAGTACTTGAAAATCAGGTTAATCCCGGGATTCAGATTCTATCACCAACCCCCTGTACACTTCGGATTAGCCCAATGCATGGCAGTCAATTAGAATATGCTGAATATTGCATTGATACTTGTGAAGCAATAGGGCATGGTAATGGGGCATGACAACCAACCAGAAATATACAAAAGTCGCCAGCAACCATCACCAGCGCAGGAGTTCGACACAACGTGTCATTGGAATTTTTTGAAGAAATGAAGACCCTTGTCGGCTTTTCGCAAGCCGATCGCGACAACCTCCTCAGCCTGAAGTCGAGGTTCCGGTTCCGGATACCCGGCATTGCCGAAGATATTCACGACTCGCTCAAGCGCACCCCAGCCACAGCCGAGCTGGCACGCAAGCAGGGCAAGGCCATGAAGGACGCCCACATTCACTGGATGAACGGCCTGTTCGAGGGCGAGTACGAAGCAGACTACTTTCACAATCGTCAGAAAATCGGGACCGAACAGGTGGCAAGTCAATGGCCGCCACATCTCGTCGAAGGCATCTTCAGCCAGGTCCGTTCCCGGGCACTCGAGATCGTGCTTGAAGAACAACCCAAGGCAACCCAGGCCTCCAGGCAGTGCGACAGCATTCTGAAGATTCTCGACCTCGATCTTTTGATCATCCACTGCGCCTTCCGCGAGGAACGCCTCAATCGCATCTTCGAGATCACCGGCATCAACCGCCAGCTTGTCGACCGCCTGATTGAACACGGCGGCGCCGTGCGTCCCCACTGACTCCCTACCGGCTTCAATATCCCCGGTAGGCGGCACACCGGACCGAACACGACCGCTTCTTCAGGCGTGCCCGTAAATTGCCGGTACCAAATGGAGCTGGTCTGGGGCAATTGGGTGACGCACAGCCACACGCCATGGATTTGTTCACGCCTCCCCGGTTGAGTACCAACCCCAATTGATGTAGTGTTCAGGCTTCAATCAAAGGGGAACTCAGCTGGTGCCAACGGAACGCGACGAAGCCATTGCGCGTTTCCTGCATCCGGACCGTGCACTGGACTGCGAGGAGGGTCGACGCCTGGGTTGCGGCTCCTACTGCTGTTCACTGATCGTGCGCCTGGAAAACGGAGAACTCGATCCCGGCGGGCACGACAGCGTGACGGGCAAGCATTGCGTCGACAAGGATCCCTGCACGGGACGCTGCGTCTATTTCGATGATGCGCACAGCCAATGCACGGTGTATTCGCGCCGCCCAGGCATCTGCCGGGAGTATGACTGCAGAACAGACCCGTTGCTGAAGGTGGTCCTGAAGGAAGGTTTCCACTCCCTGCCCCGCCTCGTAACCTCGCCATTACTCGACAAGTAGATTCAGCGCACCCCCTCTCGTAGCAAGAGCTTGCCGTGGTGAAACCCGGGTAGACCCCGGGTTTCGGCCACTCATGCGGTCAACTCAAGCTGCGGCTTCGAGCTCGTTCATCTGCTGACGACCCTTGGTAAGAATCATGCCGAGATTGGCCGTGCGACGACAGACAAAGCAGGCCACGTGCTCCGGGTTGGTCTTCGCCCGCACGAAAAGATGAATGAGGTTGTCGCTGTTGACGATCATTTCCTGAAAGTAGTGCGAATCGTCGTTCTCCATGCCGCGAGCTTTCTTGAACATGCGTTCGATTGCAACCACATTGGGACCCTGGAACATCTCGGCGGTGGCGGCCGCCAGCATGTCCAGCACTTCGGAGGGATGTGAATCGACCGTCTTGACGCCGATCAGCATGCCCGACTCCAGGTCCACGTAACCGGCTGCCACGCAATCGGGCACGGCCTGCACGGCCTTCTGAAGCGCGTTTTCGATATTGCTCATTACTCTTTTCCTCGTGATTTCTCTGGTTCTGCGTGACATTATTCAAATGTGTGTTTCTGGATCGCGAGGATGGGTCACGCTTGCCATCCGACGCGGCATTTATCCCCAACCCGGCACACACCTCAAGGAAGTCCAGAAAGGCAAGCAGCCGGTGCGACGAGTCGGCCCAGCGGGGATTTCAACTCCTGACATCACCCCAGGCGTCTGCGATGGGCATTCGGATTGAGCTCCGAGGCCATGGCCAACAGCGCCGTCTTGACATCCCGACGACGGCGCGCGTCCATCTCGAATACCGGCAGTCGGTGACCAAGCTGCCGGACTCGACGTTCATGAGCGGCCAGGGGCGGGTTGGCCGCGACATCGAAGCGGGTCACGCAAACCACGCCGGCACCGCCGTCCTGATCCAGCAAGCCCTTGAAGGCGCCGAGATAGGTTTCGAGGTCGGCCAGTGGATCAGGACGGGCATTGTCGATCATGATGACCACGCCAATGGCGCCCATGGACAGGATGTCCCACATGAAACTGAATCGTTCCTGGCCCGGCGTGCCCACCAGCTGAATGGTCAAGGCATCATCGATACGCAAGGTGCCGTAGTCCATGGCCACGGTGGTGCTCGCCTTGCGCTCGCGCACCTCGTCGGTTGCGCTGGCCTCGGTACTGGCCACCGGCGTGTCGCTGACGCTGGCTATGGCCGTGGTCTTGCCTGCACCGACGGGGCCGGCAAAGAGAATCTTGTGCATCATGCGCTATTTCTCACAACCCCGATACGCGGCTGAACAGCCGACTCCAGATCGTGCCGGACCTGGCACTGGCAGCCTGACTATCAGCCGGTGTCGTCTCGCTGGAGTTTGCATCAGCGGAGGGCTGAGAGCTGATCAACCGTAGATGACCGGATGCCCGGGCCGCGCTGTAGAAGCGCATGGCATCGTCGTGTGGAATGCGCAGCATCCGGTGAGCAAAGGAAATGCTGGTCGGCCGTCTTGCCAGTATCGAGCACAAGGGGAGGCAGCACTCGGCATGCGGAAGGCGTGTGAAATTGGGCCAGCGTTCAAGCTCCACCACATCGAAGGGGTGGTAGCCCTCGAGCAAGGCTCCATTCGATGCATGGTAAGCCGCCTTCCAGGTCAGTTCATCGAGTGGTCGAACCGCCTGGCCGTCCAGCCTCGACAACCGTCTGGTAACGAAATGCTTCGGCAGGCCTGCGAAGAATTCTTGCTCTGATGCCAAATCCAGCACACAGTATTGCTCTTCGAAGTCGACCTGGACCAGACCGTTATCGGGCAACTCTATACAGGCCCGGCGCCCGAGCGAGCGAGCCCGTTGCAAGACGCCAAGAAGACAGTCATTTACCCGAAAGCGCAGACCTGCCCCCTTCGCCGCCGACGGCTTGGAGCCGGAACATCCTTTCCCATGGCTGCTCAGGAAGCGGGCAGTACCCATATCAAACTCACCCCTTTTGACAATGTAAGACTCAGTAGTCAACACGTGCGCACTGAAGCTGAGGGTTCCACAGCAGCTTCACACCACCCTCACGCATGTAAACGCTTTGCCCCGCAAAAACAGCCGGTTAGAACGCTTCTGGCAGACCTTCAAGCCAATTGAGGCAATGCGGGCAATCACTTAATATTGTCACCCCATCGATTGCCATCGTCTATCGGGCTCGCCGCCAAGAGCATCACATGAGAATTAGGTAATTCCCTTATGCCCGCAGCACATATCCATTTCGGCATGCCATCTGTGCCCATCAACAAGAAAAATCTCACTCATGACAAGAAATACCATCCAGCTCGGCATTCTGGTTAACTCCGACGTATTCGTCAGGGGGCTTAAATTCATCATCCAGGAAAGCGTCCCGCATGACATCGAATGGCGGGTCATGACCCCGGAAACGGCAAACGATGCGCTCGGCAACGGTGAACTGGATCTGTTCGTCCTCGATTCCAACCAGGCCCGGGAAGTCGCCGACAGGATCACGCGCGAACGGCGCCCCAGGATCATCGTGATATCCGACCGCCAGCGTCTGGGAGCGGGCTTTCCAATTCCCGCCAAGCGGGCATGCGCTTTCTTCCCCGCAAGAGATCCTGAGTGGAAGCTCAGGTATCAATTGCATACCACTGTCGGGTGCATCGCCCGCAGCCATGGCGACCACAGCATGAGCTGCAAGCAATGTCCGATACGCGAAAGCGGCCAGACAGCTCCCAGCACGCTCAGCCCTCGGGAGATTCAGGTCATGGAGGGCCTGGGGAGACTGCAGACCAATCGCGAAATCGCCGATGATCTTGGAATCAGCGTCAAGACGGTCGAAACCCACCTGGGCAACATCAAGCACAAGCTGAACCTCAAGAACTCCCGGGAGGTATTCAAGAGAGCCATCAGGTGGGTGGAGGGCCGATGATCCGCACCTGATGCTGATTTAGCTCCAGCACCGCCAGGCCAGTTCGTGACCTTGCCGAGAGTTACGGCTGTTGTGGCGACAGCAGATTCGACAGGGGCTCGGGCCGGTGAAAATGATAGCCCTGGGCGTAGTCCACCCCCAGCTCTTCCAGGAGACTCAGCACTTCCTGGTTGTCAACGTACTCGGCAACCAGCTCGATGCCGCGCACGCGGGCAGACGCAATCATTCCCTTCACATCGGTTGCCGATACGGTGTCCTCGGCAAGTGAGCGAATGTAGGCGCCATCGATCTTGATCACATCGATCGGCCAACCCGACAAGCTCTGGAAGTTGGAGTATCCGCTGCCGAAGTCGTCGATGGCAATACGACAACCCAGGGCCCTGAGAGCGGAAAGGGTCCGCCGGGCCTGACGACTGTCAGCAATCTCGGCACTCTCGGTAATCTCGAAACAGAGCATTTCCGCAGGAATGTCAAACCGCTGCATCATGGCACTGATCCGAGCGTGTGTCTGATCGCTTGAGACTGACAGGCCGGACAGGTTGAGCGAACAACGCAGACCATCTCCCAGGTCATCGCGATGACGGTCGAGTTCATGCAACGCCTTCTCGATGACAACCATGTCCAGCGACCGGGCAAGCCCCAGCTTCTCGGCGGCAGAAAA
>SLIA01000264.1 GCA_007135935.1 Wenzhouxiangella sp.
CAAAATGATTTTATGACAAAATAATTTTGTCACTAAATTATTTTGTATTATTTTTTGGTTGCAGCTATGCCGCGTTGGGATTTAGGAAATTTCCGCCTCCGGCGCAAGAATTTAGGATTTTCATAAATATCCTTGTATTTTGTATACAATAAGCAGAGGATGCTTTGAGAATTAGCAACCGTTAATAATAATACCTAACCGGGGGAACAGCATGCCGATCGGTCGTGCAGCATTTATCGTTATCATCTGTCTGTTTACATACGGTACATGTAATACCGCATCGCTGTATGCCGGTGAAAACCCGCTGTTCAGGATCAATCCTCTGCAACACGTTTCACTCGGCTTCGTAAACCTCTCCACAACCTATCCGCTTGAGCGGTATACCTTTCCCAATCAGGACGGTACCTTTGCCGACAAGGGACTTAACTATTATTTCTCTACGATTGGTGCGGGAAGCATAGCATCATTTATTGATTTCAACTACGATCTCCGCGCAAACAATATTGAGGGAGTAAACTTTAAAAAAGGATCGGTATTTTTACGGACGGACGCCGTTTCCCTGGAAATAGGCAGAAATAATATATGGCTGGGTAATGCATATTACGGATCGTTGTTGCTTTCAAATAATGCAGAACCATATACATTGGTAAGATTCCGGACCGAGAGACCATTCAGGATACCGTACATCGGCAACTTTGATTATACATTATTCTACGGCTGGCCGCGGGAATTCAATATAATAGGTCATAAACTGAGCTGGTACCCCGCTTCATGGTTTGAACTCAATATGAAACAGACCATTGTATATACGGGTACCTATAGATTTATCGATTATTTAACAATGTTTACCGGAAGAGATGCAAATTTAAATGATGGGTTGGGGGAGACTAATTCACGGGCAAGCTTTGAATTTGTCCTGGATATGGGATTTTTATCGAAGATAACTCCTGCAATAACGAGGGCAAGAGTATATCTTGAATACGGAGGGGAGGATCTTTATGCGATATGGCAGAAACCGGATGCCGTGCTTGATAAAGATCTATGGGTTGGGCCGTTCGGGTTTGAACTTCTGGATACAGGCATTATTTCCGGTTTAATTTTGCAGATCATCAATAGTGAAATTATTTTAGAATATGCTCAGACATATAAGAATCATTATTTGTTTTACGATCCCTATAACGGCGGCCGTCCTTACAACAGTTCCTGGTACAGACATTCGGTTCAACCACCATTTCAAAATAATGGAGCGATAATGGGACATCACATGGGAACTGCAGCAGAAATGCTATCTATTATTCTTTCACACTCATTTAATGAATTTTCATCTACATTTCTTTTTAGCAGACGTCACCGCTGGCATATTAATCTTGAAGATTTCAATCTTTCTTATAAAGTTGGACCACCTGAAAGACAGGATTCGTATAAAGGTATACTAAAATATAAACAAAATCAATATAGTGTATCCTTACAATTGACATACAACACTTATAATAATGTGGACGAAAATTTAGAACTTGTTATTAACAGGCCGCAGGAAAATGTAAAAGCGCAAGAGTATCTGTTAGGAATTACATTTACGGTAAATTTATAAATGAATTAACGTGCAATGAATTCTGTGATCTTTTCAATTGGTTATGTTTACCACTATATTATACTATTCCCCGTGCTTTAGAATTGAGTAATCTGAAACAATAAAAAAACCTCGAATTTTTGGAATGCTTGTCAAAAATTTCGAAATAAGATGGAATGGTAAATATCTGAATCTATATCTGAGTTGAGGATTACAATTGTGCTTAACAAATTCAAGACCTGCTTCATGAACGTATCGAATGTAGTCCTCATACCACATTTGGTTTAGTCCACCCTGAACATCTTTATAACGTTCTACTGGATCGGTCGGTCTGAACTTCTCTCTCCGAAGTCGCATGATAGCTTTCTCTGAAAAAAGAATACCTCTCCAGGGTATTGGCAGCCAAAAGAAATGCGACATATGATCACCTATGGGACCTTGAAAAGGTTCGAAACTCACAAATGCTCTCCCCTCCGGCTTAATTAACCGGGCAAGCATTTTCAGAAACGAGGCAGGATCATGAATATGCTCCATCGCCCCGAGTACAATGACAACGTCGAATTTTCGATCAGAATTCCATTCATGTACATCTGAATGTATAAAATCTGGACGAGAGTTATTTGTAAGGTTTTCAGAAATATTCTTTGCCTCATCGATGTTTCTAGCAATTATGTCTATACCCGTAACATTTTTAGCACCGGCTAAGCTAAGTCCAATCGATAGTCGCCCCATTCCACATCCTATATCTAAATAGCTAATATCGGGATCTATCGGAAAAAGTCCACCAAAATATACTTGCTTTACTTTTTTTAAATATTTAGAAGCTTCTTCTAAACTGTATGTTGAATATCTAGCTCTTTCATTTAACTCAACTTCAGTCGCACGGTTACGGCCATGGGTAAATGGGCGCAAAATGTGGTAGTCAATCGTTTCACCAAACATAAAATATTCTCCAGAATTATAAAAGTTTTCTTTTCTGATAATATATGTGAGTTATTATTTATAAAATTTTTTAAAATTTTGATTAATAGTTTCTTTTTCTTTATAAAATAATTTGGATATTTATTCTGATTAATGTAAATACAATGATTTCACAAAGTCATCTAGATGGTATTTGAGAAATAAATACTTATAATAGAATTTTTCTCAGTCAATCGATACTCTAATGCTTGCAAAGCTGCTTAGAAATCTTGTTTCATCTTTCAATTAATTCGTTAATAGTTTCGTAATTCTCCAATAATTACGCAAGCTTCGTTACTGAATGTTTCAGAACTTCAATAACGGTATCGACTTCATCTTTTCTAAGATTATTATGAAACGGAAGTGCAAGTGTCCGTTTCGATATCGACTCTGTTATAGGTAAGGTCCCGCTCAGGTCACCGAATATTTCTCTGATATATTTCTGAGTGTGAACTGGAGAGAAATATCCGCGTGCAGGAACCCCCTCCTTTTCCATTCCCCGTATTATTTCATCCCTGTCAATACCCTCTGAAAGCGTCACGACATAGACAAACCATGACATACGGACGTACTGTTTCACCACCGGCGTCCTTACCCAATCGTATCCTTTCAGTTTTCGGGTGTACATACGGGCTACATGATCCCGCTTATTAAGCATGGTTTCGATCCTCTCTATCTGGCTAATTCCCAGTGTAGCAGACATCTCATCTAGACGGTAATTATATCCAAGACGGTCATGTTCAAGCCATGCCCCCATCTCACCTCGCCCCTGATTTCGCATACTTCTGCAGAGACGTGCGATATCATCATTATCTGTTATTATCATCCCTCCCTCACCCGTGGTAATCTGCTTGTTCGGATAAAAAGCAAAAGCAGCAGCATCACCGAATGCTCCTATCTTATGTCCTTTATATTCTGCTCCAATTGCTTCGCAGCAGTCATCGATAACAAGCAGATTGTGGTTACGTGCGATCCTGCTGATCTCATCCCATTCCGCCGGATGTCCAAAAACGTCGACGGCCATTATTGCTTTTGTTCTGGGAGTTATTTTTTTCTCCACATCGGATGTATTAAGATTATATGTTTCGGATTCTATATCTACAAATACAGGTGAAGCGCTTTCGTATAAGAATGCATTAACAGATGCAGCAAATGTAAAAGAGGGAACGAGCACTTCATTTCCTTTACCAATACCCAGGCTACGTACAATTAGGTGAAGAGCAGCAGTACCAGAATTTACCGCTATACCATATTGTTTTCCGGTATATTCTGCAACCAGCTTTTCAAATTCTACGGTTTTCGGACCGAGTGCAAGGCGGCCAGACCGGATAACGTCGCTAACGCACTCAATATCGGATTCGTCTATATCGGGGAGAGACATCGTAATGTTTTTTATATTCATTATGTATTTATATCCTTTGTTCCATTAAATCGTTCCATGATAGGCCTGTCTATCGGGCTTATCCCTTCACGGGTTATTACCCGGTATATCGTTAAAAATAATATTTTTATATCGAAAATTAGAGAACAATTTTCAACATAAAAGATATCGTACCAGAACCTATCTTCCCAGTCTACTTGATTTCGACCATTCACCTGTGCCCAACCTGTAATACCCGGTTTAACTTGGTGCCGTCTGTACTGCTCCGGAGTATATTTATCTAAATAATCCATAAGCAAGGGACGTGGTCCGACAAAACTCATATCACCCTTCAATACATTATACAGTTCAGGTAGTTCATCAAGACTGGTACTGCGTAATTTTAAACCGAACGGTGATAACCGTTGTTCATTCGGAAGTAAATTACCATTGGAATCCTCTAAATCGAGCATGGTCCGGAATTTGTAGATTACGAAGGGTTTTCCGTTCAAACCCGGACGGATTTGTCGGAATATCACGGGACTTCCGAGCTTTATATATACAATAATTGCAATTAATATCATGAAAGGAACTGCAATCATACATCCTGGTAGAAGCAAAACGATATCGAAAATTCTTTTACCATATTTTTTATAAAAGGTGTTTTGCATGAATTTATACTATTGTGGATATAGATTTTAAATAATCCTAATCTGTAAGGGGAAAACTAAGCTAATTTAACACGGAGATCGCTGAGGATAACAGAGTTATTTTTAATTATATATACTTTTCTCTGTGTCATTTGCGGCCACTGCGGTGAATCAGTGCCTGACGATCACAATTCTCGATTAATTCCCTTTTTTCAACTCATTTTTTTAATTTTTCCGATTGTAGTGGTTTTGCCGGTACGCCTGCTACCGTCTGTCCCTGTTCTACATCCCGGATCACCACCGAACCCGCTCCTACTACAGCCCATTCACCGATCATTAGCGATTGTTTTAACGATGCTCCGATACCTATTACACACCCTTTCGAAACATGGGTATTTCCTCCTATTCCCACATTCGGTGCAAGGAATGTATAATCATTTATCTCAACATCGTGCCCGATAGAACAGTTCATATTCACGATCGCGAACCTCCCTATCTCCGTATTAACATTTATTGTTGTACCCGGATAGATTATGCTTCCTTTTCCGACCTTGACTGACTCTGCGATCCATGTATGTGGATGTATAATAGTCGCAAACTTTTCACATCCATATTCGATGATTTTTTCTATTACTTGAACTTTCACGGTAGGCTCAGCAATTGCTACGGCAACGGTGACCACCGGATTCTCTCTTAACCACGAAATATTACCAAGTAAAGGATAGCCGTTTAAATTAGTCTCATCGATCTGATCATCATCGTCAATATAGCCAAGTATATTCCAGGTATATACCTTTTTATTGATTTCATTGATAGCATGCGCAACAAATTTTCCAACCCCTCCTCCCCCAAATATCACCAGATTATTCATATGAAGACAAAATTTAAACTGAGTATTTCATTATTATGTAATATTGCCGTAAAGCTTTGAGTCTGTCCACAACATTTTTTTTAAATACTTTTGTAGTAACCTTCGTGTCAAAGGAACAGGAAGTATACCGAACCTATATGCAATCATACCGAGACGTACCGTATTTGATTTCCATCCATTTTGTTTCGATATTTGCATTATTCTGAATTTTGTAGAGGCTTCATCCTCTGCAAGTGCAAGTGGAAGCTAATTTGTTTTTCCTGCTATGGTTAATAAATTTATAATCTTTTGCTTCACTTTTTTTTGTATAAAATCCCAAATTTGTACATCATTACACCTCAAAAATTCCATAGTGCTTCCAAGCGCACCATTGCTGCTTGCAACAAAGTGGGGGATTGACGGACATCATACTCGAGTCGTTTATACCAATCAAGTATGTTTCTACCGCTTACTTGAGCTATGCATGTTATTCCCGGTCTGATCTGATGACGTTTTTTTTCACGCGGTGAATAATAATCAAGATATTCAATGAGCAGTGGGCGGGGTCCAACGAGAGACATTTTACCGGTCAAAACATTTATTAATTGAGGTAACTCGTCCATGCTTGTTTTGCGCAAAAGTCCGCCGATCTTCGTTATACTTTTTGAATCGGGCAGCAGGTTGCCGCTGCTATCTCTTTCTTCTGTCATTGTTCTGAATTTCAATGCCGTAAAGATTTTTTCGTCTTTTCCCGGGCGGGGTTGATTAAACAGTACCGGTGTTCCGAGATTGATTTTTATTATTATGGTTATGATAATAAACAGCGGAAGGAGAAACAATAATCCTGGAATGACAAGAATTAAATCGAACAATTGTTTTCCATAATTCCGATAAAACGACATAATCGTTACAAATACCTATTTATTGTGAATTTCACTTCTGATATACGGCCGTTTTCCCGATCGTTGAGGCGATATGGTGTTTTTATAGGTTACAGAAATCTTCGCATTCTCACCTAAAATTTCCCTGAATCGTTTCATTATTTTTTCTTCGGTATTGTCGATAAATTTATCCGTGCATACAAGCATCAACTCATATGATTTTTTTGTTTTTTGCACAAACTGGAATTGCAATATTCCATCTAAATCGCGCATTGCGCCATTGATTGCAAAAGGCGATATTCTTTTTCCTTCCGGAGTAAATACTGATTCCACTTGTCTGCCCTCGATATTTATAAAAACCGGTCCGGCTATCTTACACGAACATGATCTTTGCCGGATGCCGATATCCCCGGTATCGTACCGTATCAACGGCATCGCATGTGAAAACAGGTCGGTTACAATGATACGTCCTACCTTCCCGTCGCTCACAGGCTCATCTTTGTCAAGGGACAGCATTTCCACTATATAACTGCTTTCATTGATATGGTAACCGTAGTTTATCGTACATTCTGCGGCAATGACACCGAACTCCTCTGTTGAATATCTATTATACACCTTACAACCGAATGTATCGGAAATGACATCAGCCGAATCTTTCAATATAGGTTCAGACGTCGAGATAAAGGACGTCAAATTAAACTCTTCAGGGCGGTCACCCCGTTCTTTACAGTAATGTCCAAGTGCGGTCATTGCTGACGGATATCCTATTATTACTTTTAATTTTTTCTTTTTTAGATCATTGCGCTGTGCTTCAAGCCAGGTATTATCAAGATTAATAGGATTCATCAGATGTTGATTTTGCAGGAATAGACTTAAATCACTTTTTTTTGTCACCCTAATGTACCCATGCTTCATGCCGATGTAAAAACCCGCCCATTCTCCGTAATATAATACTTCCGCTGTCTGTCTTGCCTTCTTTTCTTTTGTTAAATAAAACGTAAATGGTGTCCCGTATGATCCGCTTGTTGTAACCGGCACCAATTCTTCTTTTTTATATTTGTCTGAAATAAAATCATCATACCGTTTCCGGACGTCAGTTTTATTAATTACCGGCAATTCACACAAATCCGATGATATCCGGTAGTCTTTATAATGTTTTGTCGTCGATATCGCATGCTGAACTAAATCGTTTAATCTTTGCTTTCGAAGCGCTTCTATGCTATCGGGATTCCCGTTAGATAACCTCAATTCATCCAAATGTTTTCGGACGGGTTTCCCTTTGCAATAATCGACCGTATAATAACCTATTCGACGAAACGTTTCTGCGAGATTCATATATTTTCAATTGCCGTTGGTTGTATTATATTCATTCAACACAAAAGGTCTCTTACCCGAAGGTAATGGCGGTATTTCATCCACATATTCAAAATCGATTGTTGAATTATTTCCTAAATATTTTCTCAGTCTTTTCTCAATAATAATTTCCGCACTATCGTCATGTTTATTAACAATTCTCATAAGATATTTATCTCTGTCTTTTTGCACGAACTGAAATAAAGAAATACTGTTCATATCGTCCATAACATCATCGATCCATAAAGGTGATATTCTCACCCCGTCGGGCCGGTATATCGAATCGACTGTTCTCCCAATTATTCTATCCAATTTCAGGATACCGTCATTCTCAATCGATAATAGTGCAAGATCCCCGGTATCATACCTGATCAGCGGCATCGCATGCGAAAATAAATCGGTAACCACAACGCGCCCCATCTGACCCGGTTTAACAGGAATATCCCTCTCGATATCAAGCAATTCTACTATATAACTTGAGGTGTTCACCTGAAATTTCCCGTCAGACAGATGGTCCTGTGCAATGACGCCGGTCTCCATCATGGAGTACCTGCTGAATACCTTCGCTCCGAATACCCGTTTTAGCAGCACTTTCTGTTTGTCGTATAAAGGTTCTGCAATGGTAATAATTGAACGAAAAGAAAATTCATCCGGTGTATCTTTTTGTGATTCACAATATTCCGCAATCGGAATGAGTGCAGACGGATGAGCAACTATAACCCGTACATTCTTTTTTTTCAATAAGACTCTTTGTCGTTCCAGCCATTGATTATCCATGAAAATTGCATTTACCATAACCTGATTTTCAATATATTGCTGGAATTTTGTTTTTTTTCTTGTCACTATATTTACATGTTTTGCACCCAAATCAAATAACGCCTGCCGATTATAAAAAATAATCTCGGCTATCTGGCGGGACTTTTTTACTTTTGAAAGATAAAACGTAAAAGGTGATCCATATGAACCGCTTGTTTGAATTCGGATCAGCTCCGACTTACTAAAACCTGAAGAAAGAAAAGCAGAATAATCTTGTTTTATATTGTATTTATATAGAACAGGAAAATCAGCTAATTCAGTTACTCCGTAATATTGTCGATAATGATCGGTATTTTTTGTAGCATGATGAATCAGAATTTGCAATCGATCATATCTTAATTGTACCATTTCGTCTGTCGGCGTGCTATACCGTTTAATTTCCCGATAATGTTTTCCGACAGATGAACCTTTGCAATAATCGAGGCACCAAAATCCCGTTTTTCTTGTAATTTCCCCTAACTTCATAATGGTATTATCGTGAAAAGTATTTAATTACAGGTAATAATTTCGTAATCTACATTTTAATGTCACAGTCGACTCCATCTCTTCATCGCTTTATACAATAAAATTGCTTTACTTAAGGAAAATCCTTTATATTTAAATCGGATACCATATTCACTTAAATCTTCCCATACAGAATCAAGCGAATATCTCAATTCATTAGCCTGAACTCCCTCGATGTTAAATATGGGGTTTCCTTCTATTACAACCGGACCGGTAGGAGTCAGCACCAAATCCCAACCGACGATTTTGAGTTCAGGTGTTAAGGTGGCAATTTTTTTACTTAAAGATTTTATTTGATTCCACATCGGAATTACCTGCCCCTTAAATTTAACTTTAGTATCTGGATGATATTCAGTCCAAATGCCACCGTATTCAGGATTTTGCCATCCTTTCCCCAGCACACCTGTTTCGGGATCCACATATACACTGAGACCGCCACGTGCCCAATTTGCCGTTTCGCTACCTTTTCTTCCAAGCCTGTTACCGGTAAATATAATCTTTACCTCGTTATTTTTGTCCATCAGTGTTACAATCCTGATATCGTTCATAGTAAATGGGTTTATATTATTAAAGAAAGAATGTTGCTCTACTTTTTTCTCCAATAATACACCGGGGTATTTTGGGTTCAATTGAATATTGACAATATAATGACAAACTTGATCCAGATTATATTGATTATCCGCCATTGTAATGAACTCAATATTACCATTTTTATAATATTCAATATTTTTAAAGATAAGAATTCCTTTCCCGCATCGGCCACCTACAGGTTTTATAACGAGATTTTTAGGTTTCATGGTCCGGAAAAATCTCTTCAAGTCGATCGGACTGCTTAGCGAAGTACCATCTTTACATAGGCCTCCATTATAATTATAATAACCATATACTTCGGTTATTGGAATTTCAAAATTATCGTAATACAAGTGAAATAGCCATTTATTGTCGTGAATATTCATCCATGAATTTTTATTTAACGTTGGAATTATAACATCCAGCAATGTAGAGTTTGAAATATATTTCACCATATCTCCATACTTCTTATCTTTTTCATAAAATCGATAGGCATAATATTCGGCAGGAGTAAATTGACGTTCTAATAATAAATAAAGCAATTCATACTTTTGTCTTAACACACTTTTGTGTGTTACATCACTCGCTTTATTATTAAACTCATATTTTAATTTTAAATATAACCTTTTCATACGCAATGAAATATTGAAATATTTTAGATTAAATTAATTTTCATTCCAAGGGTTTCTCCAATTATTGTCGAAAGCTTATTAAATGAAAAATCGGATAAATATTTTTTAAGTTTAATTTCTACGGTTTTTTTATTGCGTTTCTGCATATATGCCGTAAACATTTTTCTATAGTCAGCTTCCTTCATTCTTTCTACTATATATTGGGGGTAAGAACTCGTATCAATTTCATAGGGATGCATATAGACTATAACAGGCCTTTTAACTGACACCCGCTCCAAAGCCCATTTAGAAAATAAATACGGGAAATGACGCAGGTATCCTCCCCCGCAAACGGGCATTCTTTTCCAGAGCAACTTAACCGTCGGTAACGGCGCCTCGATTAGCTGCAATCCGTTATTTAGTTGTACCGTATGAATATCCTGATTATATTCCGGCCACCCATATCGCTTTCCCTTGAACGGAACGATACTGCTGTCATACAAAAATCCCGCTTCGGCAATAACCTCAAGCGCCCATGAAGTTTCCGGAAAGACCGAAAATGCCGGGGCACGGTGTCCATAAGCCCGAATTCCGGAGGTGTCTTCAATGATTTTTTTCGCCCGGGTAAGTTCCTGAAATGCCTGTTCCCTGTCCATTTTAAAAAATTGTATATGTGAGTATCCGTGTACTCCGATTTCATGCCCTTCGTTGACAATTTCCCGTATTAAACCCGGAAAATATTCGGCTACTTCACCCAAAACGAAGAAAGTAGCCTTTGTTTCGTAATCTGAAAACAGTTCCAATATTCTTATTGTGTTTCTATAAACCCGGTCAGTTGGAGGTTGATCGATACCAAAACGATCACGCATAATAAGATTTATACTATCCTCAACATCGATCGTCATAGCATTGCAGATACTATTATTACTTTCTTGCACACTAATCATACGTTATCGGTATCCCCCCATGTCAAGTACCAATTACCGGAATCCAGTACTGCACCTTTACATTCGGGTTCAAATATGGATGCCACAAAATTCACCCTCTTGCTTTTCATAAGTGCCGGAATAGGTATGAATCCATTTTTTGTAAACTGTCTGTTTATATTACTATTCCTTTGTTTTAATGATAGTATCAAATCTACATTTTTCTTTTTAAATTCAATGACTGCTTTTTTAATTAAAAATTGCAAGTTTTCTTCGGAACCGGGTCTGAGTAAATAATCGACTATAATACCAAGATGAAAGCCATCTCTATTTTGTGAGCTGATAATAATGTAACCCTGTAACCGACCAGATCTATTTCTTGCACTGAAAACCTCATAATGGTGTACAGGGTTTTGTAAATACCTCCACTCTAAATATTTGCTATTTCTCGGGATTCCTACTTGTATGCTCTTTGACACATCAGACCACAAATCATCAAACTCTCCGGTAAAATTTTTGATCTGTTGAATCTGAATTGGTGCATCAAGTAACCTTGTTGTATCGTTGGTATCATTGATCCGATTTGATGAAATCTTCAGACCCGGAATTCTATTCAAAAGGATATTGCTAAAATTCACAATCTTAATATAAACCGGTATTCTTGCTACAACATGCCATTTACTATTTTTTTTATATATCGGGAATGAATTTTCATTTGGAAATGTAAATGCAAAATCCGCTCCCATCTTCTTCGCAATGTTTACTGAATGGGTTACAAGAGAAGTAAATACACCTTGATTCCGGTATTCCGGATGAGTAATGACTGCAGTTAAAAATAAACATTTTCTGACTTTATCCTGCACCTGTATAGGTAGAATACTAATCGGCCGCATGCCAATAATTTTAGACCTGTCTTCCGATTTTACAACGTATATCCTGCTTTTAATTGAAGAGTTACCGAAATAGCGCCACTGCAGATATTTCGCCGATAATTCACCGTTGCTATAGATACCACTATTGGGATACGTTAATTTTTGAAGAGAAAACAAGAGTTCGTCATCATCTCTATTATGCAGTTCAACCTTCCAGGACAATTTCTCATTCATACTAAATTCATCTTTATCGGAGATCATTATGATTTACAACTGATAAAAGCGTTTTTTCCATCTTATTCGCCAGTATTTTCCGGTCATACTTCTGGTAGGCAAGCCTTCGGGCATTCATCCCTGTTTCAAGTCGCTTTTCCGGATTATCCGTAAAGAATTGAATCCCCTGTGCAAGATCTTCTGCGGAGCCCGGTTTACACGTTATCCCGATTTTTTCCTTTTCTACAATTTCTGCAGTTGTACCCTCAAAATTGACGAGTGTCGGCAAACCGGCGAACATATAATCGAATAATTTGTTCGGTGTTACCCATCGCGGCCTCGTTATCTGTTTCAATATCATGAGACCTATGTGACAACCGGCTAATATACCGGGTAAATCCTTTTTAATGACCGGATCAAACATATGAACATTTTTTAAATTTCTCTGTTGTAATTCTTTAAGTAAATCCGGTTTCTCGCCCCCATCCCCTATCATAACGATCGCAATATCATCCCGATTTTTCAGATATTCTGCTGCATCGAGAATCTGATAAAGTCCGTTTGCATTTCCGTGTGCACCGGTATATACAGCAATTGTTTTACTATCAAGACCTTTCTCTTTCCAGAAACCTTTATTTATCCGTACATTTTCGAACAATTCTCCATCGGCTCCCAATTCGATTGTTTCCAGGAAACTATCAGGGTAATTCCTTTCGAGAAGTCTGTCGTGAAAACCTTTCGAAACAAGAATCACTTTCGATGCCCGTGCGTAACTTCTATTTTCAAGAAATTCATGAATGCGGTGACCTATACTACCGGACTTCATTCGTCCGGCAGCCACCAGATCCTCCGGCCAGAGATCCCTTACCTCAAATATGTAAGGTTTTCTCCGAAATTTACTGAGAACGACACCGGGAATTGCAACCGTAAGGGGAGTACTCGACGCGAAAACCAGGTCAATTTTTCTCTCTTTAATACCGGCGAGTATTGATAATAATGAAAAATTAAAAAATGAAAACAATCGAGCAGCAACACTCATATAATTACTGTACGGAACCCGCAAGACGATTACTTTAATTCCATCTATCCACGTAACCTTCCAGAGCCGTATGCCACGCACATGCAGACCGGCTCTTTGATTCATGCCGCATATCATTGTCACAGAATGACCGTTCGAAACCAAGTAACGGCTCACGTCATAACTTCTCGTCCCGCCGCCACCTTCATTTGTTGTGAAATACTGATGAATGTACAGTATTTTCATTAATGATCAAGTAAAGTTAATTCTTGTTATAATTTTTTGAATAGTATTACAAGAAACTGTCAATACAGGTATTTTTCTCTTATGCCAATAATAGGGTGACTCAAATCCCTCCTTCAGAGTAAGCTCACATTCGTCCGGAAGTATATCAATATTTCCCCATGAGCCGAATATTCTGTTCCGATCAATTTTGTAATCACCGGGTATCAACCTCCATGTTACGTTTGCTTTTCTGTAATCTCCTGAAAGAATATCTTCAATAATCCAGGTATCTTCATTCAAAATTATCGTACGCCGGTGTTTATTGCCTTTGTAATCGGTATATTTTCCCGACCATTTTATCCCCACACCCTCTAATTGTTCTGTTTGACCGATACTATCGGGTCTTATCCAATGACCCTTAAGAAACCGGCTAATAGCGGGCATCTGTTCATGGTCGTCGAAAGACACAGTATTATGTGCTTTGACTGATCCGAAATAACCGTTTAATTCTTTTACGTCAACATTATACGAATAGCTGCCCGAATCACGTAATATATTATTGCCTTTGTACCATAAGTCAAAATGAAACACATCATTGTGTTTTGGCCTGAAACGAAACATCGGATATCTGAGCATACCCCATGATTCCTTTCCCTTCATAATTACATACCCCCCCGGCAACACTTTCGATTTTTTTACTATTCCGTTTGTTTTATATGAAGTGTTTTTTAAATTAAACCAAAAAAGCGGCTCATCCCATTGCCCATCCCCAAATAATTTTGCATTATTAAATAAAACAGAAGCCGTCTGAATTGTCGGACGAAAATCTCGATAATCGCATTGGTGGGTATTAAGGAGCAATGCACCATCATTTGGACCCAGGTTCGGTGCATCACCCGAAACGGGATCAATCATCAATGATAGCCACTCTATTGCAGCTCTGGCTTTCCTGTAAAAGTCATCACTAAATGGTGGTTCGTTCAGTTTTTGTCTCCAGAATTCCGTAAATATAAGCGTATCCAGTAAAACACGGTGATAGGTGACCGAATGCTGCGCAAAGCTGCCGTCCTGTTCAATGAGATATGCAATCCGGTTTTCCAGCCATTTTCTCCCTTTCACCGACAAATTAAAACCTCTAATACGCTGTCTTTCGGATGTACCATAGTGCGATAACCAGGTACCTCCTATGAAAAGACCGGCAACTTCGCTTGTCCCATGATTATTGTCCTGGGCAATAGCATAACGTATGTTTGAACTTATTCTTTCAAGGTGCAGATATATAAATTCAGTTAAAGCAGTTGAGGGGTAATTCTCCTGTTCCAGAATCAGAGCGGCATGTAAAACATTAAAAACACGGATCGACGCCTCCTGTCCGCATTTCCAGTTCGGACCGGTGTTCAGAGGATTTTTGTCCGTCCAATCATTCAACCATGTATTAATAGTCTCTAAATATACCCTGTCACTGCTAACAGCGTATGCACGGGCTAATGTAACCACCCATTCAAACCGCGACGCTTCCCAGATATTCTTAATATCGCCGGCAATAGGGTCGAATGCGGTGAGCTTTGTCCAGTGACTCGTTGTATCGGGATATTTTTTTCCATTAAATGGATTTAGGAACCAATCCGGCGGGCTGCCTGCTTCCTTCCAGTGAAAAGCATAATATCGAAGCTTACCGGCAATGATCTCTTTCGATTCATTTAGTATATTGTTTTTCCATTCATCCGGTAGTGTTGGTTTAACGTAACCTTTATCATAAAAATCTCCACGAATATGAAATCCCATTTGCGGAAAAAATAACCTACGAACACCTGTTTTGAGCGAAGCTCTATACCATGTGATGTAAAGCACATTTAACAAACCGAGTTTGAGGGAGGTATCTATATAAAGAAAAACCTTTTTAATCAAACTCATTAAGAAAAAATGTAATGAATAATAAGATATTTATTTTTATTGTTTTAATGAAGATAAATCCACCGTAAAAACTTTTCCATCGACTTTCTTTAGCGCCTGCCCCGAAAACATAAGAGTATTATTTCGACTCTCCCCCCGCGGAAGAACAAGAGAACCGAATTGAAAATAAGTATACGACCATTTCGAAGTGGAAAGATCTTTTACGCCTGTATAAATATTTCGCCAGTCGTATCCATCGGTGGACAGCCAGATCGAGGATTCAACCGGATTTTTTCCGTTTAGATCTCTGCTTACCGGTTCTGCGGACGTCGAGATTACATAATAATCACCGCAACGTGTCGCATAAATGCAGCTTCCGTTTATCTCTGTTATGTGTTCGGTTTTTCCGTTGTTTTTATCAAGTATATAGATACCATTGATTTCCTTTTCCGTATCGGTAGCATAGACTAAGTGGTCAATGAGATCGAACGCCCATACCGCACGATACATTTGCTTTCCTTTACGAACCCATTCGAAGGATGAAAAATCGTAGTCCAGTAGACCGATTCCCGGATCTGAGTTATGATCACCTGTAAATACCCAATATTTTTTTATTGTTTCATCGTACAATATATTGTGGACATGTCTGGTTTCTCCGGGTTTAAAGGTGTGTACAATATGAAAGGATTGCCCATAATCATCGGAAACATAAATACGCACTTCGCGTCGCTCGCTATTTCCCCAATATTCCCCCCATAGAATGCGTCCGTTTTTATCACAACTCAAAGTTCTCGGATATTGCATCGGGTAACCGTTGTTCTCTATTTTTGCGGGGTACATTATTTTGTCTCCCATACAAGAGTAAAATATACCCGACCGTGTTGCAGCGATATGCCTGCCATCTCTCAAGGGGAAAAAAGCCCTTACCTCATGCCTTAACAGACGACATAACAAACGTATGGGTTCTACGATTTTCCGTTTGAATGGACGCGGGATCGAAACAATCTTTTTCCATGATTGCCCGTTATCATTTGATCGATACATTGTAAGATGGTAAGAACGGTATAGCGTGCCATTTGGCTGAACGTAAATTGCACGTCCTTTACCACTGTACACAGGTTGGAGATTATTCTTCATCCCACCTCAACCCATCCGTCGGTTTTCAAACTCTCAATAGCAGCAAAACTTGCATTTGTGGTATTAACAATTTCCTCAAACGGTATCAACGGATCACCGCCATGAATTATTCTTCCAATGAGCGTTTTAAATTGTATCGCATGACCTTTGTTCATACGCGTTTTTAATTTTCTAAATTCTTTAAAACCAAAACCATCGGTTCGTCTGAAATTATCCATAATAATTGTTCTTCCACCATAAAATACTTCCAGACGTTCTTTTGAATAAGATTTGTTCCCGTTGGCAAAATAATTAATGACTCCATTTGAACCATTGGTATACTTTAGCAATAACGTTGCGTTATCTGTCGTGACTTCCGGAGTGATACCCATCGCATTCATACATACAGATTTCACACTACTTCCTGTCAAATACGTAATTAAGTCAATAAGGTGACATGCCTCTCCGATGATCCTTCCGCCTCCGATATTTATATCATGTACCCAGGCGGTGGCAGGAATAAAACCGGCATTCATGGTTGCAATAATATTCATCGGGCCGGGTTCAGGACCAAGGATTTGTTTTATTTTAATACTATGAGGAGAAAATCGCCGGTTGAAACCAACGGTAAGAGTTACATTCTTATGTTCATTAACCTTCGAGTAATTTTCGATAATTTTGTTAAGCTCGTCGTCATTCAGAGCAAGCGGTTTTTCCACAAACACATGTTTACCCGCCTGAAGACACTCATTAGTTAACGATGCATGAAGATTATGTCGTGTGGTTATCATCACCAGATCGACATCGGGATCATCTAATATAATTCTGTAATCAGTTGTTGCATTTGTAAAACCGAATTTTTTACCAAGTGATGCTGCATTTAATCCCCCTGCACTACATATATATTTCAATTGTGCTCCGCTTTCT
Source organism: Wenzhouxiangella sp. (assembly GCA_007135935.1). Taxonomy (GTDB): domain Bacteria; phylum Pseudomonadota; class Gammaproteobacteria; order Xanthomonadales; family Wenzhouxiangellaceae; genus Wenzhouxiangella. Next base: position 17,316 of record SLIA01000264.1, read on the forward strand.
TTTAGTGCCGGCAGCATGGTCATTTTTGTGAAATTACCGGCACCGATAACCCCGATAATTCCTCTTGATCCCCCGAATCTTCCTTCACTTAACTGGATGGTCCTCTCATCTGATAAACGGGTTTTGTTCTCTCCGTCTTTATAAATTAGAACAGATGCTATTGATTTTGAAGTACCTATATTATCGTAAATCCTGCCAAACTCTTCAAACGGAACTCTCTCACTTATTAATGATTGGACGTCCAATTTCTTTTCTGCTATAGCATTTAAAATTGATTCAAAATTTCTCTTTGCTGTCCAGCGTACATAGGGCAGCGGATAATCTATACCTTTTTGTTCGTAGTTTTCATCATATCGTCCCGCTCCGTACGAGCACGACACCTGAAAACTGAGCTCCTTCTCATAAAAATCCGATCTATTTATATTCAAACCTACAACACCGACAAGGATAATACGTCCCCGCTTACGACTCATTTGTGCAGACTGAGAGATAATAGTATGGTTACTTGTTGATGCAGTGATAATTACCCCATCGGCACCTACACCTTCCGTATCTCTCATAACTGCTTCCTCCACGTTCTCCTCCGTTGAAGGATCTATTGTATTGATACCCTTCTGAACAGCAATATCACGTTTGCTTGCGTCCGGTTCAATACCGATAACCTTGCAGCCATTTGATTTGAGTAATTGTGCGGTTATGAGACCGATCAAACCAAGACCGATGACAACAATAGTTTCACCGAATGTTGGATTACATAACCGAATTCCCTGAAGACCTATCGATCCGATCACCGTGAAAACGGCTTCATCGTCACTGACAGTATCGGGTATTTTTGCGGTAAGGTTAGCAGGAACGGTCACAAATTCGGCATGTTTTCCATTCGAAGCCACCCGGTCACCGACCGCAATACCAGAAACACCTTCTCCTACATCTACCACCCGTCCAACATTACAATAACCCAGCGGGAGTGGTTCATCAAGCCGTTTCATTACATTTTGAACAGTAGGGAGGAAACCGTCGGTCTTTATTTTATCAAGGACCTGTTTTACCTTCTCCGGTTGCTTTTTCGCTTTACTTATATAACTTGCTTTCCCGAACTCCACCAGCATACGTTCGGTTCCGAGCGACACCAATGAACGGGTGGTCCGAATTAAAATCTCACTATGTCCGGGTTTCGGTATCGGTATCTCCTCCAGAATTGTTTTACCATTTTTAAATGATTGTATAATTTGTTTCATAAAATTATCGTTCAATATCTATCATATAAGTTAAGTTGACAAATTTTAATTATGAATACACTTCAAGAAACTAATTGTCTATATACATTTTCTATTCTAGGAATTATCTGTTTATCTGTAAAATTCTCTATGAGTCTTTTGTAAGCATTTTCCGATTTTTTTACAGCCTCTCCGTAGTTTTCAGATATATGTATAATGGATTTTGCAATACTTTCATGATCATTTTTATTGATGAAATAGCATGAATGATCATCTAACAAATCGCATATAAAACCATGTTTCGTTGTAACTATTATCATTTTCATCATCATCGCCTCATTAAGAACATTTGGATGACCCTCACCCGAATATCGTGTAGGTAATACAAAAATATCATGCAATGCAAATGCTTCTAATACTTTATCGTGCGATTGATATCCCTTTCTGGTAATTTTAAAATTTCTGTGGGGATTATATGAATTTATCCAACGAGTAATTTCGGTATCTTCTTTACCAATTAAAGTTAGCTCTATAACTCTGCCTGACTCTGCTACTCGCTGACAACCTTTAATTAGTTCGATAATACCTTTAGCTTTACTACAATAACCTACAAATAGTATTTTCAAGTGAGTATGATAACAACGTTTTTTTTCAATATATCTCGGTATCAACTTACTTATCACAAAGTTAGGTACATAAACTACATCTTTATCAAATTTTTCCTTTAAAAACGTTATATACTCTTGCCCCTGGCTACCTATTATTTTAGAATTATTAATAATATCATCAGCCATTTTTTTATATATAATATTAGTATTAAAATACCAAGAGATAAAGTAACCTGCCCTAATTTCAACAAATACCGGCAACTTTATTAACCTTGCAAGCCTTATAATGAAATACTCTCTAACTATAGCAGATCTATACTGAAGATAAATATGAACACCATCGGCATGCAAACCATATATAAATAATTTTCCGATATCTTTTATAAATCTTATGGGAAATAATAACGGATATAATCGTGTTGGTGTTCGAGTTGTATGAGAACATAATATTAATTCAAAGTCGTCAGATATAAAACTCTTCAACAATATTTTAACCATCCTTGCATAACCACCGCCACCCGAAAATATTGTATTTTTTTGTTCTGGACTTGGCGCATTAAGTAAGATCCGATATTTATTTTTATTGATACCTTCACCTCATATTATGTTAAAATATTTATTAGGAAATATAATATTTTACATTTTATTGCATACGTTCATAATGTTTTATAATTCATTTATCAGACATAATAATAATGTTATCGTTATCACGACCTGTAGAAATTTCTAATTATTATTAACTTATGCATATGATATAAATATTCTTATATACCTAACATCTTAATATACTTATCAACTGATTGGACTTTACTAAATTCCATAGCTCTTGCACGTAGCACCTTTTTGGGTATCGGATTAGCTAAACTTTTCATAATTGCATCTGATAATGCAGAAGGATTTTTGATTGGTACCAGCGGACCATATTTACCGTTATCAAGTATTTCAGCAGGACCGCTTGGGCAGTCCGTACTAACAACAGGACAACCACACGCCATAGCCTCAACAAGTGCAGTGGGTAAAGCTTCCGTCCTGGATGAAAGGACAAATACCGATGCATAACGCATATATTGCAATGGATTATCAACGTATCCAGGAATATCCACACAATCTTGTAATTTATATTTTATGATTGATTTTTCAATAATATTCCTTTCTTCGCCTTCACCTAAAATGATCAACCTCGCTTGTTTGTTTTGCTTTAAAATCGAAAAAGCATTAATTAGATTAAGAAAATCTTTTTGTGACCGTAATGAACCCACTCCCAATATAACTGGTATATTTTTATTTTTCAGCCATGGGTGGGGAGGCTTTTCATTTATATCGTTAAACATTTTTTCGTCTACAATTGGATTGTAAATATATTTCACGTTAATCTTATTCTTGAACACCATTTTTTGTAAATCATCTGCGGCAGTTTTTGATACATGAATAATGTTGGCCGCCGATCTATAAACAAACTTATAAAAAAACAGTATTAAAAGTTTTGGTATTATCGAATAGTTTGATATGCGAACGGAAACGGTATTATGCTCTACAACATGCACACGTGTGTCGCTTCGTATTAACAAAGCCGCAATGAGGGCTACTCTATTTGCACGATTGATATGTGATAGTAAATTTTTAGGTTTATGTTTTTTAATATACCATGCTAATTTTGGTATTGAATATAAAGTTCTTTTACAATTTAAATGAACTACATTTACATTTGGATGTATATATTTTTTTAACTTAACAACCGGTGTTGCTAACAATAGTGTAACATTTATTCCTCGATCGATAAAGCCTGCTACAAGATTCAAGGTCATCCTTTCTGCTCCCCCACTAAACAAATTAGGCATAAATATGGTAATTTCTCTTTTACAATTAGACATATTAAATTTCCAAGCTTGATGTATATAATAAAGATGATGCAACATGCAAAAACTTAATATTAATACTCATATTCCATCTGAAGCAAATCAACTAATTTCTTTTTAAAATACTAAAATGGCCATCCCTTAACATTATATACGCATGCCCTCCATACATTGATATCATAAACCATAACGATTTTTCTATATCCAAATTATATACTATCATAACAGCAAAGATTATCATTATTGAAATTAATGTGAAAATTCGTACTATATAACTCATTGAAAGAGCTGGTATTATTGCAATAAGCACTATCGAAAGCATCATTACTATTCCTATAATTCCAACATCCAACAAAATTGCAATATATGTGTTATGTGCAGATCGCTGATCTCTATGTAACTCTTTCCCTAAAACAAATCGTGAAGTGCCTGCACCAAATCCCTGGAACGGCCTCTCAGGAATTTTTAGCATTCCTGCTTGCCAAATAATGTTACGGCCGGGGTAATCTGATGCCTGTATTCTTTCATGTGTTTCCGATAATCTTTCTATATTCCGCTCCAAGCGTTCAGCTATTTCAGAATAATACATTAACGAAATCAAAATACAAACTATGGAAAATGAGGCAACTATAATTTTAGAATTTGTTTTTAAATTAAAGAAAGTTAAAGGTACAATAAGCATACCGATGACTGTAGCAACAAGTCCCATTCGCGAGCCAGTTAATACAACACAGAAAATTGCGAGCGGTATATATATTAAATTAATAAGATTATAAATATTTTGTTTTTGGGTAATATATAGGTACCATGCAATTGGTATTCCAAGTGAGAGGTATAATCCCATCCTGTTTGCACCGAACTCGCCCGCGGATATCCTATAATATCCAAAAGCATCAGAAATAAACATTGATAACATTTCATATACCGGAATAAATAGACCGATCACAAATAATTGCATTAATATTCTATAATCCTTTTTTGAATCACAGATCTCCCATATTAACCACATCATTGCTAGGAATTGTATATTTTGTATAAATCTCCCTATTGTAGCACCCTGGTTTACACTCCATATGTATGATAACAACCCCCAAAAAACAAAAGCACACCCAATTATTAAAAATAATGGTGGCTCCTTTAAGTTTTTTTTGAACAAGATATAAAGAACACCAATACCGACCAGCATAAAACCAAGTAATCGGCTAACTGTTCCTAAACCTGGAATAATTATATGTGCCTGCCACGGTAATGAAAAGACAAAAAAACAAAGAAACCAATATGGAATTTTATTCATTGCTACGCACCCAACATTTATTTTTATTCGGCATTTATTTTTTAATTTCTCTAATATTTAAAAAATTATTAACCATTTTAATATATTCAGTTAATAATATTATCAATGTACCACTTATCATACTTTTGATCATCTAATAATATATTCAAATAAAATTTTTTATACTCATCCCGAACTAAATCTGTTGCAGGTTTAAAATACATAAAACGCGAGATTCTATTCAACAATGCAATCCTCAATTGTAAAGCATTGTCTGTATATTTATTTTCATGTCGTTTTTTTGTCTCTCTTATATATTTTTTTATTATATCTGTATCAATATAATATTTTGTTGTATCTACAGCATACGTTGCTATATCAATATACCGCCACCTTCTTTCATTTCTCATACCTTCGTAATCCGTTATATACACAATTTCTTCTTTATTTACCATAACATTCTCTCTGTGAAAATCGGAATGTAATACAATAGGCGTATTTAATTTTCTTTCCTTCACATAACTAATAATAATTATTTTTAAATATTTTATCGTTGAGCGTAATCCAGTGTGTTTTAATAATGATGGTATCGAATATATCAACCTAAATTCTATTCTAACCATTATACTAAGCAATACAACACCTATACTCTTATTAATTTTATTTAACCGTAACCCTGAATATTGCAATTCTCCTAACGATTTTACTAAATATTCTTTATGTCGCCCGTTCAACTCTATATTCATATTATCGATATATTGCAATAGTAAATATGTTTTTCCATCGGTATGAGCTAATTCAGGATAATGAAAATAATTAAATTTATTATTTTTTAATAAATCATTTATTCTTATCTGTC
>SLIA01000315.1 GCA_007135935.1 Wenzhouxiangella sp.
CCGCACAAGCGCCGTGGGCAGGGCAGGCGAAACCGCATGGCGACTTTCGCGTAGCGAATGAAGCCTTGCGAGTGGAGCCGTTGCACGTGTTCCGCTCGCTTGAATTGGCGACGGCCAGTCCGGCGCTCGCGCGCCTTGCCCACAACGCTTGTGCGACGGCTGAGCGTTACCCAATTAACCGCATGGCACACTAGGGTATTTCAGCACCGAAGACGGCAGCCAGAGCTTTCCGGCGCCCGGCATCGGCCTGGCCTACCCTGATCGTGCGGACTTCATCGCCTTTGTCACGCGCATGCGCGACCGTTCCCTGCTGACTCGCAGTCTGGGCGCATTTCGCGAACAGGCCAGCATTCCGTCGGAGGGCGCGGTCCTGCCGGCGTTTCTGCCCGGCGTGGGCTGGTCGGATCACTGGTCGTTCTGGCAGCATGGCTACCCGGCCCTGCTGGTGACCGACACCCTGCCGTTTCGCGATCCCGACTATCACAGCTCCGACGATACCCCGGATCGCCTGGATTACCAGCGCATGGCGCGCGTCGCCGCCGGCCTCGAATACGTGCTCATCAAACTGGCGACTCCCGAATCGGGCTGAATCGGGGAAATACATCCTTCCAGCATCGACCTGCTTCAGGACGGACGGATTGAGCCCGGACAAGCCACCCGGTCGCGAATGGCACTAAAGTGGTATGCCATATGACTGGCAAGGGGACTCCCGATGCTGCGAACCCGCACGCCTGAATTGAGCGAACCGCAGGCGCTGGCTCTGACGCGTTACCACCGCAGCCTGGCGCGCACGCTCGCGCTTTCGGCCGCGGCACTGGTGATGGTCGTGATACCGGTCTACCAGCTGCAGGAACTGTTGCTGCTCGGCATGCCCGATTTGTGGCGGGCGCATGTCGGCTGGCGTAGCCTCCCGATGATCATCGCCGTGGTGGTGCTGGCCTGGTGCTCATGGCACCGGGACGGTTACGGCGCGCCGCTGTTGCTGCGCCTGCTGGCCTTAAGCGTCATGGCCATGATCTTCGGGCTGTTCGCCGTCAACTGGATCGCCGACAGTAACGACATCGACCGCATGACCCGCGGCGTGATCATCTGCACCTTTGCCGTCACGCTGTTCTCGCTCAAGGGCGCGCGGGAGCTGGTGGTGTTCTTCGCGGCGCCGTTCGTTGTCCTGCTGGTTTTCCTTCAGGTCAGCGGCCACTCGGTGCTGGCCGCCATCGCGACCCTGTTCGACCCGCTGATGATGTTCATCATTGCCGCAATCGCATCGGAGGTTCTGTACCGAACCTGGATGGCGGCTTTCCTCGCCAACCAGCAACTGGCCGAACATGCCGCCACCGACTCTCTCACCGGCCTGAGCAATCGCCGTCACATCGAACCGCAACTGGCGGGAGAAACCGCACGGGCCAGACGTCACCAGGCGACCTTTTCGGTCCTGATGGCCGACCTCGATCACTTCAAACGCGTCAACGACCGCTACGGCCACGACGCCGGCGACGAAGTGCTGCGCGAGGTGGCCAGAAGGTTGCGCGAGATGCTGCGGACCGAGGATCGTCCGGCCCGCTGGGGCGGGGAGGAGTTCCTGGTGCTGCTGACCGACACCGAGCTGGACCAGGCCGAGATCGTGGCGGAGAAACTGCGCGCGGGCATTGCCGATACGCCGATCGAGGTCAACGGCCATTCCATCGACATGACCATCAGCATCGGCGTCGCCCAGCACCAGGGCGAAGACGACCCGCTCGACCTGATCCGCCGCGCCGACCAGGCGCTCTACCGGGCCAAGGACGAGGGCCGCAATCGCGTGTGCGCCGATCCCCGCTGAGATTCCTGTCTGTCAGCCGGGCCGGTGACCGGACGAGCAGATCTGCTCGCAGATATGCTCGACCTGCCTGTCGGTGTCCGGATCGACGGTGATGGGCTCGGGCCAGTCGCGCCCGGCCTCGCCCGGCCACTTGCGGGTAGCGTCCAGACCCAGCTTGGAACCCAGCCCCGCCACCGGGGCGGCAAAGTCGAGCACATCCACCGGCGTCCGGTCGATCAGCAGGCTGTCGCGGGCCGGATCGACATGGTTGGCGATGGCCCAGACCAGCGCATTGCCGTCGCGTATGTCGATATCCTCGTCGACCACCACCACGAACTTGGTATAGGTGAACTGCCGCAACCAGGACCAGACCCCCATCATCACGCGCCGGGCATGACCGGGATAGCCCTTGCGGATGCTGACCAGGGCGATGCGGTAGGAGCAGGCCGCCGGCGGCAGGTAGAAGTCGCGCACCTCGGGAAACACGCCGCGCAGGATGGGCACGAACAGCTCGTTGAGCGCCGAGGCCAGCACCGAGGGTTCATCGTGGGGCGATCTGCCCATGAAACTGCCCTGGTAGATGGCCTGGTCACGCATCGAAACCCGCTCGACGGTCAGCACCGGGTAGCGACCCGGGGCGTTGTAGTGGCCGGTGTGGTCACCGAATGGTCCTTCCAGGGCGTCGTCGCCGGGATGAATGTGGCCCTCGAGCACGATTTCGGCCGAGGCCGGCACCTCCAGGCCGGTCAGCGGTGCGGGCATCACCTCGCTTCGGGCACCACGCAGCAGGCCGGCGAACTGGAACTCGGAGAGCGTATCGGGCACCGGCGATACGGCCGCCAGCGTGGTGGCCGGGTCGGCACCGATGACCACCGCCACCGGAAACGGCCTGTCCGGGTGATCCTGCCGCCACCGGGCAAAATCCTGGGCGCCGCCGCGATGGGCAAGCCAGCGCATGATCACGCGGTTGCGGCCGATGAGTTGCTGTCGGTAGATACCGATATTGCTGCGCTCCAGGCCGGCATTGTGGGTGACCACCAGTCCCAGCGTGATCAGTCGTCCGGCATCCCCGGGCCAGCAATGCTGTATCGGCAGGGTATCGAGATCGACCTCGCTGCCTTGCATGCCATTGGCAAGAAACGGGGCGTGATCGACGCGTCGCGGCGAGACCAGCGCCAACTGGCCCAGCTCCGGCCAGTCGCCCAGGGCCTGCTTCAAGCCTCGCGGCAGGCGCGGTTGCTGCAGCCGGGCCAGCAGCTCGCCGAGCTCACGCAAGCTCCGGACCGGGCGCTCGCCGAGCACTGCCTCGATGCGCCGCCGGTGGCCGAACAGATTGAGCAACAGCGGCACCTGGCTGTCCACCGGCCGGTCCAGCAGCACGGCCGGTCCGGCGCGCGCCTGCACCTGGCGGGCCAGGGCGGTAGCTTCGAGGACCGGGTCGACCGCCTCATGGACCTTCGCCAGGTCGCCGCGACGCTCGAGCGCGGCCAGGAATTCACGCAAATCGCGATAGGGCATGCAAGCGCCTCGCCTGGGTCAGCCGGCAAGCCTGCCGCATGGCGGGGCAGAATTCCTTGTCGGCGGTCAAGTCGGAGGGGGAAGTCGGAAGTCTGTGGCCGGGGAGAGGTGGTCGGAAGACGGGGCTCGGTCATTCCGGGATCACTGGCACAATTAAGGAGCCTCTGAATAAGCCGCGGGCTGGCATTATTGATGCTGGTCAAGCGCCACTTGATACGATTGCGGCACACTGCGCACCATGAGCGAAAACCCCGATAACCAGTCTACGAGCGAACTGTCGCTGGCCCTGGTGGGCAGCGGCGGTGCCGGCGTGATGACCGCCGGCCAGACACTGCTCGACGCGGCCGCGGCCAGCGATTACTACGGCCTGATGACCCGTGCCACCGGCCCGCAGATTCGCGGCGGCGAGGCCGCCGCCATCCTGCGCCTGTCCGCCCGTCCGGTCGAATGCCAGGATGATCGTCTCGACCTGCTGGTCGCGATCGACTGGAACAAGGCCGAGCGTTTTGCCGACGAGCTGATTGTCGATGACAACAGCCTGGTCGTCGCCGACCCGGGCCAGGGCGAGGTTCCCGCCTGGATTACCGATTCCGGCGCCCGCCTGGTCGAAGTGCCATTCGATGCACTCACCAGGGAGTTCCGCGGCGCACGAACCAATACCATCGCCGTCGGCCTGGTCGCTCAGCTCATCGGACTGGAGGGGCGGGATGTCGATGCCACGGTCCGGCGCATTCTCGAAAGCAAGGGCGCGAAACTCATCGAGGCGGCCCTGGCCGGCCTGGAACTGGGTCGGACGGCGGCCGCCGACCTGGCCGGCCCGAAACGTCTGGAGCGTAGACCCGAGCCGGTCGAGCCACGCTGGCTGATCACCGGCAACGAAGCCGCCGGACTGGGGGCGGTGCGCGGCGGCGTGCGCTTCTGCGCCGCCTACCCCATCACGCCCTCGACCGAGATCCAGGAATGGCTGGCCGCCCACCTGCCCGAGCTCGGCGGCAGCCTGGTCCAGGCCGAGGACGAACTGGCTTCGATCAACATGTGCCTGGGTGCCTCTTTCGGCGGCACGCCGGCAATCACCGCGACCTCCGGCCCGGGCTTTTCGCTGATGGTCGAGGCCCTCGGCCTGGCGACCCAGGCCGAGATCCCGGTGGTGGTGGTCGACGTCATGCGCGGTGGCCCGTCCACCGGCATCCCGACCCGGTCCGAACAATCCGATCTGGATATTGCCGTTCACGGGGCGCACGGCGATGCCCCACGCCTGGTCCTGGCGCCCAACAGCATCGGCGATTGCGTGACCACCACGCAGTGGGCCGTGCACCTGGCCGAAGCGCTGCAGAGCCCGGCGGTGGTGCTCAGCGACCAGCGCCTGGGCCAGGCCCGGGCCGCCATCGCGCCGCCGCCGTCACGCGACTGGCATGCGCAGCGCAAACTGGCGGGCAATGACACGGCAGACTACCGGCGCTTCACCGATGCCGAAGACGGCGTCTCGCCCATGGCCCTGCCCGGCATGCCCGGCGGGGAGTACACGGCCACCGGTCTGAGCCACATGGAGTCGGCCCGGCCGTCGGCCAGCGGCATGGACCATCGCCGCCAACTCGACAAGCGTCGGCGCAAGTTCGCCCAATTCGACTTCGGCAAGCACTGGGCCGACATCGACGGCGACGGCGATCTTTGGGTACTGACCTGGGGCTCGACTACATTGCCGGCGCGCGAAGCGGTGGCGCGCATGCGCGATCGCGGCCATGCCATCGGACTGATCTCGATCCGCCTGCTCAGCCCACTCGATACCGAGGCACTGACCGAGGCACTGCGCTCGTGCCGGCGGCTGCTGGTGGTCGAACAGAGTCACGGCGGCCAGTTCCACCGCTACCTGCGCTCGCACATCGAGCTGCCGGCCGACACCCACCTGCTCGCCCGACCCGGCCCGCTCAACATCACCCCCGGCGACATCGTTTCCGGCCTCGAAGAACTGACCCTGGAGGATGCCGCATGAATTCGGCCGTCGAACAACAGATCCGCATCCTCGGACACAAGGACTTCAAGTCCGACTACAAGCCGGTGTGGTGTGCCGGCTGCGGCGACTTCGGCGTGCTCAATGCCCTGACCAAGGCCATGGCCGCGCTCGAACTCAGCCCCGAGAACGTCGCCATGATTGCCGGCATCGGCTGCTCGTCTCGCATTCCGGCCTACACCACCGTCTACGGCTTTCACGGCGTACACGGCCGGGCCCTGCCCCTGGCCGCCGGGCTGGCGGTGAGCCGACCGGACCTGACGGTGATCGCCACCGGCGGCGACGGCGACGGGTTCTCCATCGGCGGCAACCATTTCCTGCATGCCTGCCGGCGCAACGTGAACATGACCTACCTGGTCATGGACAACTCGGTCTACGGCATGACCAAGGGCCAGGCCTCGCCGACGACCGAATGCGACTGGACCGGCAGCAAGCTCTCGCCGCAGGGCACCCACCAGCCGCCCTTGCAACCGCTGGAACTGGCCCTGGCCGCGCGCGCTCCGTTCATCGCCAGGGCCTTTTCCAACAGCCCCAACGAACTGGCGCGCATCATGACCGAAGCGATCGCGTTCGAGGGCTTTGCCTTCGTGCAGATCCTGAGCCCCTGCATCACCTTCCGCCCCGAGCAACTGGGCTGGAAAAAGCGCGTGCATGACGGGTTCGAGCCCACCGACGACCGCGCCGCCGCCTTCGCTGCCCTGGCCGAGGACGAAGGTTTCACCACCGGCATCCTCTACCGCGCACCACGCCCACGCTTTGCCCCCGATCGGCGCGAGCCGGTCGACATCGGTGCCATCGAGAAACGATTCGAGGTGCGCTCATGAGCCCACTGACAGATCTCGGCAGCTTCCTCGCCCACGCCGTGGTGCTGGAAGACGAAGCCGCCACCCGCTACCGCGAACTGGCCGATGCCATGGCCGTGCACAACAACCCGGACGTCGAGGCCCTGTTTCGCAAGATGTCGGAGTACTCCGACATGCACCGTGCCGATGCCATCGAGCACGCCGAGCAGCATGCCGGCGGCCTGCCCGATCTCAAGCCCTGGGAGTTCGAGTGGCCCGGCGACGAAAGCCCGGAGAGCGGGCGGCTGGAATCCACGCACTACCTGATGACGCCCTACCATGCCCTGGAACTGGCACTGGAGGCCGAAGAAGGGGCTTTCGCGTTCTACAGCAGCATTGCCGGCCAGACCGGTGACCCCGCCATCCGCGAGCTGGCCGAAGAATTCTCGGCCGAGGAAAAACAGCACGTCGAGGCGCTCAAGAAGTGGATTGCCCAGTACCCCGAACCCCCCGAAAACTGGGACGACGACCTCGACCCGCCGGTGCCGGTCGATTGAAAGCACCGGGAGGGCCGCCCCCGCAAAAAGGAAGGACCGCTCCCGAGAGAGCGGTCCTGGTTTGCGGCGAATCGGGGCGGGGTGACACCCCGGCGAGGCAGCGCAGGCAGGCAGCTTTGCCTCGCTCGCCGCAGGCGGACCCCCACTAACGCAGGGTATTGAACAGGGCCACGGCCGACTGCGCGTACTCGGCGCGCAGCACGTCGTCGTTGGGCCGGAAGTGAGCGACGATGTTCCAGTCGTGACTGAACTCGACGGTTACCAGGTTCAGGTCAATGGCCAACTGCACGTGCCCGCGCAGCGCCTCGGGCACCTCGCCCTCGTCGATCACGGGAATTCGACCATCCTGGAATTGCACCGTGATGGGCTCGTCCTCTAGTGCCGCTCGGATTTCCAGCGCCTCGGCTTCCATGCCCAGCGCCTGGATCATGGACCAGGCCAGGTGGGCGCGCGAAACCGAGCCACGCGGCGAGAATCCACCACGCACAGTGTTGAACTCGCCGCGAA
>SLIA01000038.1 GCA_007135935.1 Wenzhouxiangella sp.
CTCCCACTGTACTGTGGGAGATCTTTAGGCTTGCCGCAACCTGTCGGGCGCTTAATCCTAACCCCCATTTCAAGCGAAGTATTTCTTTGGTTTTTCTCATGGTCAGTCTCCTTTGTGCCATCTTTGCCTCCTCATTGTTTTGTGATGAGGTAAAGCTTGACACAGTTTTTCGTTTCTGACCAGTTCTGTTATCCGATTCCGGAACCTCTCAAATTGTGGTCGGTTTCTTCCGGAATCAGTGGTCGACATCCGCCGGAATCAGTGGTCGGCTTGCGCCGGAATTGGTGGTCGATTTGCCCCGGATTATGCAGATAATTTAACCAATTATTAATTTGGTGTGATAATCAACACCCTATAACGGAATCTTGACATTGAACCTGGTTGGGATTATAGTTATCGAGGTGTTCGTTAGAAGAACGAGACACATAGAACCTTAATAAATCCTAGAAAGATGGAGTATAAGCATGTCAGAACGTTATGTTGGAACCGTCAAGTGGTTTAGCGCCCCCAAGGGGTACGGATTCATTGGTCGAGAAGATGGTGAAGACGATGTCTTCGTTCACTTCTCTGCAGTCCAAATGGAAGGCTACAAGCGGCTCAAGGAAGGCCAGGAAGTAGAATTCTCGGTGGAAGATGGTCCAAAAGGTTTACAGGCAGCAAATGTGATACCTGTAAACGGAAAAGAAGAGCTTTAATCTTCACAAATAGGATCGGGTCGAAAAAATGCGGCCCGATTTTTTGTTTAAGGTTGCAGGAATAAATAGTTGAACAGCTTCCCCATTTCCAGAAAGACAAAGCGCCAGCCATCTTGATAGCGAAACCAGGTATTGGAGCGAAACCAATGTCCCACAACCGGTCGTACAGATATTTCAACCCCGCTGCCGCGCAGCTCCTGGCGAAAGATGATGCGGGTTCTTAAGCTGTGAAAGGGGTCCGTCACAACCATCAAGGATGACCATCCCCTCGATTGAGCAAACTGCCGCACAGCTCGAGCCTCATCCACTGTGCTGTCGACTTCTTTATCGGTGATAAAGATGTTTTCAGGATTGAACCCTAAAGTGATTGCCTCCCTGGTTAACTGCCAGTTGGTCTCCTCGTTGGTATTGGTGATCACCAGGCTGTGGACAAAACCCCTCTCTAGCATATCCGCTGCCATGCCTAAGCGATCGCCGCGATCACCGCTGAGGATGACGACGGCATCCACCTCTTCGATTGGGTCTGCTACGATCAGGATTGAACCCACGGCAACCATGGCATAGTAGATCATGATAGGGGCGATCACGATAAACATCAATACGCTGACAAAAGCTGCCGAACAGCCGAAAAATGTCCGGATCGGCTTTCTTGATCTATTTACATTCGCTGAGGCGGAAGACATTTTAAATCCACTCCTTACAAAAGGCGTGCTGACCGGAGGGCAGTTTTCATGCGCTCCAATCCATCGGTCAGGGTGGCCTTGGGGCAACCAAAGTTGATACGCAAAAAGCCCTTGCCGGGCATACCGAAGTCCATCCCTTCGTTGAACCCCACCCTGGCTTCTTCCAGGAAAAAGGTATGGGGTGATTCCAAATCTAAACCCCGGCAATCCAACCATCCCAGGAACGTGGCTTCAGGTTTCCACATTTTGATGCCTGGTAATTCCTGCTTGACAAAATCATCCAGGTAATCCCGGTTTGATTCGAGATACACCAACAGGTCTTGCAGCCATGGGCGGGCATCCTGGTAGGCTGACCGGGCAGCATGCAGGCCAAGGATATTCGGGCACCCGAGCAGCATAGAGAATTTGTTGGACAAGCGCTTTTTGATCTCAGGGTTTTGGGTTACATAGATGGATGTTGATAAACCAGCGATATTATACGTCTTCGATGGTGCAAAGTACGTGACTGTTCGGTCAGCGACCTCAGGGGAGAGGCTGGCAATCGGTATGTGTTGATAACCTGAGAAGATCAGGTCACCGTGGATCTCATCCGAGCATATCAAAATATCATGTTCGAGGCAGATCTCGGCCATTTGTATCAGCTCTTCCCGGCTGAAGACCCGTCCAACCGGGTTATGGGGGTTACACAGGATGAACAACTTCACACCGGACGCTGCTTTTTGCCTGAAATCATCGAAGTCAATTTCATGTTTTCCATCATGGGTTTGGACGAGCGGGTTCTCGATACACTGGCGTTTGGTATACGCTGGTGCTTTCAAAATAGGTGGGTAGACCGGGGTTTGGATCAGGACTCCATCACCGGGCTCCGTCAGACTGTAAATCGCGTGGGTAAATCCGGTTACAACCCCGGAAATAAAATCTATGTCGGAGGGTTTGACAGTCCATTGCTGGTAATCTGCCAGGTGTTGGATGATGGCTTCTTTCAGTCCCTCAGGTATAAAGCCATACCCGAAAATACCGTGTTCCACTCGCTCCTGAAGCGCCTGGATAACACACTCTGGGGCGCGAAAATCCATATCCGCCACCCACATTGGTAGAACATCCGCCTCATAATAATGCCATTTTGCGCTCTCTGTATCTCGCCGATCAATGATCTGATCAAAACCCATCGTGACTCCTTCTAAGGACTGATAAACACCATGATTGTTATAAGAAATTTATTCCTCAATCAACTAAGAAACATTGTTGTGGTTTTTCATTTTCTGTGACCTTTCGTAAAAAGGCTGTAGCCATCCTGAAAATCCAGTTATTGATATGCCATAAAAAACCGACATTTCATTATAGCCCATTGTTACAACCGGTACCCGGCTTTGCTGATCCAGAATAGGGCAATAGGAAAGGATGGTATACTCAAATCCAGGATGAAGCGGAGTTCCCATTGAGACAGACATTAAAAGCATTTACAAAGCTGAGCCGCTTTGATGCATATGCCTGGTTTATCATCGTGACGACAATTTTAGGCGTTTTGGCTGCCCAGGAGACGATTTCCTGGCGTTTTATCATGGTTTTAGTTGCCAACGGGTTGTCGGTGGCTTTTGCATTCATGATCAATGATATTGAAGATGCCCCTGATGATGCCTTTTCAACAGCAAATTTTGAGCGTAATCCCATTTCTAGTGGTTTGATTTCATCAAAGCACGCCAAGATCCTTGCTTCATGTGTTGCTTTGACTTCTGCCAGCCTTTATCTGGTGTTGGGCATATGGCCCTTTATCTTGGGTGTAGTTAGCTTGCTGCTCGGTTTCTCCTTTTCCACCCAAATGTTACGGCTCAAAACCATCGCCTTTTTTGATATCCTCTCATATGGTTTGGTGATGGCAGGATTGCCATTCCTTAGTAGTTATTTTTCTTTTACTAGCAGGTTTAACCAGGTCTGGTATTGGCCGTTTGTATTTGTGGTGTCTGTCAAGATTTTTGATCGACTTCACAAAGAAATTAGGAACATTGAGGGTGACCGATTATCACGACTGAGCGATTGGGAACCACGCCAGGGAACAGCCGTCACCCTGGGCGAGCGGGCGACATCAAACCTGGTGATGGCCTTGATCGTCCTGGTTGTTCTGACCGGTGTGGTTACCTTTTTTATGATCAACATTATCCTGGGCTGGGTCAGATTGTTGATGGGATTTCTGGTTTTCATCTTTTTGCTGCCGGCATTCATTAATAGTCAGCGCAAGGATGCTGGTCGAAGGCTTACGATGTCATTAAAAGAACCGCTTGAACAGGCGGCAGCCCTGGCATTGATCCTGCAATTTTTCTTACCCTGGCTGAATGATGTGTTTCAGCTGGGTATTTTTTGAGGCTTAGTCAATATGAAACAAACGACATTACCAACGATCCAGGTTTTATCATCACAAGGCTGGCAGGATTTTGAGCTCCTGGACAGCGGCGATGGTGAGACCCTGGTGCGTGTTGGCGCACATAAACTCATTCGACCGGAACCTCAGGCGATCTGGTCGAAGGCATTGCCAAAATCCGACTGGAAAGCGGCCGATGCCGTCATGGTGCCCACCAGCGGTGAACATGGCGGGTATTGGAAGTTTAACCAACCGGTACCGGAAACCTGGGTCATTGATTATAAGGGGTTAAAAAGCGAGATTCACTTATCAACATCCCGGCATATCGGCATTTTCCCCGAGCAAGCCAACCATTGGGATTGGATAGAAAACCAGGCTCACACTGCCAACCGGCCAATAAAGGTGATTAATTTGTTTGGTTATACCGGGATGGCGACCGCAGCCGCAGCCAGAGGCGGAGCACAAGTGACCCATGTTGATGCTGCCAAACAAGCGGTTAACTGGGCCAGCCATAATCTTGAGCTTTCCGGTTTGGGGGATGCCCCGGTGCGCTGGCTGATTGAGGATGCCCGTAAATATCTCAAACGTGAAGCCAAACGCAAATCTTTTTATGACGGCATCATCCTTGATCCACCCAAGTTTGGTCGGGGTCCATCCGGCAGTGTTTGGGAGTATTTTAAGGACATCTCGGATCTGCTGGCGTTGTGTAAACAGGTGCTCACAGCACATCCCCGCTTTATCTGCTTAACATCTTATGCCATTCAGGCTTCTGCACTGGTGCTGCATGAAGCCCTGGGAGAAATCGTAAAAGGCTTGGGAGGTGAGCTCAACTGTGGTGAACTGGTCACAGTTGAGAAAAGCCAGGGAAGAATTTTGTCGCACGCCTTATTCGCTCGATGGTGTGCTGATTAGGCTTTGGAGATAAATGATGAAAGATCAAAATAGATCAATTCTTTCAGGTCGCTTTGCAGCGATCATTGGCCCAGGCGTAATGGGCGAAGCCATCATGGGTGGTATGGTCAGTGAAGGTGTGATCACACCCAACCGGATCATCCTCGCTGGACCTCGCCTGGAGCGGTTACAAGAATTAAGTAATAAGTACCAGGTGCAAGTCGATGTTGATAATTCTGTAGCTATCGTCAATGCAGATGTTATCATTCTGTGTGTCAAACCTCAAAAATTACCAGGTGTCTTGACTGAATTGAGGGGAAAGATCCCGACAGATGCCCTCGTGATCTCAATTGTGGCTGGTGCAACCATGCAGGCACTTGTGACCGGGCTGGATCATCCCAGTGTGGTTCGTGCTATGCCCAACACGCCTGCCCAGGTTGGTGAAGGGATGACGGTTTGGGCTCACAGTTTGAGTACGACAGAGGAACAACATCGGTTAGCCCAAAAAATCCTGGCAGCTTTGGGCAGGGAAATTTTCGTGGAAGAAGAATCCTATATTGATATGGCAACGGCTGTTTCCGGTACTGGTCCTGCCTACGTATTCTTGTTTGTAGAAGCATTGATCGATGCGGGCGTTCACCTGGGACTGCCGCGTCGGATTGCAGAAGAGATGGTTCTGCAAACAATCAAGGGTTCGGTCTCGTTTTATGACCAAAATCATTCACACCCAGCCCGTTTGCGAAATCAGGTCACTTCACCTGGTGGCACTTCTGCGACGGCTTTGTATTACCTGGAAAAAATGGGCTTTAGGACTGCGATCTCACGAGCGATTTGGGCGGCCTTTACCCGTTCACAGGAACTTGGCAAGGGTCAAAATCACCAGGATCCCGAAAAGATATGAAAGGGATAATTGGATAACGAATTATTAACACTCTCTTCTTCAGTTGGTGAAGCCTTGGCAGAGCAAAACCTAACGATCAGTACAGCAGAATCTTGCACCGGTGGGCTGCTCAGTCATGTCTTGACAGGAATTTCAGGATCTTCTGCTTACTTTATCGGTGGTGTGGTCGCATACAGCAATGCCATTAAAGAAAGGGTGCTCGGCGTTGAGACAAAGACTCTAATAGATCATGGCGCAGTCAGTGGGCCAACCGCCTGGCAAATGGCAGATGGCATTCGGATAAAGTTTGGAACTGATATTGGTTTATCGACCACCGGTGTCGCCGGTCCGACGGGCGGTACCCCCGATAAACCGGTTGGGCTGGTTTGGATGGGGATCAGTACCCTGGAAAAAACCATCACCTTTGATTGCCATTTCAAGGGCGAGAGGATTGAGATCATGCGCAGTACAGTGATCGAGATCCTGACTTGTTTATTAGATCAACTTGATTTTATTGATAAATGAAATGAGGTTTACGAATGGCTGAAAAAGAAAAACGGATCCTGATCTTAACCTCTGATTCTGGTTTTGGTCATCGATCCGCAGCAGAAGCGATACAAAAGGCCTTCCACGAGTCTTATGGTGATCGCTGTGACGTGATTGTTAAAAACCCGCTTGACCATCCGGATATGCCTGATTTTATTACCGACAGCCAATCGGACTATGATAAGCTGGTTGAGGCGATGCCGGAGTTGTATCATACAGCGTATGACCTCAGTGATGCTGTTTTGCCAGTAAAATTCATGGAAGGTGGCTTTGTCCTGTTTTTGTACAATATTTTAAGGGAAATGATTTTGGCGTTGACACCAGACATCATTATCTGTCCATATCCTGTCTTCCAGGCACCGCTTAATTTGATAATGAAGAGTGAAGGACTTGATATCCCCACAATGACTGTCTGTACAGATTTGGTGACAGTCCACCAGGTCTATTTTAACAGCAGTGTGACTCTTATGACGGTTCCCACAGAAGCCGTCAGGAACAAGGCTTTGGTGGCAGGCTTGAAAGAATCCCAGGTGATTAAAACCGGCATCCCGGTTGACCCAGAGATTGCATCGCTGAAAAGAGTCGATAAAAACTTCCTTCGTGAGGCATTGGGCTGGGAAAAAACCCCCACCAGTTTGCTGGTGGTCGGTAGTCCACGGATGTTTAACTTGATGGAGATCTTAGCTGCCCTTGACCAAACCAATCATGACTTGCAGTTTGTGTTGGTGGCAGGTGGAAATGAAGCGCTGTTAGAAAAGTACAAAGCTCGAGTTTGGGATCATCCCGTCATGATCTATGACTTTGTGGACTTTATGCCCAAATTGATGCGGGCAGCCGATATCGTGTTGTGTAAAGCTGGGGGTTTGATCACCACCGAGTCACTTGCCTCAGAGTTACCTGTGATGGTGATCGAGTTTATACCAGGACAGGAAGAGGGAAATGTTAATTACATCCTTGACCGTGGTGCTGGAGAATTATGTGATACACCTGAGAAAGCTGTTAGAACACTTGGTTTGTGGCTTGAGGACGGTGGCGAGATTTTGGAGAAGGTCAGAGAAAATTCAGTCCAGGCGGGTCAGGCAGAGGCGGCCATGGTTA
>SLIA01000303.1 GCA_007135935.1 Wenzhouxiangella sp.
AACACACGGTCCTTCATACCCAGTTCGTCAATCAACGCCTCGATCTCGCCCTGCAGCGGCCCGCCGCCCCAGATGTGGATGTCCCAGTCCGGATGCTTGGCGGCGATACGAGCGAAGGCCCGGATCATCAGATCCTGGTGCTTCGCACCGACGAGACGAGCAACGTTCAGAATAACGTTGCGTGACGCAGACTTGTCGGGATGGGCCCGCATCGCCTCGGGCACCGGCAGCACGGAATTGGGGATCACGACGCCCTTGGGCCGCGCCACTGGTGGCAGCAGCTCCAGATAAGGTTCCATCTGCACCGTCAGGACCTGTGCCCGCTCGTCGGCATAGGCGACGTGGGGCAGGCGGGTCGGGTAGCGTGCGGTGAGATTCTTCAGTTTCTCGGCGGGATCGTTGCGGTGGGAGAGCAGCAGCGTAACGTCGAGGCCCTCACAGCCTCGGGCTACATAACCAAACTCGGGCAGAAAGAAACCAACCACCACATTTGGCTGCAGCTTTTCAAGGATCGCCTTTAGCAGCACCGGGCGCTTGTCTTTAGGAGGGCTCGCCGCGCCCCAACCGTAGATGTTGCACAGCGTCACGCCCGGGTGCAGCGGGTAGAAGGGCGCCTCATGCCGGGCCACTCCGAGCTCCTTGATGATCAGGAACACTTCATGCCCGCGCTGCGCCATGGTGTTGACCAGCGTGGTCAGCGATTTCTCGCCACCACCGCCCTTGATTCGGATCATCTTGTCGGCGGCAAAGGCGATGCGCAGCCGCGGCTTCAGTGTTCCCGGCCGGTCGCGCGTCAGCGTGTGATCCAGGAAGGCATCGTGATACTTGCGCGCGATGATCGGCCAGTCGAACGCCTGTCGGATGTGGTGCCGCGCAGCTTGGGAGAAGGCGGCCATCGCGGCTTCATCGCCAAGAAGCTGGAGAATCCGCACGGCCATTCGGCCGGTATCTCCGTAAGGTACGATGTAGCCGTTACGACCGTCGAGGATCTTGTCCTGATTGGCGCCGTAGTCGAATTCAATGCAGGGCAGCCCTGCCGCCATTGCCTCAATGGTGACATTACCGAAGGTTTCCAGCTTCGAGGGAAAGACGAAGAGATCGGCGCCGGCATATACCTCCGGCATTGCGAAATAATCTGCCTCGCCATATTCGAAAAAGGCATCTGATACCCCGGTGCGTTCGGCTGTTTCGCGCAAATTCTCTCCATTGCCGTCTTTGCCGACATGCACCAATACCACGTCCTGGCGCTTCTGGCGCACCATCGCCAGTGCTTCTATAGCCAGATGGAAGGTCTTCTTTCTGACATTCCGGCCCACGGTCAGCAGGATGCGAGTCTCGGGCGGCAGGTTGAAACGCTGGTGAAGTTTGCCGTTGCGAGGTCGGTCGAAATGATCGGCATCGACCCCGTTCGAGATCATGCGCTGGTCGGTACCGGGCGCCAGCTCCAGCGCATCGCGTAGGATGTGACGGCTAATCGAGACGTTGACATTGGCTCGACGCAGGTTGTCGATGACAATTGCGTTCTTTTTCGGGTTCAGCCTCAGGCCGTATCCGATTTCCGGATCGACCTGGATGTCTTCGCCATGGGTACGCAAGACAATCGGAACCTCAAACTCCTCCTTCAATTTATGGGCGAGGGTGGCAGCATTGTAGGCCCCTTGCACGTAGATCACGTCGAACGGTGCCTTGATGAACTCCTCGACAAACGAATTTCGTAGGCCAGCGCCATTTAAGCTGCAGCGCGAGAGTTGATACTCGTGATGGATCTCGTCACAGGATTCCCGGCATTCTGGGGCGAACAGCACCACCTCATTGCCAAGGCGGTTCAAAGCAGTTGCTAGGTTATGGACCATCAGTTCCATTCCGGCGAATTTGGGCCAGAATGTCGTTGTAATCATCGCTATGCGCAATTTCGGGCGTTTCAGCCGTCGCTGATGATCGGGGGCGACAGTTTCCTTTAGCACGCGGCCTATTTGGCGGCCGATATTGTCGAGATCATGATGGCGCCGGGCAAAACGTGCGGCGTTGCGTGACAGCCGCTGGCGTAAGCCGCGGTCGTTGCGCAGCTTGTTTATACGGTCGACAAGGCTGTCAGTACTGCGCTCGCAGAACAGCACGTCCACGCCGTGAATGAGTTGTTCCCCATGGTAGCCAGAGGCTCGCGTGGTGATTACTGGCACACCGCAAGCCAGCGCCTCCATGATCACATTCGAGCAGCCTTCCTTGCCGGGCGCTACCGGGTGTACCAGACAATCGATTCGGTGGAAGAAATCCGGCACGATCCGGTCATGCGGGATCTGATTGGGCCCCTTCTGCAACGTGATCAGCCGCACCCCGGTAATCGCCACCGCGTCTTCTACCAGATCGAGACCCTTGAAGGCGCGTTCCATTTCGCTCGTGCAATTTGCCGCGAAGCCGATAGTGAAGCTTCCATTCGACAGCTGGTTCGAGGACGCCGGACGGTATCGCGATAGATCGAGGCCGTTGGGGATCATCCGCACCAGCGCCGAGGCGCCAGCGGCTAGCCGACGTAATTCAGCGCTCAGCGGGATGATGGCGTCAAAAGCTGAGAGCCCTTGTGCCACGGCCTTCGGGTCGTCCCCGAAGACTCGCCGCACCGGATTGGGGCCCCCCAGACGCAGCAAAGCATGATCAGCAGGTTTTGAGGAATGATGGTAAATGAGCGTGTCGAAATAAACGGCACACTGGGTGTGGGTATCCGCATTGATCAAATGGTCGAATTCTGGCAGCCGTGCGATGAGGCGCTTGGCATTGTTCTCATAGGCCCACCCCTTACTGGACGACCCACCGATCACCCAGTTGATTCGCTTCCTAGGGCCCGTAGATGCCAGCACAGGCTCTGGCGCACCCGTATGTGCAGCGAAACGCACATGTGGGCTCTTGCGAAACTGTGGGGCATCCTCGAGAAAAGCCCAACGTACACCTCTGCGCCACAGAAGTGGCATCAAATAGAGTTGGTCTCGTGCCATCCCGCCACTGAACGCAGCATGCCATTGTTCGTTTAACTCCCGGATCTCGTTGTTGTTACGGCGGATCAAGAACGCATGTTCCAACAGACCGAAATTTTCCGGGAAGCCCTCTGCCCTGAGACATTCAGAGTAATCTTCAGCGGTTACAGAGTCGGCTTTCTCTTTTTTAACGCACTCAGTGATTTCCGCGTAGACACATTGCCGCTGATAGTGCGGATACGCTGCTATATTACAATCACTGAGAAGGTCCGAAACCAGACTTTGCCAATCGGGTGCCGAAACTGTCAGCGATGCATCGATATAAACACTGACATCATGCTCAGGCAGATACCGATGCGGCAACAGCTTTGGCAGGCGGGAAGCACGCCGCGGGCTCAAGCCCAAGGTATCAAACGGTACGATCGTCCAGCCATCCGACTTGATATCGGGGTTATCAGTGAAGAGCAGGTAGGTGCAATCGGGGTCCTTGATAGCGGGCTCCTTCACCGCCTCATAATCCCCCACCAGCACCGTATAGACCACGATTTTCGTATCCGCATTGCTACGCGGTCCCGCTAGGCGTTGCCGGCGCGCCAGTAGGTTAACGTTGAATTCAATGACCGAGCGAAGCTCCGGCCGCCGCGTGAGAAGTGTGACATAGGCAGTCTTTGCCTGTTCGAGGTGGCCTTTCCTGAGCAACTCATTGGCGTGTTTTAGCGTGCCGCTTTTCTGATCCTCCACCATAGTCCCCTAACTGCCCTGTCAAACAACGATTGTTTTATTCTTATACTCGAGCCGATGGCCGAACCCGCGCAACGGATACAGTGCCCAATGCCATCCAACGGCTATGATTCTCGGCCAATGCCAATCAAGCTAGCCGCGCAGGTTGGCAGCCGTTGCCTCCCGACTGTACCCGCCGTTCGGACGGCCCCCTCCAGTCCCAACCATTCTTCTCAGCCGGCTTACGCACCCCTGCAGTCTGGATAAGCCGCCCGGGTGACGTCAAAATTCACCAGTGCAGGGTTCGGCGCGTCCTCAACGCAACGCTTGCCCCATTACCTCAATCCCTGAGGAACTCCATGCGTCAATGCTTCCTTTTGCGCTTTCGGTTGCGCGTGCTGAGGGGCGAGACTCTGGGACGGGATTCGGGCAAGGCGGCGCCGCCTGATTCGGCAAGCGGTTCCGCCGCATCTCGCGGTGCGAGACGTTTGCTGATCACGGCTATCGCATCCCGGCTGGTGGTTCTTGGCAGCTTCATGCTGTCGAAGAACATAATGTCTTCCACGTTGGCCTCGATAAAAGCGCTTTGCGCGGGTGTCGCGTGGCTTGAAGGCCATTTTCCATCTTGCTTCAGCGTTTTCAGAGCCTCCCGCGTCTTGAGCTCCTGTTCAGCCTTATCGGGTTGGTAATGGAGATCCTCAATGATGTAGAGCCCGCCGGGTTTGACCAGCTCAAACAGGTAGGAAAACGAGACCTGCTGGTGTTTCGAAGCATGCAGGCCGTCGTCGATGATAACGTCGAAGGATTCCCCGAGTTCGCGGATCTTTGCTAGCTCTCCCGGCTTCGATTGGTCACCCTGGATGATCTTGGTCCAATCGCCTCTGGCGCTGGTGAAGTCCTTGATGTCGAATCCGTAAATGCGCGCATCGGGTAGGTACTCCGCCCACATGGTGAGAGAAGGCGCGGAGGAGAAATAATCGTACCCTGCTTTTTTCTGGTCATCGTGGCAGAAAAGGCCGATTTCGAGGAGGGCCTGGACTTTTCCGGGCTTAATGAATTCTTCGTATACCGTGGTGTAGAGGTGCTTTCGAAAACCCTTGTCCGAGCCTGACGCGTCGCACAGGCGGCCCAATGGTGTGCGTTCCTGTATTTTTCGAAGCCACGCCTTTGCGTGACGCCCTAGACCGCTTTCGCTGGAACCGGCATTCCCCGGGAACGGTGCCCCCGGCTGGAGATCGGCATCGTCGAGCGACTGCAAGTTGCCGTTCCAAGGCACGCTGACTCCAGCTTGCGCGAAGTTCTCGCAGATTCGGGCCTTGGCAAGCTGGGGGTGGCTTTCGCGCACACCCAGGGTGTCCAGGCTTCGATTGAAGCACTGGAGCGCTACTGTGGGATCCCCCGCTGCAGCATATGCGCGACCGACACTGTCGTTCGCGCCGGCCGCGAGCAATCGGCCTGCTAGCTTTCGTGGACACCCGTGCTCAACGGCTTTGCGGATCTTGTCGCGGGCTTCGTCCGCTTTGCCCAGCTGAAACAGGGAAGCACCGACATACAGGAGAGCGGGCCAATCCGATGGTTCTTGTTCGAGGCGTTGCAGACCGGCCTCGGCAGTGTGTGTCCAGTCGCCGAATAGCCAGTTGGATTGGATGCGCGTGGCCTCTTTGGACGTAAGAGGCGCCAGATCGGGACTAACCTCGGTCGCCAGCGGGTTCCGCTTCGAGACGACGGCGTTGGTGGAGTCAGTCGTCATCTTTCCATAGTTCCGTGAGGATCGCGATCTGGGCTTCGGCCTTCACCAGTTCCTGCTTGATCGTGATCTGCTGAAGCTCCAGGCGTTCGCGATGCTCCTTCTCCTGATCCAACGCTTGCCGACATTCGTGAAGACGCTTCTGTTGGTCTTCCTTAGCTGACGCGAGGCTTGTCTGGGCGTTTTTCAGTTCTTCTTCGAGCTTAGCGAAGGCAAGAGATTGGTTTTCGTGAACGCTCGTGAGTTCCTTGAGTTGCGCGGTGGCCTGGTGCGAGAGTTTGGCCTGTTCATCGCGCTCGGCGGTACGTTTGTCGAGCGCCTGCTGGTGTTCCCTCAGCTGGGAATCCAGTGTGGCGATCTCTTTCTTGCGGTACTCGGCGAGTTGCTCGGCCGCAGTCACTGCCTCGGCTCGTTCCGCAAGCTGGGCTTCCAATGCCTTGATCGTTTCCCGCGCCTCCTCAAAAGCGATCTTCCAGCGATTGCGCATCAGCCTCAGGCTCGGCCAGTCGGGATCGGTACGGTCCTGGGATTCAATCTCGAAACCGTAGGCTGTTAGCGCCTCGAGCATGGTCTCCGGGTCTTCGGGTGTATCGTAGAGTCCGGCAACGGGATAACGCAGCTGAATGCAAGAGAAGCATTTGTAGGCATTACTCTCGACAAGGGCTGCTAGGATCGGCCCTTCATCCGCCGGCGTGTCGAGGATGAGTCCATGCTCTCCTTCCAGAGACAGGCCGATTTCCTGGATGAGGTGTTGGGTGGAGAGGGCTGAGACGCGCCACATTCGCTCCGTCTTCAGCCCGGGGAAAAGCTGAAGGAGTTCCGCGGGTTTATGCCGGCTGGTGGCTTGAGGCCAGTTGTATTCGTACAGGGTGGTCGTGTCGCCGGGTGTGGCACCGGGAACGATCGCGGCCTCTAGCACTTCGATATCGGGATCCTCGCCGAAGGTTTTCCGCAGGAATTGGGCACGTTCTGGTAGGGGCTCCACGAGCACCAGTCGCCGATAATGGTCCCGCCAGTCGGCATCGATGTTCTGGGCTTCCCCGGCACCGATAACGAGAAGAGTGTTGACCACTGCAGAGTGGTTATCTTGTGCTTTTTTCGGAATTGCAGCCATCTGCAGTTAGCTCTTCTGTTGTGCAGGTGTCACCGGGCGCCGCTTGAACGCCAGGCCAAACGCGCGCAGCGGTGCGGTGAGCTTCCAGGACGTGGAACTCTCCAGCTGCTGGATGCGTCGCTCCAGGTAACGAATGCGTTTGTCTTCTGGCGCAGATGCATCGGGAGGTGTAGGAGGGCCGCCTTTTCTGAAGAGGAATCGGGTGAAGAAGCGCAACGGCGCCGTGATGCGCCAAGAAGTCGAGTGCTCAATGAGATGCACCCGGCGTTCCAGTTGTTTGATCGATGGTGGATCTTCCTTGGTCGGCTGGCCGCTGGTCTTCTTTTCCAGTTCGAGATTGCGCAGGTAATAGCGCTCAAGCTCTTCCTGCACCTGGTGCAGTTGAAGCAGCAGGAGGTCATTTTCCTCCTGGGTGTCCTTGAGCTGGGTTTGCGTATTGGCGAGCTTGGATTCGAGGGTTTGGCGCTGTTCGCTGGTCTCGTGTTCTATCTGTGCAAGCCGCTTGGCCTGAAGATCGAATTCCTCCTGCAGCGCTTCGTACGCACGTCGGTTCGTGCGCAGACCCTCCTGAATGAGCTTGACGTCCACTTGCGGCGGC
>SLIA01000241.1 GCA_007135935.1 Wenzhouxiangella sp.
CGAATCCTGACGAAACGATCCAGCATAGAGGTGAACGAATGACCGAGCTGACACTCACGACCTTTGCCTGGGTGCCCGAGGCGCCGCGCGGCCATGTCCGCGACTTGCGCGTGCGGTGGGCGCTGGAGGAGGCGGAGCTTCCCTACCGCATCGCGACCGTGCCACGGCGCGAGGAAGGCGGGGCGTATCTCGACCGTCAACCCTTCGGCCAGGTGCCCTGGCTGACCGATGGCGAGGTCTCGGTCTTTGAAAGCGGCGCGATCCTGCTGCATCTGGGCGCCTACAGCGAGGCCCTGCTGCCTTCCGAGCCGCCGCGCCGCGCCGAGGTCACGAGCTGGCTCTTTGCGGCGCTCAACTCGGTCGAGCCGGCGGCCCTGGCCTGCGCGCTCGTCAGGTTCTCGGGCGACACCGGAGGATCGCCGGGCCGCGAGCGGATCGAGGCCTACCTCGAGGGGCGGCTTGGGCACATGGAACGGGTGCTGGCGGAGCGCGACTGGCTGGCGGGCGCCTTCTCGGTCGCCGACATCGCCATGGCCGACGTCATGCGCGTGGTCGAGCGTTTCGCCGGTGGTCTCGACGCCTACCCCGGCTGTCGCGACTACATTCATCGCGCCACCGCGCGCCCGGCATTCGTCAAGGCGCATGGCGACCAGATGGCGCATTTCGCGGCGGCCGATCGGGACAGGGAGCCCGGCTCGCCGACCGTTCCGGCTACTTGAATGATGCACACTCGGACAGGAGGACTGACATGACCGAAGCACAAACCGCCACGCGCCCCACCGCATCGGATATGAAGGGTGTGATCCCTTATATTGCCTTTGCCGGACGCGCCAACGAGGCGGCGGATTTCTATGCAAAAGCCTTCGGGGCGACGGATTTCGGGCGCATGCCCAACCCCGACAACCCCGGGCACCTCATTCATGCCCAGGTCGGGATCAATGGTGGCAGCCTGATGATGACCGACCATGGTTGCGAGGACGGGACCGACCCCGCCCCGCTGAACCGTGTCCATATGCAACTGATCGTCGAGGACGGCCGCAAATGGTGGGACCGCGCGATTGCGGCGGGCTGCAGCGTCGTCATGCCCTATGAGCGCCAGTTCTGGGGCGACGACTGGGGCCTGCTCGAAGACCCGTTCGGCGTGCAATGGGCGATCCTGCAGCCGGGGCAAGGGCGGGGAGAGTAGGAAAACGGATGGCGAGAGGCGCTGCGCAGAGCTATGCTCTTGGAACGCTCGGCCCTCTCAGCTGTGCGAACAGCGTCGAGGCAGGCATGACCATTGGAAGAGTTTTCGTCGCCGCGTCCCTGGACGGCTTCATTGCGCGCGCGGACGGTTCCATCGACTGGCTCTTTCCCTATGAGGTGTGGGGACGAGGATCACGGCTATGACGATTCCATTGCGGGTGTTGACGGCCTGGTCATGGGACGCGCGACCTATGAGACAGTCCTGGGCTTCGGTGACTGGCCCTATACCGGGCCGGCGTTGTCATGAGCCAGTCGCTTGTCGATGCTGATGTTCCGCAACACTTGCGCCATCGGGTGCGCATCTCGGCAGATCGGCCCACCGAAATCGTGAACACCCTGCAGGCCGAAGGCTGGAGAGCCGCCTATATCGACGGTGGAGCGGTTATCCGTTCCTTCCTCTCTGTGGGGCTGATCGGTCGTATTACGCTGACATTGGTGCCGATACTGCTGGGGTATGGGCGGCCACTCTTCGCGGCAATCGGGCGGGGGTTGGGGCTGGAGCGCGAAGCGGTGCGGTCGCATGACAATTGCTTCGTGAGCATTGAGTATCGGGTTCTCCCGATACCCCGGAATGCCTGACCGCAAGTCGCAGGAAAGCTAGTCCTGATACGCCGGGATGTGCACGCTGGAGTATAACATGTTGGCACAATTGATTTCAGATTATCTTTCGTCTTACTGGGGCCCTGCGCGCCTGCTCGAATCGATCACTGTACTCAGTTCCATCGGCGCCTTGGCGGCAGCGTTGCTAACGCTGTTGCTGCTGCCAAAGGTCTGGCACCTGGCAACCCGCGACAAGGGACGCCTACATTCTCACGACCCCGAAGCCAGTGTCGGCAAGCCCCTTGGTGTCGGCATTTTCATGAACTTCATCTTCTTTGGCCTCGTGCTGCTTCTGGTCCCTTGGAGTGTGCAGTTCTACATCTGCGCTGCAGCGATCCTCGTGGCATCGCTTATCGGCTTCGCGGACGATGCAAAACCGGGTGGCTTCAGCGAGCTGACGCTGGGCCTGTCGGACTTGGTGTTGGTAATTGTGGCCACCACCGCCATCCTTTACGGGGCTCCGATCAAGCTTTGGATTCCCTTCGCGTCGACAGGGTTCGATCTGCCGGCTTGGGCCGGCCTGCTGATCTTCGTTCCGGTTACCTGGATTTCGATCAACGCGCTGAACTGCAACGACGGGGTGGATGGGCTGTCCGGCACACTTTCATCGATCACACTGATCACGCTTGGCTTCGTACTGTACTCGGTGGTCGGCCACATCGAGAATTCGCAATACCTCATGATCCCCTTCAACCCCGAAGCCGCCGTCTGGGTGGTCGGCACTTCAATCATGTGCGGCACGATTCTGGGGTACCTGTGGCACAATGCACCGCCCAGTTCCGCCCTCATGGGCGATGCGGGCTCGCGTCCGGTAGGCTTACTCATCGGCATGTTAATTACCGTGAGCGGCAATCCGTTTCTCATCCTATTCGTGGCGCCGATGATCCTGGTCAATGGGGTGACTGGCTTGCTCAAGGTTGGTCTTATCCGGGTGTTCCGAATCCGAATTTTGAAGAACGTGCGTTTTCCCCTGCACGATCACGTGCGCAAGACGCTCAAATGGTCGAACGCGCAGGTGCTGATCCGCTTCATGCTGATCCATGTCGTCACGCTTTCGTTTCTGATGCTGCTATTACTGAAGCTACGTTGAAGTGACCCGGATACGTTCGGCGTGCAATGGGCGATCCTAGAGTCGGGACCGGGGCGGGGAGAGTGGAGTATCGGGCTGGCAGCCGGGCCGCCTGATTGACCGGGGCCCGGCATCAACGGGAGGGAACAGGGCATGACCTGCATTCAAGGATTCATCAGCGCGGTGCCGACAGCGAACCGCGCCGCTTTCATCGAGCACGCATCCCAAGCGGCCGAGGCCTTTCGCGAGCGCGGTTGCCTGTCGGCCGCGGAATGCTGGGGCGATGATGTGCCGGCGGGCAGGCTCACCTCGTTTCCGCTCGCCGTCAGGGCTACACCGGAGGAAACGGTGGTCCTGTCGTGGTATGTCTGGCCGTCGAAAGCGGTCCATGATCGGGTGATGCAGGGGCCGATGGACGATCCGCGCCTGAGCATGGAGACGAACCCGATGCCGTTCGACGGCAAGCGGGTGATCTATGGCGCCTTCGAGCCGGTGTTCGAGTTGGGCACGCCCCATCCCGGCGGCTATGTCGATGGTTTCGTCGTGGCCGTGAAGCGCGACCGGCGCGACGCGTTTGTGGAGTTTGCCCGCAATTGCGACCCGATCTTCATCGAGCATGGCGCGAGCTGGATCATGGACGCCTGGGGTGGGCACATCCCCGAGGGCAAGCTCACTGACTTCCGCCGCGCGGTGCAGGCCGAGCCGGACGAGGAGGTCGTATTCTCCTTGGTCCAGTGGCCCGACCGCGCCGCGCGCGATGCAGGGCACCAGAAGAACATGAACGACCCGCGCATGGCCGAGCAAGAGGTGCCCTTTGACGGCCGGCGGCTGATCTTTGGCGGGTTCGTCCCGGTTGTGGAGGTGTGAAATGACAGAACAGAAGATTGTTCCCCATCTATGGTTCGACGGCGCCGCTGAAGAGGCGGCCGCCCTTTACGCCGCGCTTGTGCCGGGCTCGGCGATCGGCGCGGTCAGCCGCTATGGCAAGGCCGGGTTCGAGGTGCATGGCCAGCTCGAGGGCCGTGCGATGAATGTCGATCTCCGGCTCGGCGGCCAGCGCCTGCTGGCACTCAATGGCGGGGCGCGCTTCCGGCCGACCCCGGCGGTGTCGTATTTCCTGACCTTCGAGGACCGCGCCACGCTCGATGCCGCCTGTGCCGCACTGGGCGAGGGCGGGCAGCTGCGCATGCCGCTTGATGAATACCCCTGGAGCCCGCGCTATGGCTGGGTCGATGACCGCTGGGGCATGTCCTGGCATCTCGCGCTCGGGGATCCGGCGCAGACCGGGGGGCAGGTGCTCACGCCGATGCTGCTATTCGTCGGCGCACAGGCTGGCCGGGCCGAGGCGGCGATGGCACATTACACGGGCCTCTTCCCCGATGCCGGCATCGAGGGCGTGCTGCACCATGACGGCACGGGCGGCGAAGTGGCGGGCACGGTGATGCACGCGCAGTTTCGGCTTGCGGGCCAGACCTTCATGGTCACCGACAGCGCGCTGGCGCATGACTTCACCTTCACCGAGGCCAATTCCTTTCTGGTTTTCTGCGACGATCAGGCCGAGATCGACCATTACTGGCGCGCGCTCTCGGCCGAGCCCGAGGCCGAGCGCTGCGGCTGGCTGAAGGACCGTTTCGGCCTGTCCTGGCAGATCATCCCGCGGCACCTGCCGACGCTGCTTTCCTCGCCCGACCCGAAAGTCATGGAAACCTTCATGGGGATGGGCAGGATCGACATCGCGGCGCTGGAGCGTGCCGCCGAGTAGCCGTGCGTCGAATGCGAAGCGGTCGAACCTCGCGGATCGAATGGATCGGAGGCAGAAAGGCGGCGCATCGCGCGCAAGACATTTTGACGTTCGCAATTGTTACCCGCGTCGATCAACTGGCATTCTGCCGCGCCGACTCGTCCTGAACGATGCCGTCCGCGCTTCAAGTAATCTCTGGAGATTCGTTCCACAGCATCCATGCCTCCTGCATCGGCGTAGCAATTAAGGATGCCGTCGGTGCCGAGCTCTTCAACGTCATGCAATGACTTCTGCCCCCCCCCCGCATTGAGCACCGGCACGGAATACCGCGCACGGCGTTTCCGGGGGATTTTCGCGCAGGCCGCGGCATAATGCACGACCGCTACTGCATCCTGGGGCGCGCCGAGCAGCAGTTCCTTGCCATCAAGGCCCACAAACGCTCGAGCGGCGACTTCGGGCCGAAGCCCGAACCGAGGCGCATGCCGCGCCACGAGTAAGGACACCGCCGTACCGCACCCCTGATCGATGCGTCCGGATGGTCGCTGCGCCGCGAGCCAGGCAGTTGCACGAGAAAGCGGTTCAGGGCTTCAAAGCCCGGATAAGGCTCTGCGGTTGAATGACCGAAGGCCGGTCGCCTTCCGCCGCTGGGAGATCTCGCTGACGCTTGCGGGTGCTTTCACCCGTGCCACAGCTTCCTCTGTCACCGAACCGGATGACTATGCTAAACAGACGGAGGAGCCCGCAACGCCATGTGAAAGAAGCTAAAGTGTCGAAGCCCGATCGGAAGCGCCAGAAGAGACCGCGACGCTCACCTGCTCCCGAGGAGCGTCGGCGCGACCCGGAACGCACGAAGGAGCGTATCCTGGACGCTGCAGTTGAGGTTTTCTCTAGGAAGGGATTCGCCGGCGCCCGCGTTGCGGAAATCGCATCACAGGCAGGTGTTAACAAGCAGCTTATTACCTACTATTTCAACGGCAAGGAAGGTCTCTACAAGGCGATTGGGAGCCGATGGCGAAACCACGAGGAAATGGCGTATCCGTCGGACCAGACCCTCGTTGACGAACTTCGTACTCGCGTCCTCGACTCGGCTGATGATCGTCATGGAAGCAAGCTCCTGGCCTGGCAGGGCCTTACTGACGGGGAATTCAATGACGTTGACGCCGAGGAGCGGAACGCCAGAGTTCAGGAAGAAGTGTCCCGGATAAAGCTGAGACAGTCCAAGGGTGAGATCAGCGCGGAGATCGACGCCGCTTCACTGTTGCTGATCCTCATGGGGGCAGCGAACGCGCTTTCGGTCTATCCTCATATCGCGCGGGGTGCCTTTGGAGTATCGGATACCAAGGACTCGGCGATCGTCGAGCGATACGCTGAAGAGGTTGCGAAGATCTTCGGGAAATTATCCTAGCTGCAGCTCTGGCTCAAATGCGTGGTGCGCTTCGCTCGACCTGGACTGCGGTTCGAGCAGTTACCCCAGCACGACAATGACGGCTCGGGCTCTGTCAGTGGGAGTCTGGCGGTAGGACAGGGCGCCTGCCACGAACGTTCCTACCAACGCCCAGGTGTTCGACCGCGGGTGCGAGTCGCAGCTCACAGGCGCTCGGTTTGCGAAAGACATCACGGCCTTGCTTGTCATTGGGTTGACATTATCAACCGGATGGATGATAAGCCCTCCAGCGACCAAACGCGGCAACTGGAGGCAAAGACTTGCGGACGCACGAAGTCGGAGGCGGCATTCCACCTTCCCATGGAAGGCCTGCTTTGCTGGCGATCCCGGTCCTGAGCACGGCATTCGCCTATGTGGGAGGCCACGTGATCGGCGAGCCTGTGGCCATGGCTGGCTTTGGGTTGCTCTGGGGTGCGTTAGCACTCGCCAGCGCGCCCCGAATTGCGCACCTCGGTGCAGCGGCGCCCTTCTGGGCAAACCTGCCCGTCTGGATCATGCTGCCGCTATCGTGGCTCGTCCTTGGCGGTTCAATGCTTGCCCATATAGCGGGTGCTACTCCGGACGCACTGTTGCAGATGCTCCAGCAGCCCGGTTACGGATTGTTCTTTTACGCAATCCACGCTTCTTTCGAGTGGATGCTTTTGCCTTGGGCGTTGGCCGCGAACTGGTCGCAACCTACGCGCAGAAAATTGCTCCTCGTGGCAGCTTTGGTGTTCTACTTCGGCCGCATCGCAAGCGCAGCCTACTTTGCACCTAACGCGATAAACTGGGGTACTAATCCAGAAATGGCCGCAGCTGTCGCGGCCCAGGTTGAACTATGGATCCGACTGGATCTGCTTCGTCTCGCCTTCCAAGATCTGATCACCGCGATGATCGTGCTGGTGGCGGCACTGCATCCCCGTTTCCAGCCGGCTGTGCGAGAAAAGAGTCACGTCGATCAACTGAACCGGACATGAACAGGAGGAAAAGCATGTCAGACAGGACACATATCGAGAATGAAGGAAACCTTTCCAACGAAACACTGCTGACGCGTCACGCGATGTCC
>SLIA01000133.1 GCA_007135935.1 Wenzhouxiangella sp.
ACGAGAGCAAGTACCGCCCGCACGTGGTGCAACGACGCGAAGGCTGGGAGACGGTGCCGGCGATTGCCGGCAACCGTATTCATCCGATCAGCGAAGCCTGGCTGGGCCGGCCCGGCCCTCGCCTGCTCGAGGGCATCGAGCGCCTGCGCGGCTTAGTCGGCCGCTACCAGTGAATACCGCGCATCAGTGAGGCGAAGGCCACCTGCTCCTGGGTCGGCTTGACCGCGCCGCCATCCTTCTCGCCACGGGCCGCTGCCGTGTCCGGGAACATGCGGAACGCCGAGTTCATGACGATTTCCGAGACCTTGGGCGCAGCGGCATGCAGAATCTGGGCGAAGATACCCAGCCGCGTGGCGATGCGCTGCGGACGGAAGATCACGGCCTGCTTGATCATGTCGGCGGCGTCTTCCGGCGTGATGGTCGGGACGTGATCGTAGATCTTGGTCGGTGCGATCATCGGAGTTCTCACCAGCGGCATGTTGATGGTGGTGAACGCCACGCCGGTATCGGCAAACTCCGAGGCGGCACAGCGCGAGAATGCATCCAGTGCGGCCTTGGACGCGACATAGGCGGAAAAGCGCGGTGCGTTCGAGAGGACACCGATCGAGGAGATGTTGATGATGTGTCCCCGGCGCTGCTTGGTCATCTCCGGCAGGAAGCCCATGATGAGTTTGAGCGAGCCGAAGTAATTAAGCTGCATCAGCCGTTCGAAATCATGAAAACGATCATAGGAGAGCTGGATCGAACGGCGTATCGAGCGACCGGCGTTGTTGACCAGCACATCCACGCCACCGTGATCGGCCAGCACCTGCTTGACCAGCCGCTCGGCATCGTCCATGTCCGCCAGGTCACAGGTGTAGTGAAACGCCTTTCCGCCGGCGGCCTCGATCTCGGCCTTCGTTTCCAGCAGTTTCTCCTCTCCGCGGGCGACAATAACGACCTTGGCGCCGGCCTCCCCCATCATCAGGGCGGCGGCCTTGCCGATGCCTGACGAGGCACCGGTGATCACGACGACCTTGTCTTGCACCTGCCCCGACAACGACCGATCGATGAACAGCTCGGGATCGAGATGGCGCTCCCAGTAGTCCCACAGCACCCAGGCATAGTCTTCCAGTGGCGGTACCTTGATGCCCGAGCCCCTTAGCGCCTTCTCGGCATCGCGATTGTCGAACTGCGTCGGGTAGCTGAAGAAACCGAGCATGTCCTTCGGAATACCGAGATCTTCCAGTACCTGGTTGATGATGCGCTTGACCGGCGGCAGCATGGCGAACCCCTGCTTGACCGGAGCCGGTATGAACGCAAACAGGCGCGCGTCGATACGCATCGACATCAGCGGCGCATGTGCCGCGTCGGCAAACAGGTTCATCACCTCGCCGATGCGCTTGGGATGCGGGTCTGTCAGGTGGAAGCACTGGCCGTCGAGCTTGGGCTTGTGCGCAATATGGTCCATGGCCTGGGCGACGTAGTCGACCGGAACGATATTGATACGACTGCCCTCCAGGCCCAGGGTCGGCACCCACGGTGGCAACATGCGCCGCATCTTCTGGATCAGCTTGAAGAAGTAATACGGGCCGTCGATCTTGTCGATTTCGCCGGTCTTTGAATGGCCCACCACGATCCCGGGACGATAGACCCGCCAGGGTATGCTGCACTGACGCCGTACCAGCCCCTCGGAATCATGCTTGGTGCGGAAATACGGATGGCTGAGTCCGGTGGCTTCCTCGAACATGTCCTCCCGGAAAGTGCCTTGGTAAATGCCGGCTGCGGCAATCGAGGACGTATGGTGGAACCGCCCGGCCTTGATCGCTTCGGCGAACTCGATGGCATGGCGGGTGCCGTCGATATTGGCCTTCTCGTTGGCCTCGTTGTCGGCGCTCAGGTCGTAGATGGCAGCCAGGTGAAAGAAATGCCTGACTTTTCCCGACAGCTTCTCGGTATCGGCCTTGCTCACGCCCAGCGCAGGCCGGGTGAGGTCTCCGGAAACCGCGACAATCCGGCGTTTGTGATCCGACCAGCGTTCGGCCACCAGGTCATTGAATTTCTTCTTGGAGCCGCGCCTGACCAGCACGTAGATCGTGCCCTTGCGCTTGACGAGTTGGTCGACCAGATTTCGCCCGATGAATCCGGTTCCGCCGGTAATGAAGTAGGCCATGGAGTCCCTCCGACTTTGGCATTGATGACTGACAGGTCTGCAAAG
This sequence comes from Wenzhouxiangella sp., assembly GCA_007135935.1. Taxonomy (GTDB): domain Bacteria; phylum Pseudomonadota; class Gammaproteobacteria; order Xanthomonadales; family Wenzhouxiangellaceae; genus Wenzhouxiangella. Next base: position 2,198 of record SLIA01000133.1, read on the forward strand.
ATACCGCTTCCAATCGCATTGTGCCAACCGTGGCACGAGATTGCCGTTCGACTGAGAAGGTATTGATTGACCCTGTCAGACGGGCATGCTAGAAATATCAAGGACATCGCATACCCCAAAGGCCTGGACCGACACCCATGAACGAACTCGAAACCCGCTTCACCCAAGCCGCCGCAGACGCCCAGAAACTGCCCGAGCGGCCCGACAACGACACGCTGCTCAAGCTGTATGCGCTCTACAAGCAGGGCTCGGAAGGAGATGTGTCCGGTGACAAGCCGGGATTTTTCGATTTCGTCGGCGTTGCCAAGTACGAAGCCTGGGAAAAAGTCCAGGGCATGCCGCGGGAAGAAGCGATGCAGAAATACGTTGACCTGGTCGAGTCACTCAAGGGCTGATGGTGCCGGCGAGCGATGGCCAGCCGCACCCGGGAGCGCATCCTCGAAACCGCACTGGAGCTGTTCAATAGCGACGGCGAACCGCATGTACCCACCAACCGGATCGCCGACGAACTGGACATCAGCCCGGGCAACCTGCACTACCACTTCCGCACCAAGCAGGATCTGATCGAGGCGCTTTTTGGCCGCTTCGAGCAGCGCATGCTCTCGGTGCTGGCCACCCCGGAAGAGCGCGAACCCCATATCGAGGATATCTGGCTGTTCCTGCACCTGGCTTTCGAGGCCATCGGCGACTACCGCTTCCTCTACCGCGACCTGACCGACCTGTGCGCACGCAATCGCGGGCTGCACTACCGCTTCCAGGGCATTCTGCGCCTGTCGATGGACACTGCCCGCGGTCTCTGCCAGGGCATGTCCGACAGCGGGCAACTCAACGCCAGTCGTGACGAGATGGATGCCCTGGTGCGCAACATCGTACTGGTCAGCACCTACTGGATCGCATTCGACCAGGTACTCGAACACGACGCCCAGCCCCACCCCGACCGGGCAGCCTGGCAGGTAATGAGCCTGGTCAGCCCCTACTTGGTCGGACCGGCCCGCGAGGAAATGGAGTCCCTGGCCGCCGCCTACCGTCCGTAGTGCCCTGTCGCCTGGTCGCTTTCCTCTCCCCGTCTCTGCTCCCCGTCTTCCGTCTCCCCTCTTCCCATCTTTCCCGTTTGCAAAAAAGACCCGGACAGAGTCCGGGTCAAGGGGTTGCAGCCTTGCTGGGTCGAGGGAGGGAACCCAGGCTGCTTCGGGGTAGTCAGGGAGGAGTCGACTACACAAACATCGTTCAGCTGTCGCCGGAGGTCTTGGGAGCCGGCTTGGCAGCGGCCGTCTGCTTCTGCTGCTCGGAAAGCTCGCGAACTCGCTTGTTCAGTTCGGCCACGCGGTCGCTGAGCTTGCTGATTTCTTCGGAGGTCGGCACGCCGAGGCGCGACAGGGCGCGGGCGACACGCTGCTCGAACACCTTCTCGAGCTTGTCCCAGTTGCTCTGGGCACTCTCGCGTACCTTGCCGACACGGCTTTCGACGTCACCGCGCACGCCAGTGACGGTGTCGGTGACGGACTTGCGGCCCTTGTTCTCGAGCTTCGAGCCTTCCTTGACCAGGCGATCGAACAGCCGGGTGCCCTCGCCGAGAACCTTGCGGCTGGTCTCGTCGATGGTCTTCTGGCCCTGCTTGACAATCTTGCCGCCTTCGTCCTGCGCCAGCGCGAAAGCACCAAGGCCGGCCAGCCAGATCTCGTGGGCGTAATCCTGCGCCTGGCTGGTGACCGTTTTGCGGGTTGCCGTCTTGCGGGTGGCGGTTTTCTTGGCTACCTTCTTCTTGGCAACCTTCTTCTTGGCGGTCTTCTTGGCCATGGTCCTGCTCTCCTTTCCGCGCCTGCGGACTGTGTCTGAAATGCCAAATACCATTGAGAGTTAAGATACGAGCAGTTTCTAGAGCGGTCACACTAAAAATGAACACGGAACACTGGGCAGAATTCCCATACGACCAGACCCCGTACACCTACGACGGCCAGGCCCTGATCGACGCCTGGCCACGGCTGCACCGGGGAGATTGTGAGCCACTGCCGGACGACGAGCAGCTGCTGGAGGCATGGCGCCGCTACCACGCCGGCGACTTCGCCGGTGCCGTGACCCTGGCCGGAGAGATCGGCATTGCCGCCCATGCCGTGGCCAACAAGGCCTCCGGGATCTACGCCGACTACCTCGAAGAAGACGACGATGTGAAGCTGGCCATCTACGAGACCGGCATCGCGCGGGCCGAACAGGCCATCGCCGACTACCCCGAAGATGCCAACGCCCATTACTTCCGCGCCTTCCTGCTTGGACGTTACAGCCAGTGCATCTCGATTACCAAGGCACTTTCCCAGGGGGTCGGGGGCAAGATCCGGGAATCGCTGGAGGCAGCACTGGAACTGGCCCCGGATCATGCCGAGGCGCACACCGCCCTGGGCGTCTACCACGCCGAGATCATCGACAAGATCGGCAAGATGATCGGCGCGATGACCTACGGTGCCAGTGCCGAGGAAGCCATGAAGCAGTTCGAGCGCGCGCTGGAGTTGACACCAGATGCCCCGATCGCCAATCTCGAGTACGGCAACGGGCTCTACCTGCTGTTTGGCGACAAGCGCCTGGACGAATCCAACGCCGCCTACGAGAAAGCGGCGGCAATCGAACCGATCGATGCCATGCAGAAACTGGACGTGGAGTTCGCGAAGGCGTCGATTTGAAATGAAGGTGAAAGGAGAAAGGTAAAAGGTGAAAGGAATCGGTTAACGGGTCAAGGGGTTAATGGGTCAACGGAAGACACCGCAGCCGGTTTTGCCCGTTTACCCGTTTACCTCTCAACCGTCTTCCTCTCCATCAATCCACTCATGCATCAGCTCGGCGATTGACGGGTCGACCGGGCCGTTCTGCGGGCCGATCAGCATGGTCAGGTGCAGCAGGTTGCGGAATTCGGTCTGGAAGTTTTCCATGACCGCGTCCGGGTCGGGCACCAGGCGGTTGTCGGTGATCAGGCCACAGTAGACCTGGCCGTTGTAGCTGATGATGCTGATCCCCATCCCCACCGAACCGGTCTGCGGCACCCAGAACATCAGCTCGCGGATTTCGGCACCTGCCAGGTAGAGAGGCTGCTGCGGTCCCGGCACATTGGTCAGCACGGTCGAGGCCTTGCGGCTGAACAGCTCCAGCGCCGGTTTCTGCACGGCCGCCGGCCCCATCCCCAGCACCGCCAGCAGCCCCAGCGACATCATCGCCTGCTTGGAGTGCTTGAGGTCGTGCATGTAGTCGGCCACCTGGTACAAGCGGGCCAGCGGATTGGGTTCGGCCACCGGCAACTCGAGAAAGACCAGGCCAAAGTGGTTGCCCAGCTCGCGCGCGTGCTCGAGCGGACGCAGGTTGACCGGAACGGTTGCGCGCATGCGCACGGCGGAAGGATCGTCGCCATTCCGAACCAGGTAGCGGTGCAGCGCACCGGCCATCACCGAAATCAGCACATCGTTGACCGTACAGCCCAGCGCCTTGCCCACCGCCTTGACCTCGTCGAGGGGAATCGGACTGGTCCAGGATGTGTGCTTGCGAACGCCAATGTCCCCCTTGAAACGCGACGGCGGGTCGTCCGACAACAACAGCACGTTGACCAGTTCCCCCAGAATCTCGGCCGCACCACCGGCGTAATCGGTTGCCAGATGCGGCTCGCGCAGCAGGTGAGCCGCCTCCTCGATCACCTTGTGGCTCAGGTGCTGCAGGGCATCGATACCTTCGCGGGCCGGCGCCATGAGGCGTCGGAAGATGCCCGATTGCTCGGCCTGGCGACGTTTCCAGTGCTCGGGCTGCACCAGCTTGAGGGAATCGGCCGCGTTGTTTTCGGTCAGCGACAGCAGCACCTGCACCAGGGCGATGCCATCGGCATAGCAGTGGTGAATGCGCGAGATGACCGCCGGACCCTCGGCATAGTTTTCCACCAGGTGGAACTGCCACAAGGGCTTGGTCTTGTCCAGCGGCGTGGAGGCCAGCTGGGAAACCAGCTCCTCGAGTTCCGCCTTGCCTGCAGCCCCGGGCAAGGCGGTGCGAATGATGTGGGCGGAGGGTTCGAAATACTCGTCGTTCTCCCAACAGCAGCCGCGCGTATGCTCGACGGCCTTCTGCCGGAAGCGACGAAAGGCGAGGAACCGGTTGAGCACGACCTCTCTGAACCGGCTGAAATCAACCGGCTCGTCGAGCACGATCACGCCGGTGATCATCATCAGGTTGCTCGGCTGCTCCATGCGCAGCCAGGCCAGATCGACGTTGGAAATGGGTTCGCGCTGGGCGCTGCTCACCGATACTCTCCCTGGGTCACGGTGTCATGGATTCTTTCATGCACCGTGGAGATGGTCAATCGGGCTGGTTCAGTGCACCTGGCGGCGAGGCTGCTGGTCCTGCCCGCCGGTGTTGGCCAGATCGTAGGGCAACTTGACCTGGTCGAGGCCGAACTGCTTGAGCACCGGCTGCAGCTGATGATGTATCAGTGGATACAGTTGCCGGGTCAGGCTGCCGTGATGCCGGGAGAAAGTCTCGAAATCGACCGGCTGGCCCTGGATCTGCCGATAGACGGCCTGCAGCACCAGCTCGATGGTGAACAGCGGTTGATCCGGATTTTCTGCCTCGCGATTGCCGCGGCAAAGCAGCCGTGCCGTGACCTGGTACTGCGGCAGGTCGCCTTCGGCCGGCATTTCGCGCGGGGTGAGTTTCAATTCCACCTTGGCGTTGAAGTTCTGCCCCTGGGTCACGATCTCGGTCAGATCGGCGTTGAGTCGCGTCAGCTGCGTGTGCGCCAGGGCGAAATGGTCGAGCAGGTTCGTCATTGATGATTCCAGAGGCTGGCAAAGCTATTGAATGGTCACGACCGGACAGCGTTTCAACCCGCCCTCCTTTCCGGCATGCCGACAAAAGCGAAAACGCCCGCGCGGAGGCGGGCGTTTTCGCTTCAGTGCGCCAGGTGCG
>SLIA01000086.1 GCA_007135935.1 Wenzhouxiangella sp.
AGGGATAGAGGGATAGAGGGATAGAGGGATAGAGGGATAGAGGGATAGAGGGATAGAGGGATAGAGGGATAGAGGGATAGAGGGATAGAGGGATAGAGGGATAGAGGGATAGAGGGGAGAAGGATGTCTGCAGGATGCCAATCCTCTTCCCTCTCCTCCTTATCCCTCTTCACGGGCGCAATAGCGCCCGTACAGGGTCTCGATCAACTCGTAGACCACCGGATCGGCGATGCGGTAATAGATGGTCTGCGATTCGCGCCGGGTGGCGACCAGGCCTTCATCGCGCAGTTTGGCCAGGTGCTGCGACAGGGCGGACTGGCTCAGGGGCACGCGTTCGTTGAGCGCGCCGACCGACTGTTCCCCCTCGACCAGACTGCATAGCACCATCAGTCGATTGGGATTGCCAAGCGCCCTGAGCATGGCTGCCGCACGCGAGGCGCGTTCACGGGTCATGGCATCCTGTGGCAGGCGGTTGATCGTCGTATGTGTGGATGTTGTCTTCATTCGTCTTCAGAAGCTGTAGCGCAGGCGTGCGAATACGCTGCTGTTCTCCTCGAACTGGCCGTAGAACGTCGATGCGTCACTGCCGCCGAACAGGTTGATGCCGGCATTGAACTGCAACTGGTCGGTATGCCGGTACTGCACGGTCGGGCGGATGAAGTAGTCGTCGTCTGACGGCGAGTAGAAATTCATGAGGCTGACGATCAGGTTGTCGCGCATCATGCGCCAGGTCAGGCGCACGGTGGCCAGGTGACGGCGCTCGTCAGGCAGGGTTGCCGGATCCATGGGCCAGTTCCGGCGCAGGGCACTGTAATCCTGCAACCACTCGAGGTAGTACTGCGCACCCAGGGTGAAGTTGGTGACCATCTCGCGCTCGAATCCGGCCAGGAAACGAATTTCGGAGTTGGGCAGCAGCGGATTGTCGCCGTCGCGGTTGTCGCGCGAGTCGTAGTAGGACGTTTCCAGGTTGTACAGGCCGCCGGCCAGCGGGCCGCGCAGGCTGCCACCGATGGCGTTCATCGGCGCAAAGGTGAATTGCCCGCTTTCGGGGTCGAAGGCGCTGGGCTGCGGGAAGAAGCCCCGGTAGCCGTAAAGCGCCCACTCCTGTGCGCCGGCGCGGCCGTGCAGGCGCAGGGCCAGCTCGGCATTCTCCGCAGTACGCGGTGGCTTGACGCCCCGAAGCCGCGGCGGGGCGCCGACGATGTCGCCCTGCATGGGATCGAAGTAGGACAGGCGCTGGCCGTCCGGATAGCGGTCGGGTTCGAACAACGGCGTGATGACGGTTTCGAGATTGATGTGCTCGCCGTACCAGCTGATCCGGGCCGCGTCACTGGTGCCTTTCAGGTAGTCATCGTCGCGGCCGATGAGGAAGGACTCCCAGTCCTTGGGAAACAGGTCGTTGAGAAACACCAGGTCGCCCGTGCCCCAGGTCAGCACCTGGCGGCCGAGCCGCACGTCGGTGCGGTCGCCGAAGGGAAAGCTGACCATGGCCTCGCGCAATTCGGCATCGAGTTCATCGGTGACGCCATCGGCAATGCCGTCGAGCTTCATGCGCCAGGTGGCGACATCGCCCTCGTAGCGGCCTTCGAGCTGCAGACGCAGTTCGCCAAGCGAAAAGTCGTCGCCGATGACCGGGTTGGACTGCAGCCGATGCCCGGCCGCACCTTCGATGAAGCCATACCACTCGAAGGCCGAGACATCGTCGTCCCAGGGATCGTCGTCCCAGGGATCGTCGTCCCAGTCGTCGGCCTGGCCGGGCACTGCCATGGCCAGAAGCGCTGCCATTAGCATGGTTTGTTTGCTGAATTTGAGCATTTCCTTTCCTTTTTGGCCAGGAGGTTTCAGGGTTCAGGTTTCAGGGTTCAGGGCGGGCTCCGGCCAGGTTTTCCTGAAACCTGAACCCTGCCCCCTGAAACCTTCCTAATCCCTCTGCAACCAGCGCCGCGGCGGGTTCCTGAGCGAGCGTTCGCTGAACACGTCGGCCGGGATGCCCAGGTCGTAGCGGCTGAAGCGGAACTCGACCAGGGTGTGGCCGCCTTCGTCCAGGTCGTCCATGCGCATGCGCGTGCCGGTGGGATAGCCGTCGATTTCCTCGACTTCCAGCACTTCCATGCGGCGATAGATCTCGCCGTCGTCACGTTCGTACTCGGCCTTCATCGGCAGCCAGGTCTCGCGATCGACCCAGGTATTGAAGGCGGCGAACTCCACACTGCCGGGATCCTTTGGGGTCGAGCGGATCACGTAGTGCTCGTCGGTGGTTTCGATGAGTTCGTGTTCGTCGTCTTCGAGGTGACGTCCGGAGACGTCCTCGTAATACATGTGCGAGCCCACGAAGCTGGTGCGCTTGTCGCCCGGGGCGATGCGGCGGACCAGGTCCAGGCCCGGCAGGTACAGCCAGCGGTCATCGTCGCCGCCGGGGTTCTTGTCGACCAGGAACACGGTGCCGCGCACGTCCGAAGGACGGGAGAACACCACCAGGTAGTCCTGGCGACCGTCCTCGCCGTTTCTTCTGAGCAGGGTGAACTGACGTACCTGCTCGCGCCCGCGCCCGTCGATGATGCGCATGCGCGCCTCCGAGCGGCCGTCCTCACCGGCGTAATACGACGCCTGGTTGGCCCGCTCGACTATCTCCATCACATCCGGCGTTTCGGCCGATAGCATGCCAACGCCGAAAAGCAGCACCGTGCCGGCAATAAGCTGTGTCAATCGTTTCATTGGTTTCTCGCTCCGTTCTGTACTGGGTCAAAAGACGAACACGAAGGGCACGACGAAGTCACGAAGGAGCACGAAGAGATAATTCGTGCAACTTCCGGTCGAGAGTCCGCTTGATCGTGTTGTGTCCAACATTTCATCAATTTCCTTCGTGATCTTCGTGTTCTTCTTCGTGTCCTTCGTGTTATTCAGGCGGCAGTAGCCCTGTCTCCGGAATCCTTCTTCGTCGCCAGGCCGAAGAACAATCTCGGCACGCTCGACAGGATGGCCGGCAGCATCAGCAGGGTGACGATGGCCGAGGCCGCCATGATCGAGGCCAGGAAGATGCCCACGGTGATATACGGCATCAGGGCCGCGGCCAGCAGGGGCAGGAAGCCTAGCGAGATCACCACCGCGTTGCGGGTGATCGCGCGTGCCGGTTCCTCGAACACGTATTCCAGGGCGCCGCGCCAGCTGCCGTGATCGGCAAAATGGGCACGCATGCGCTGGATGAAGTGAATGGCGAAATCCACGCTCAGGCCCAGGCTCAGCGAGGAGAGCACGGCCACCGGCATGTCGTAGTCTTTGCCGACCAGTCCCATGACGCCGTAGATCAGCGCAATGGTGAAGGTCAGCGGCAGCACCGCCAGCACGCCGAAGACGACCGAGCGGAACAGGAAGACCATCATCACCAGCACGATGGCAAAGGCCGAGAGCAGGGCGAACAGCATGCCGGCGACCATTTCATTCTGCCACACCAGGTTGATATAGGTGCTGCCGCCCCAGGTCATCGCCACGCCCTCGGGCAGCGGGTTGGCCTCGACGAAGTCATCGACGGCATCGAGCACGGGCTGCATGTCCTGGTTGTCGCCGGACGACAGCTGCAGCCAGATCGAGGCCTGACTGTAGTCGGTCGAGACGAAGTGCCACAGGTCGTGCGGGCGATGCGAGGACTGGAAGCTCAGGATGGCCTGGGCCACGCCGGCGGGGCTGGTCGGGATCCGGTAGTCTTCCGGCTCGCCACTGACCAGTTCGCGGTTGATGGTGCGCACCAGGTCGGCCAGCGAATTGGACTTGCCGACATGGCCACCCGCCGCCAGGTGATCCTGCAGCGCGACCATGTATTCCAGCGCCTCGGGCGTCTGGAAATACAGCGCCTCGGACTGGACCCGTTCGGCCGCTTCCATCAGCGCTTCCCACCATTCGGCTTCGTCGAAGTCGGCATCGAACACCCGATCGTCGAGCGCGAAGGTGAGGTTGTCCAGGGTGGCGGTGGCATCTGCTGCCTGTGCTTCATCGATCAGCGCACGCCACTCATCGGCAATATCGAAGCCGGCCGCGCGGGCCTGTTCGAGAATCGGGTTGGCGCGATCGTCCAGCAGGGCGGCGAGCTCGCGACCCTCGGTCTGCTCGAGCACCAGGTAGGCCTCGTAGGTGCCGGCGAAATGCTCGTTGAGGACGCTGTCGGCAATGCGAATGCGGTGGCTTTCCTTGAACCAGCGCGTCGGGTTGTCGTTGATCTGGATCTGGGTGATGCCGAAGACGGCCACGGCCAGGACGCCGACAAACAGCAGCAGCAGCGGTTTCGCACGACCGACGGCGAAGCGGCCGGTGGCCGACATGAAGTCACACAGCTTGCAGTCGGCGCCCTTGCCCTCGGCCTCGTGCGCCTTGACCCTTGAGACCATGCGATCGATGGTCTTCTGCGGCAGCGCGGCAATGTAGGCCGGGATGAAGGTCAGCGTCAGCACCATGGCCAGCAGCACGCCCACGGCGACAAAGGCACCGAAGACCTGAACCGGCGGAATCGGGGTGAGCGTGAGCGAGGCAAAGCCGACGGTGGTGGTCAGCGCGGTGAAGATCACCGGCTTGTAGAGGCTTTGCATGACCTCGCCCATCACCTCGTTGACCTCGTCGCCGAGGCGGTAGCGGTCGGTGAAGCCCGACAGCACGTGCACCGAGGCGACCACCGCGATCGGCATCAAAAAGATCGGGATCATCGAGCTCATGATGTGCACGGTGAAGCCCAGCCCGATCAGCAGGCCCATGGTGGCAATCACCGTGACCATGGCCAGCACCATGGGCGCGACCACCAGCGGCACCGAGCGAAAGAAGTAGACCATGATCAAGAAGATCAGCAGCCCGGCCAGCGGGGCGGAAATGGCCATTTGCTGGAACATCTCCACGCCGAAAGTATCCTGCGCCACCGGCTGACCGGTGACGTGGAATTCGTCGCCGGAGTCCAGCCCGGCGGCGAACTCCTCGATGGCCGTGGCGATGCGGTGGCTTTCGTTCTTGTCGACGATGGGCACGTAGATGCCGGCGGCATGACCGTCCTCGGACACCAGCGTGCCGTGGAACATGGGCAGGCGTTCGACGGCCGTGCGAATGGCGTCGGCCTCGGCCTGGTCGGTCGGTGCGCGCTCCATCATGCGCTCGAAGCTGATCGTGCCCGGCGTGACCTGCTCGACGTTGTCGACGGTGGGCAGGGCCATGATGTCGCGGGTGATGACACCGTCGATGTCTTCGACGAAGCGGGTCAGCTCGAACAGGGCGCCTAGCGAATCTGGGTTGTAGATGCCCTGGGGATGGTCACGATTGACCACGCCGACCACGATCATGTCGTAGAGATCGAACAGCTCCTTGATGCGGTTGTGCTCGACCCGGTCGGCCTGGTCGGCGCTGAGCATGTTTTCCGGATCGGTATCGATCGTGATCCTCGGCATCATCAGGCCGAGAATGACGGCCAGCAACGCCACACCGGCAAAGACCCACCGGCGTTTGTGCATGCTGAACTGTGCGAGGGTGCGACCCATGCTTTGTCTCCGTTGCATCTAAATTAGGTAACACGAATATAAAGGAAAATTGATGTGAGGTCAAGGGGGAGGGAGGCTCAAGGCTCAAGGCTCAAGGCTCAAGGCTCAAGGCTCAAGGCGCCGGGTGCGATGAGGGATGAGGACAAAGCGGTAGAAATCGCCACGATCCGATTACTCTGTTCCTTGATCCTTGCACCTTGAACCTTGGGCCTTACCCATCGCCGTTATAGCGGCCCCTGGCTTGCCGGGACGGGTAAAATGACGCGCAGTTCCAAACCGGTTTCCAAGCCCAGACATGACATCCCCTGACACCGAGCAACTCAAGGCGCTGCTGCGCTCCATCGAGGATCCTCACACGGGTCGGCCCCTGAACGATGCCGTGCGCGGTCTGGCCGTGCATGGTGACCGGGCGGCAGTCGATATTCGTCTGGATTACCCGGCCGCCGGCTGGCGCGATCAGTTGGCCGAACTGGTCGGTGGCCGCCTGCACGCGGTCGACGGCATCGAGGCGGTCACGGTCGATATCGATTGGCAGATTCCACAGCATGCCGTGCAGGGCGGACTCGAGCCCATCCCCGGAGTACGCAACATCATCGCCGTGGCCTCGGGCAAGGGTGGGGTGGGCAAGTCCACCGTCAGCGCCAACATCGCGCTGGCGCTCATGGCCGAGGGGGCATCGGTCGGCGTGCTGGATGCCGACATCTACGGCCCCAGCATTCCGCGCATGCTCGGTCTTGCGGGCCAACCGGAAACGACCGATGACCGGCGTATCCTGCCGATGCAGGCCCACGGTATGCAGGCCATGAGCATCGGCGTGCTGGTCGAGACCAACCAGGCCATGATCTGGCGCGGCCCCATGGCGACCCAGGCGCTGCAGCAGATGGTTTCGGAGACCCGCTGGGATGGACTGGACTACCTGGTGGTCGACCTGCCGCCGGGCACCGGCGACATTCAACTGACTCTGGCACAACGCATTCCCGTGGCCGGCGCGGTCTGCGTGACCACGCCGCAGGACGTGGCCGTGGACGATGTCAGGCGCGCCGTGGCCATGTTCAACAAGGTCAAGGTGCCCGTGCTCGGCGTGGTCGAGAACATGAGCACGCACGTGTGCTCGAACTGCGGCCATGAGGAGGCCGTGTTCGGTACCGGCGGTGGCGAACGGATCGCCGCGGAAACCGGCGTACCCATGCTCGGTCAGTTGCCGCTGCAGGCGGGAATCGGTCGTTCCACCGACGAAGGGCGACCGATCGTCGTGGCCGAACCCGAAAGCCCCGCCGCCCAACGCTTCCGCGACATCGCCCGCGCCGTCGCCGGCCGCCTGTCCACCCAGTCACGCGAGACGAAGGTGCGGATGCCGAAGATCAATATTGTGGATTGAGGACGGGAGACGGGAGACGGGAGACGGAAGACGGAAGACGGAAGACGGAAGACGGAAGACGGAAGACGGAAGACGGAAGACGGAAGACGGAAGACGGAAGACGGAAGACGGAAGACGGAAGACGGAAGACGGAAGACGGAAG
>SLIA01000205.1 GCA_007135935.1 Wenzhouxiangella sp.
CCGAGGGATTTTAAGTCCCTTGCGTCTACCCATTTCGCCACCCGGGCGGGATGAGGCGACATGATAAACGATCGAAAGACCGGAATCGGCCAAGTGAATGCAAAGCGGGGAAAGTTGGAGGCCAGGCCCGGAATCGAACCGAGGTAAACGGCTTTGCAGGCCGCTGCATAACCACTCTGCCACCTGGCCTCGAGTTGCCGGAAGCGACGCAAGGCGCCATCCGTCAACGCCGCAGATTGTACCCCAATCGGCACCGTCTGTCGTGGCGTAAAAACACAAAGGGCCCGGGGGTTGCCCGGGCCCTTTGCTTGAACCTGGAGCGGGAAACCGGACTCGAACCGGCGACCCCAACCTTGGCAAGGTTGTGCTCTACCAACTGAGCTATTCCCGCTAGGAAGGCGATAATTCTAATCGCGAATTCCGATCTGTCAAGCCCCGGCCGGAAAATTATCCACCCCGCCGCGATGACGTCCGGAATGCCGAGCATTATACCTGAATCCGGCCGGCTTTCGCAGGTCTGCGACCTGTCGTTGCCGAATCGATGCAGGCGATTTCCGGGCCGATGCCCTTCCAACTCCCGCCTTACTGCAATTCGGGCTTTGCATCGGGCGCCAGAAGTGTCAGAATAACGCGGTTTTAACCAAGCTCAAGGACATTCATGGCCAAGGACGATCATATCGAGATGGAAGGCCGGGTTCTCGAAACCCTGCCCAACACCATGTTCAGGGTGGAACTGGACAACGGACATATCATCACTGCCCATATTTCCGGACGCATGCGCAAGCACTACATCCGGATTCTCACCGGCGATCGGGTCAAGGTCGAAATGACGCCCTACGACCTGAGCAAGGGCCGCATTACCTACCGCATGAAGTAACGCGCTTCACCTCTCGACAGATCATTCGGCCACCGGCGCCTCGCTTGCGCTGTGGCAGACCAGATCCAGGCCGGTGCCGTCTTCCTTCAGGGTGACGCGCACCTCCCCGCCCTCGGCCAGGCTACCGAACAGCAACTCGTCGGCAAGAGGTCGCTTGATGTGTTCCTGGATCACGCGCTTCATCGGCCGCGCGCCCATGGTCTCGTCGAAACCGTGCTCTGCCAGCCAGCGCCGCGCCTCGGCAGATACCTCGACGTTGACGCCCTTGTCGGCCAGCTGGTTCTCCATTTCCATCAGGAACTTGTCGACTACCTTCATGACCACCTCGACATTCAGCGCCCGGAACTGGATGATGGCATCGAGCCGGTTGCGAAACTCCGGGGTGAACTGCTTGCGAATCGCCTCCATGCCGTCGGAGCTGTGATCGGACGGCGTGAAGCCGATGCCACGCCGGCTCATCAGCTGGGCCCCGGCGTTGGTGGTCATGACCACGATCACGTTGCGGAAGTCGGCGCTGCGCCCGTTGGCGTCGGTCAGCTTGCCGTGGTCCATGATCTGCAACAGCAGGTTGTAGACATCCGGATGCGCTTTCTCGATCTCGTCGAGCAGCAGTACGGCATGCGGGGTCTGCGTAACCGCCTCGGTGAGCAAACCGCCGCGATCGAAGCCGACGTAGCCGGGCGGTGCGCCGACCAGGCGCGAGACCGTGTGCGCTTCCATGTACTCGGACATGTCGAAGCGGACCAGTTCGATGCCCAGGGTCAGTGCAAGCTGGCGGGTGACTTCGGTCTTGCCGACCCCGGTCGGGCCGGCGAACAGGAAGCTGCCGATCGGTCGTTCGACATCGGCCAGCCCTGAACGCGACATCTTGATGGCCGACGCCAGCGTGGTAATGGCCTCGTCCTGGCCGAACACCACCATTTTCAGGTCGCGCTCCAGTGTCTGCAGGGCATCGCGGTCCGACCGCGATACCTGGCGCGGAGGGATGCGGGCCATCTTGGCAATGACTTCTTCGATCTCCGATACGCCGATCTGCTCGGCGCGCTCCTCCATCGGCTTGAGTCGCTCGCGCGCACCGGCCTCGTCGATGACATCGATGGCCTTGTCCGGCAGGTGGCGGTCGTTGATGTGGCGGGCCGACAGCGTGGCCGCGGCTTCCAATGCATCGGGAGTGTAGCTCACGCCGTGGTGCTCTTCGAAGCGGTGCTTGAGACCGCTGAGAATCTCGATGGTCTCGCCGACCGAAGGCTCGACGATGTCGATCTTCTGGAATCGACGCGCCAGGGCGCGGTCCTTTTCGAACACGCCGCGATATTCCTCGAAGGTGGTCGAGCCGATGCAGCGCAGCTCGCCGTTGGCCAGCACCGGCTTGATCAGGTTGGAGGCGTCCATGACGCCACCGGATGCCGCGCCGGCACCGATGATGGTGTGGATCTCGTCGATGAACAGCACGGCCTTGTGGCGTGACTTGAGCTCGGCCAGTACGGCCTTGAGGCGCTTTTCGAAATCGCCGCGGTACTTGGTGCCGGCCAGCAGTGCGCCCAGATCCAGCGCCCAGATCTCGGCATCATCGAGCACCTCGGGCACTTCACCACGCACGATGCGCAGCGCCAGGCCCTCGGCCAGCGCGGTCTTGCCCACGCCGGACTCGCCGACGTAGAGCGGATTGTTCTTGCGCCGGCGGCACAGAATCTGAATGGTGCGCTCGACCTCCAGGGCCCGGCCGATCAGCGGGTCGATCTTGTCGGCGCGTGCGCGCTCGTTGAGGTTGGTGGCATAGGCGGCCAGCGCCGACTTGTCCTCTTCGGCGCCCTGCCCGGCTTCCACGCCGGGCTCGTCGGTTGCCGTGCCGGTGCCGGGTTCGTCGGCCTTGGCGATGCCATGCGACAAGAAGTTGACGACATCGAGCCGGGCCAGGTCCTGCTTGCCCAAAAGGTAGACCGCATGGGAGTCCTTCTCGCCGAAGATCGCCACCAGCACGTTGGCGCCCAGCACTTCCTTGCGCTCGGCCGACTGCACGTGATAGAGGGCGCGCTGCAGGACCCGCTGGAAACCGATGGTGGGCTGGGTGTCGCGCTGGTCGCCTTCCGACAGCACGGGCACCGACTCGGTCAGCACCAGGTCGAGTTCGTTGGCCAGGCGCTGGATATCGACACCGCAGGCACTGAGCACCTCGACGGCCGAGTCATTGTCCAGCAGCGCCAGCAGCAGATGCTCGACGGTCAGAAACTCATGTCGACGCGAGCGAGCCGTGTGGTAGGCCTGCGAGATGGAAAGTTCGAGATCCTTGCTGAACATTATGGCGATCCTGGTGCTACTGGTAAAACAAGTTTGCCTGCAGACAGCCGCTCGCTTTGTGGCCCCGACCGTTCCGACCGGTCATTCGCTCAACGGGCAGCCCTGCTTGCTGAACTAATAAGACCAGAATACACCGTGATGATTCCGGATTGCATCAACTTTCCCGGTCAATGCGTAATCAGGACTCGGACTCTTCGAGTGTGGATTGCAGCGGATGCTGGTGTTCGCGGGCATAGTCGTTGACCATGACCACCTTGGTTTCGGCGATCTCGTAGGTGTAGATGCCGGCGACGCCGCGACCGCGTGTATGCACGTGCAGCATGATGCTGGTGGCCTTGTCGTGTGACAGGCCGAAGAAGCGCTGGAGCACGTCGACGACGAACTCCATTGGCGTGTAGTCGTCGTTGAGAATGACGACCTTGTACAACGGCGGTTTCCGGACTTTGGGGCGCGCTTCCTGCAGCGCCAGACCGTCGCCGGTGTGCTCTGAATGGTGTTCCTTTTCGCTCATGGACTGCCGCAGCATGACTCGATTCGATCGATATCATACTGCGGCAGCCTCAAGCGGTTTTCAAGATGCCTCAGCGGCTCGCCGCCTCATCGAACTGCTCTTCCTCGGTTGAGCCGGAAAGTGCGCTCAGCGAAGATTCTCCGCTGCTGATCGCCTGGGTCAACTGATCGAAGTAGCCCGTGCCGACTTCGCGCTGGTGGCGCGTGGCGGTGTAGCCCTGGGACTCGGCGGCGAATTCCGCCTCCTGCAGCTCGACGTAGGCCGACATCTGCTGATCGCGGTAGCCGCGGGCTAGCTGGAACATGGAGTGGTTGAGGGCGTGGAACCCGGCCAGGGTGATGAACTGGAACTTGTAGCCCATGGCGCCGAGCTCACGCTGGAAGGCGGCGATTTCGGCATCCGAGAGGTTCTTTTTCCAGTTGAAGCTGGGCGAGCAGTTGTAGGCCAGCATCTTGCCCGGATACTTGTCGCGGATGGCTTCGGCAAACTGCCTGGCCTCGTCGAGATTGGGCGTCGAGGTTTCGCACCACAACAGGTCGGCGTAGGGCGCGTAAGCCAGCCCGCGCGCAATCGCCTGGTCGAGACTGGCATTGACGCGGTAGAAGCCTTCGGACGTGCGCTCACCGGTCAGGAACTCCTTGTCGGCCGGATCGACATCGGAGGTCAGCAGGTTGGCGCCCATGGCGTCGGTGCGCGCGACGATGATCGTCGGCACGTTGCAGATGTCGGCGGCCAGACGGGCGGCAACCAGCTTCTGCACGGCCTCCTGAGTCGGCACCAGCACCTTGCCACCCATGTGTCCGCACTTCTTGGCCGAGGCGAGCTGGTCCTCGAAGTGCACGCCGGCGGCACCGGCCTCGATCATGGCCTTCATCAGTTCATGCGCGTTGAGCACGCCGCCGAAGCCGGCCTCGGCATCGGCCACGATGGGGGCAAACCAGTCAATCTCGCCCTTGCCTTCCGAGCTCTGGATCTGATCGGCGCGCAGGAAGGTGTTGTTGATGCGCTTGACCACCGCGGGCACCGAATCGGCCGGGTACAGCGACTGGTCGGGATACATCTGCCCGGCCAGGTTGGCGTCGGCAGCAACCTGCCAGCCGGACAGGTAGATGGCCTTGAGTCCGGCGCGCACCTGCTGCATGGCCTGGTTGCCGGTCAGCGCACCGAGGGCGTTGACGAAGTCTTCCTCGTGCATCATCTTCCACAGCTTCTCGGCCCCCATTCGGGCGAGCGTGTGTTCGATGGTGATGCTGCCTCTCAGGCGCACCACCTCGGCGGCATCGTAGGGCCGCTCCACGCCTTTCCAGCGCGGATTCTCCAGCCAGTCGGCTTCCATTTCGATAATCGGCTTGACGTCCTTGTTCATTACAGTGCTCCGGTGGGGATTTCAGTCCAGTTGCTCGTAACCCGGCAGGGTGAGAAATTCGATGAAGTCGTCGTTGCGTGTCACGTCGGCCAGCAGGTTGGCTGCGGCCTGGTATTGCCCGCCGTCGAACGCCTCGTCGCCGACATCGGCACGAATGCGCTCTAATTCTTCGGCCTGCCAGGCGGAGATCAGTTCCAGGTCGATGTTGCGGCCGTCCTCGAGCACACCGCG
Organism: Wenzhouxiangella sp.; assembly: GCA_007135935.1. Taxonomy (GTDB): domain Bacteria; phylum Pseudomonadota; class Gammaproteobacteria; order Xanthomonadales; family Wenzhouxiangellaceae; genus Wenzhouxiangella. Next base: position 5,284 of record SLIA01000205.1, read on the forward strand.
ATCATGGCGCGCCCATTGCCACAACTGGGCGCGGGCAATCTCGGCGGTGGCCGCATCTTCCATGAGATTGTTGATCGGCACGCAGCCCTGGCCGGCCAGCCAGGCGGCCATATAGCGGATGGCCACGTTGATGTTGCCGCGCACACCTTCCTCGCTAATGCTGCCCTTGCAGGGGGCCACCAGGTCCGCGGCACTGACCGAGACGTCCTCGCGCAGTCGATGCAACTGATTGGGCCGGTCGCCGAGCTGCTCGTCGAAGATTTCCATGGCAATCGGAATCAGGCCCGGGTGGGCCACCCAGGTGCCGTCATGGCCGTCGCCGGCCTCGCGCTCCTTGTCCTCGCGCACTTTCCTGATTGCCGCCTCGTTGGCCGCCTCGTCGCCCTTGATCGGGATCTGCGCGGCCATGCCGCCCATGGCGAAGGCGCCGCGGCGATGACAGGTGCGAATCAGCAACTGCGAGTAGGCGCGCAGGAAGGGCACGGTCATGGTGACCTGGGCCCGGTCCGGAAGCACTTTGTCAGAATGCGTCCTGAACCGCTTGATATAACTGAAGATATAGTCCCATCGGCCGCAATTGAGACCGACAATCCGGCTTCTGAGCGCATGCAGGATCTCGTCCATCTCGAACACCGCCGTGATGGTCTCAATCAGCACCGTGACCTTGATGCGCCCCGGGGAGAGGTCGAGGGCGCGCTCGATATCGGTCAGCGCGCGCTCCCAGAGCTCGGCTTCGTGGCGGTTCTCGAGCTTGGGCAGATACAGGTAGGGACCGCTGCCCTGGCTGATCAGGGCGCGGGCATTGTTATACAGGTGGACGGCGGCATCGAACAGCCCGCCCGGCATCGGCCGCCCGTCGACGATCACGTGTTTTTCGTCGAGGTGCCAGCCGCGCGGGCGCACGATCAGGACAGCAGGGTTCTTGCTCAGCCGATATTCCTTGCCGTTGGGGGCGGTGAAGTCGATGGTGCGTCGCACCGCGTCGTGCAGATTCACCTGACCGTCGATCATGTTGGTCCAGGTCGGCGTCGAGGAATCCTCGAAATCCGCCATAAAAACCTTCGCGCCGGAGTTGAGCGCATTGATGATCATCTTGCGATCGACCGGCCCGGTGATTTCGACACGCCGGTCGCGCAGATCGTCCGGGATGGGCGCGACCTTCCAGTCTCCTTCACGGATCTTGCGCGTTTCGGCCGGAAAGTCGGGCAGTTCGCCGGCATCGAACGCCCGCTGACGCTCGACCCGCGCCTCCAGCAGGCGGTCGACCTCGCCACGGTAACGCCGCGAAAGTGACGCCAGCAATTGCCGCAACTCGTTGGGGAAAAGGGGCGACGCCTCATCGGGAAGCGCTGCAACGAATTCAGCCCGATCGCTGTTGGTCAGCTTGTCGTTCGGATACTGCTGTGATGAATGATTCATCGCTCCGTCCGCTTGGTTGTGGTTAGGCCAAGCGTAGGGAGTGCAGGAGTATTTGGCAAATTAAATGTTTTGATCTAAAATATTGGATAAACCAATACTTTAGATAGTGAAATGTGGAAAGGTAAAAGGGGAAAGGGAAAGAACCCTCTCCTGCCACCCGCCTTTCACCTTTCACCTTTCACCTTTCACCTTTCACCTTTCACCTTTCACCTTTCACCTTTCACCTTTCACCTTTCACCTTTCACCTTTCACCTTTC
>SLIA01000230.1 GCA_007135935.1 Wenzhouxiangella sp.
CGGGGTTCCCGGTCATCTCAGGTCCCCAGGGGACTTCCACCCCCACGTCACTTCCCGCTTCGGTTTCCCTCCACGGTTGAAAGCGCCAGTCCATGGCGCTTCGCGCCATGCCTGGCGCACACAAAAAAACCGGGACCCCGCAGGGTCCCGGTCGTCCGGTTCGAGGCTATCTCAAGCCTCTGCTTCAGATCTTACTGAAGCATGTCGGTCAGCTGCTGCTGCAGCTCGGGATCGTTCTGGATCGCCATGGCGATGCGGTTGAACGATTCCACGTCAAGACCAGCATCTTCGACCGCGTCGGTCATCTTTTCGTTGGCCTCGATCTGCAGTTCGTGGGCCTTCTCCGGATCTTCGACTCCCTGCAGGCGGGCCGAGAAGTCCTGCTGAATGCTGGAGATATCAGCCTGGGCTTCGGCGAACTGCTGCAGTTCCTGGTCGGAGACGTCAGTCTGCTCCGGTTCGGCCGGCGGCGGAGCTTGTTCGTACTGAGCGTACACGGCACCGCCGAGGGCAAGAGCAATGGAGAAGGTCATCAGGGTAATCAGTTTGCGAAGGGTCATGGTGTAACTCCTGTTGTGTTGCGAGTAAAAATTGCGCGGTTAGGTATATGCAATTAACATGCCATGTGCGTAAGTGGCTGATTTCCGGTTTGGTTGGCTTGAAGTGACATCAAATTCACCCATCTTGATGTGTCATAATGGCGCATGTGTCCAATGGGGAGCCCTGATGAAGAGCCTCCGACTGCAGTTGATTCTGCTGCTTTTCCTGCCACTGACCGTGCTCGGCACGGTGGTGGTGTGGACAACGCATCATGCCGTGGAGAATCTGCTCGAGCACCGTCTGCAAAAGGAGATCGAGCTGGTGGCGCGCGCCATGCGAGTGCCCGTCGAGCGCGGCCTGCTGGCCGGGGATCTTGGCGGGGTGCAGCGAACGCTCGATGCCGTGTTCGAGATCGGGCGGGTCTATGGCGCCTATGTCTATGACGCCAGCGGGCGCCGGGTGGCGGTGGCCGGTGAGGCCCGTCCCGGTCCGCGCGAACAGATCGAGGCAGCCGAACTGGTCGCGCTTGGTGAAGAGCTGGGGCGTTACGCTGAATTGGGCGGTGAGGAAGTGTTTTCCTATTTCGTGCCCCTGACCGGACCGGCAGGGCGTATCGAAGGCCTGTTGCAGGTGGTTCGGCTCGAAGAGGAGATCGCCGAGCAACTGGACGAGTTGCGCATCCAGGGCTGGTTGCTGTGGGCGCTGGTCATGATTGTCATGTTCGTCATCGTGCTCATCGGGCACCGCCTGGCAGTGGGACGTCATGTCGAGCGCCTGGTCGAGTCGATGGCGCGCATCGAGTCGGGCGATCCGCGGCATCGGGCCGAAGTCAATGGCCCGGTCGAACTGGCCGGGGTGGCTGGCGCACTCAACCGCATGCTCGATGGTCTCGACCGGATGCAGGCCGAGCTGGATGTGGAGCGGCAGGAGCGCCAGTTCATGCTCGAGCAGATGCGCTCGCAGGAACACCTGGCGGCTCTGGGGCGCTTTTCCTCGGGAGTGGCGCACGAGCTTGGCGCCCCCCTGACGGTGATCGACGGCGATACGCGCCGCCTGCAGCAGCATCCCGCGCTCGATGACGATGCCCGCCGTCGACTCGAACGGATGCGCCGCCAGGTGCAGCGGACGCGGGAACTGATCTCGCAACTGATGGAGTTCGTGCGCAGCGACCACCAGTCGCCAGAGGCAGTGGATATCGGTCGATTGCTCAGGCGCACCCTGGCGGCGCTCCGCCCGGAATGCGAGTCGCGTGGCATTGAGTTGCGGGTGGGGGAGATCCCGGCCGGTCTCGTGGTCAAGGGCTGGGAAGTTCGGCTTGAGCATGCGCTGGTCAATCTGGTGCGCAACGCGGTGCAGGCCGCCGCAACCACCGTGGCTGTCGGTGTCGAGCAGCGTGACGGTCGCGTAGTGCTGTCGGTCGAGGACGATGGTCCGGGCGTTCCCAGGGAAGAGCGCGAGCGCATCTTCGAGCCTTTCCACACCCGGGGCAAGGACGGTCACGGCACCGGGCTCGGGCTGGCCATCGTCAAGGGCGTGGCTGAAGAGCATCAGGCCGGCCTGCAAGTGAGCACCAGCGCGGCCCTTGGCGGCGGTTGCTTCGAATTGTCCCTGAACCAGGAGCGTTCATGAACGATACGAGTTACAGCGTCCTGGTAGTCGAGGACGATCTTGCCCTGGGAGAGCTGCTGCTCGAAGAACTCGAAGCAGAGGGCTACCGTGTGCGCCATGTCGAGAGTGCCGAACAGGCCCTGAAAGTCATGGAAGAGTTCGATCCCGACCTGGTTGTCAGCGACCTGCAGTTGCCGGGAGCCGATGGTCTGGCCTTGCTGAAAGCCGTGCGAGAGCGCCATGCCGCGCCGGCAACGCTGATGATCAGTGCCTATGGCACCGTGGATCGGGCGGTGGCAGCCCTGAAAGCCGGGGCCGACAATTTTCTGACCAAGCCGCTGGACATGGATCATTTCGTGCTCAGCGTCGAGCGCGTGCTGGCGAATCATCGCCTGCGTACCGAAGTGCAGCGCTTCAGGGAAGTGCTGGACCGGGAGAGTTTCCACGGCATGGAGGGCTCGAGCCGAGCCATGCGCATCCTGTTCGACCGGATCAGCCAGGTGGCGCGGGCGGACGGCGCGGTGCTGGTCAGCGGCGAGTCGGGCACCGGCAAGGATCTGGTGGCGCATGCCATCCATGCCGAAAGCACACGGGCCGACAAGGCCTTTCTTGCAGTCAACTGCGCGGGTGTGCCGGCCGATCTGCTCGAGTCGGAGTTTTTCGGTCATGCCGAGGGCGCGTTTTCCGGGGCTGATCGTGCCCGTCCCGGGCTGTTTCGAGAAGCCGACGGCGGCACCCTGTTTCTGGACGAGATCGGCGAGATGCCCGCACCACTGCAGGCCAAGCTGCTCAGGGCGCTGCAGGACGGAAGGATTCGCCCGGTGGGAGCCGATCGCGAGCACCAGGTCGATGTGCGCCTGATCGCCGCCACCAACCAGGATCTGCAGGCCCTGGTCGAAAAGGGCGAGTTTCGCGAGGATCTCTATTACCGGCTAGAGGCTTTCCAGCTCGACATCCCGCCCCTGCGCGAGCGTGGCGAGGATCTCGAGCTCTTGGCGATGAGTTTTCTTGCCCGCTTCGCCGCGGCCCGCAAACGCCCGGCCCGACGGCTGTCGGAGCAGGCGCTGGCGGCGGTTCGGGAGTATCGCTGGCCGGGCAACGTGCGTGAGCTCAAGAATGCCATGGAGCGCGCCGTCACTTTCTGCGAGGACGAGGAGATCGGCATCGAGCACCTGCCGGAACGAGTTCGCCGAGGCAACGAAAATGAAAGTGCGACGACCCCCGACGGCGGGGTGCCGTCGGGTCTGCTCGAGGGCGACATGCTGCCCAGCCTCGATGAACTGAGACGTCGCTACGTGCAATACGTGCTCGAGCGGGTCGATGGCAACAAGCGACGCGCGGCGGCGCTCCTGGGGGTGGGGCGGCGTACGCTTTACCGCTGGCTGGAACAGTAGTGGAATTCAGGAAGCATTCAGTGCCGGTGCGATACACCTATCTGCAAATTGCGAAGTGACGGATTCAACGTCACGTGCACGTCAACTAATACTTTGTCTCTCAAGGAGCTCGGACCATGAAAAGCACTCGTCCCATTCGCTGGCTTGCCGTGTCGTCGGTTATCGCCCTGCTTGCCGGTTGCGCGACGACCACGGACCCGTGGACCGGAGAGGAGCGCGCCACCCGGGCCGGGCAGGGGGCAGCCATTGGCGCCGGAATCGGTGCCGTGGTCGGTGCCATTTCCGGGGGTGACCGACTCAAGCGGGCCGCTATTGGTGCCGGTGTAGGCGCGCTGAGCGGCGCGGCCGTCGGCTCCTACATGGACCGTCAGGAAGCCGAGTTGCGGCGTCAGCTCGAGGGAACCGGCGTCGGCGTGACGCGCCGTGGTGACGAGATCATTCTCAACATGCCGGGCAATGTCACTTTCGGCTTCGACAGTGCCGACCTGCGCCCGGACTTCTTCGAAGTGCTCAATTCCGTCGCCCTGGTGCTCGAAGAATTCGACCAGACGGTGCTGGTCGTGGACGGTCACACCGACTCGACCGGTTCGCACCAGTACAACATGGGGCTTTCGGAGCGTCGGGCCGAGACTGTGGGCCGTTACCTGATCGGGCAGGGCGTCGAACCGGTTCGCATCGCGACCTACGGTTATGGTCCGGACTACCCGGTGGCGAGCAACGAAAACGAGGTCGGTCGCGCCCAGAACCGCCGGGTCGAGCTGACCCTGATGCCGGTCACTACCGGTTGATCATCTCCTGGACGCAGACTTTCTGCCGCCGGGATCCTTGCCCGGCGGCACCAGCTCCAGCTCGCTCGTCCGGGCGCTCAGTCCAACATCCTCGCGCAGGATGCGGTGATCGGCCGGACCGAGTTGCTGGAAGCGGCCCGGCCGCAGACTGCTGGGCAGGAACACCGGCCCGAAACGCACGCGCTTGAGCCGGGCCACCTGTGCGCCCACCGCTTCCCACAGCCTCCTGACTTCACGGTTGCGACCTTCCATGATCGCGACCGTGTACCAGGAGTGCCCGGCGGTGACTTCGCCGGGCACGATGTCGGAAAAGCGGGCCATGCCGTCTTCGAGCCGGACGCCGGTCTTGAGTTGCTCGATCTGTTCGTCGCTGACCGCTCCGCGGATGCGGCAGAGGTATTCACGGTCCACGTTCCCGGAAGGGTGCATCATGCGATGGGCCAGTTCACCATCGGTGGTCAGCAGCAACAGCCCGGAGGTGTTGATGTCGAGTCGGCCGATGGCGATCCAGCGTCCCTCTTTCGGGCGGGGCAGCTTGTCGAATACGGTCGGCCGGCCTTCGGGATCCTTGCGCGTGGTGACCTGTCCCTCGGGCTTGAAGTAGATCAGCGTCTGGTGGGATGCCTGGCTGGCGGCCACCGCCCATTTGCGGCCATCGATTTCGATCATGTCGCCCTCGCCGACGGTGGTGCCGGGTTCGGCGGTCTGGCCGTTGACGCGAATCTCGCCGGCGGCGACGCGCTCGTCGAGGGCCCGGCGCGAGCCGAGCCCGGCGCGCGCCATCACCTTTTGCAGACGCTCGCGCTCGGTTGCCGGCGATGCGGTGCCGGCACGATCAAGCGCTTCGGTCGACTTCCGATTCCGGCGTTGCACTCGGTTGCTCTTGCGAGTCGGTGTCGGGCGCTTCTTCTTCGGCCGGCTCGTCATCTGCTTGTTGCGAGTCTTGTCCGACTGGTTGTTCGCCGGCTTGCGGCGCTGGGTCTTCTTGGTCATGATCCTTGTCACTGCCTTCCTTCTCGCCTTCGCTGGCGTCGTCTTCGCTGGCGGGATGATGAAGCTCGAGTTCCGGCTCGAGGTTGTCGATGTCCTTGATCTCGGCCAGGGTCGGCAGTTCGTCGAGCGACTTCAGGTTGAAGTAGTCGAGGAAGGCCTTGGTGGTACCGATCAATTCGGGCCGTCCCGGAACGTCACGGTGACCGATGACCCTGATCCAATCGCGTTCCTGCAGGGTACGCAGGATGTTGGAACTGACCGAAACCCCGCGAATCTGTTCGATTTCACCGCGGGTGATGGGCTGGCGGTAGGCGATGATGGCCAGCGTTTCGAGCAGGGCGCGCGAATACTTCGGAGGTTTTTCAGTCCACAGCTGCGAGATGACCGGCATCAGATCGCTGCGGATCTGCAGGCGAAAGCCGCTGCCTACCTCCTTCAGTTCCACCGCGCGGTCGGCCAGGTCGGTATCCAGTGCCGCCAGGGCTTCGCGCAGCGGGCCGTGTCCTGGTTGCTCGTCGGGCGGAAACAGGCTGTTGAGCTGGTTGAGGGTGAGCGGGTTGCCCGCGGCCAGCAAGGCAGCTTCCACGATTCGCTTGAGGTATACGATATCCATTGCAACGGTCAGATAGAAAGTCGTTCAGGCCTGGGCGGAGGGGCTGCGCAGATAGATGCTGCCGAACAGCTCCTGCTGGACCAGGTCGATGAGGTGTTCGCGCAGCAACTCCAGCAGCGCGAGAAATGTGACGACCGCGCCCATGCGGCCTTCCTCGAGATCGAAACAGCGTTCGAACTCGACGAACTGGTCGCTGGACACCAGGTCGATGATGCGCGACATGCGTTCACGTACCGACAGCGGTTCGGCCTGAATCTGATGGTGGGCCAGCATCTCCGCCCGCGCCATGACATCGCGCAGTGCCAGCAGAACGTCACGCAGGTCGACTTCCGGCGGCAGCTTGATCTCGCCACGCTCCTCGACGTCGGCCTGGGCGACTGACACATCGCGTTCCAGGCGCGGCAGCTCGTCGAGATCCTCGGCTGCCTTCTTGAACCTTTCGTACTCCTGCAGGCGCCGAACCAGTTCGGCCCGCGGATCCTCTTCCTCGTCTTCTTCGGGCTGGGGGCGCGGCAGGAGCATGCGCGATTTGATCTCGGCGAGAATGGCTGCCATGACCAGGTACTCTGCGGCCAGTTCGAGCTTGAGGTCGCTCATCATCTCGATGTAGCCGGTGTACTGGCGAGTCACCTCGGCAATGGGAATGTCGAGGATATCGAGATTCTGACGGCGAATCAGGTACAGCAGCAGGTCAAGCGGTCCCTCGAAGGCTTCCAGGAAGACTTCCAGTGCATCGGGAGGAATGTAGAGATCGTCGGGCAGCTTGAGCAGCGGCTCGCCCTGCACGACGGCAAAAGGCATTTCCTGCTGGCCGGCCGGTTTGTCGACGGTTTCGGTCATGGGGGAAGTTTAGCAGGGGACGGGGGTCGGTGGCCGGAGCTTGGCCGCCAGGTTTCGTACAATAGGGGTCTGCAATTTTAGAGATCGACATGCTGTACATGATTCTGGGGCGTGAAGCCGAGGACGGGCTGGAGCGGCGTGCCGCTTCGCGCGAGGCTCACCTGGGGCGCTTGCGGGCCCTGGCCGACGAGGGGCGGCTGGTGCTGGCGGGTCCCCTGCCGGCCATTGATGCCGAGGATCCAGGGCCGGCAGGATTTGCCGGATCGCTGGTCGTGGCCGAGTTTGCCAGCCTGGAACAGGCGCGCGAATGGGCCGAGGCCGATCCCTACATCCATGCCGGTGCCTGGAGCAGCGCCGAGGTGCATCCTTTCAAGGGGGTGTTGCCGTGACCGCCGCCCGGGTTGCCATGATTCGCCAGCGCCTCGAGCAGGAATTCTCGCCGAGCGAGCTGGAGGTCATCGACGATTCGCATCTGCACCGGGGCCATCCGGGGGCGGCCGATGGACGCGGGCATTTCCGCGTTCGCATTGTCAGTGGTCGGTTTGAAGGGATGCCCCGTCTGGCCCGTCATCGCCTGGTCTACGCGGCCATGGGTGATCTGATGGAAACCGATATCCACGCACTCAATATTGAGGCAGTTTCTGAAAATGATTCGTAACTTACTGGTTGTTTTATTTTTGTCTTTGTTCTTGATGGGCTGTCAGTCGGAGACGGAAGATCCCGCCCACGACGATGAGGTCGTGCTGGTGCTGGTCGATGGCGAGCCGGTCACGTTGCCAATGCTCGAACGGGTGATGCGTTCCCAGGGGGTCGACGAAGACGATCACGATCGCATGCGCGAGTTGCTCGATGAGTTGATCCGCATGCGCGCCGTGGCCAACATCGCCGAGCGCGAAGGCCTGTCCGACGAGCCCGAGGTGCGTGCCGAGCTTCGTGTGCGTGAGCTCGAACTGCTCAATCATCGTTACATCGAGCGCCTGCAACGGCAGCATCCGGTCACCGACGAGGATATCGAGGCGGTCTACGATCGGCAGCGCGAGCGTGCCGGCGACACCCAGTACCGGATCGAAACCATCAGCTTTCCCGAGCAGGCCGATGCGCTCAGAGCGCTGGCCCGCATCGATGATGGTGTGGACGATTACGACACCGTGCGTGCCGAAGCCGAGGCGGAAGGTCTGGCCATCGAACAGCCCGGGTGGATCGATCTGAGCCAGGTGCCGGAAGATTTCGCCGCTTCGCTGAAGGGGCGGGAGGCCGGAAGCGTGGCGACCTTGCCGCTGGAAACACCGCAGGGTTGGCGACTGGTCAAGGTGCTTGATCTGCGTGATCTGCAGGCACCGCCGCTGGAGCAGGTTCGCGACGGAATCGCGCGCAGTCTGCTGCAGCAGCGCCGCCAGTCGCTGGTCGAGGATATCTACGAGCAGGCCGAAATCGAGCCGATGCTGCCGCTGGAGGAGTAGGGGCCCGGCTCGTCATCGGCCGGGCGGGGCCTGGCTCAAGGCAGGCTGACAGGCTGGGGCGGCTGCCAGTCGTCGGCACGGTGTTCGACGACGACATTGGTGTAGATGCCGCCGCGGACCTTGAACTCGGCTGTCAGGCGCATGAAGCGCGGCCGGGTCGCGGCCACGAGATCTTCGAGAATCTCGTTGGTGACGGCCTCGTGGAAGGCGCCCTGTTCGCGAAAGCTCCAGATGTAGAGCTTGAGGGATTTGAGCTCAACGCAAAGTGCCTCGGGAACGTACTCGAGAAACAGCTCGGCGAAATCCGGCTGTCCCGTTTTCGGGCACAGGCAGGTAAACTCGGGCATCCGGATACGAATGGTATAATCCCGCGCCGGCTGCGGATTGGGGAAGGTTTCGAGTTCCTTGCTGGGCTGACTGGGCATGTCGGGGGAGCGTCCTGTGAATCCGTGGCAAAAGCCGCTTACATTACAACAATTCCTGGGTGGGCAACGCGTCAATGCGACTGACCGCAATCAAACTGTCGGGCTTCAAATCCTTTGTCGAGCCGACCACGATCAAGTTTCCGTCCAACCTCATGGGTGTTGTCGGACCCAACGGGTGCGGCAAGTCCAACATCATTGATGCGGTACGCTGGGTGATGGGCGAGAGTTCCGCCCGTCAGTTGCGCGGCGAGTCGATGAGCGACGTGATCTTTTCCGGCTCCAGTGCGCGCAAGCCGGTGGCCACGGCCACGGTCGAACTGGTGTTCGACAACGCCGACGGCGGCGCCGGCGGCGAGTACGCCGATTACAGCGAGATCTCGGTCAAGCGCCAGGTCAGTCGCGATGGTCAGTCGGCCTACTTTCTCAACGGCACCAAGTGCCGGCGCAAGGACATCACCAACCTCTTTCTGGGCACCGGTCTGGGGCCGCGCAGTTACGCCATCATCGAGCAGGGGATGATCTCGCAGATCGTCGAGGCCCGGCCCGAGGAATTGCGCGGTTTCCTGGAAGAGGCCGCGGGCATTTCCCGCTACAAGGAAAGGCGTCGTGAAACCGAGAACCGGATTCGCCACACCCGCGAGAACCTCGAGCGCCTTTCGGACCTGCGCGAGGAAGTCTCCAAGCATCTCGACAAGCTCAAGCGCCAGGCCAATGCTGCCGAACGTTACCGCAAGCTCAAGGCGCGATACCGCGACGACGAGGCCCGATTGCTGGCTTTGCGCTGGCGCGAATTCAGGGTGCGTGCCGAGGGCGAGGAAAAGGCCTTGCGCGAGGTGGAGAACCATCTGCAGCAGACCCTGGCGCGTCAACGCGAAGCCGAAAAAGAGCTCGAAGCGCTCAGGCAGAAGCAGCATGCAGCTTCCGAGGCGGTCTCGAGAGTGCAGGGCGAGCTCTACGAGGTGGCCGGAGAAATCGCGCGTATCGAACAGGCCATCGAGCACCAGCGCGAGATTCGCAAACGGCAGCAATCCGAGCATGCCGAAACCGAGTCTCAGCTCAACGAACTCAAGCAGCACCTGGTGCTCGACAAGGCCCAGGTCACCGAAACCTCGGAGCTGCTGGCGCGTCTGGGCCCGGAACTGGACGAGGCGCGCGAGCTGGAGCAGGCCGCCATGGCCGAGGTCGAACGCATCGAACAGGCACTGTCGGACTGGCAGCAGCGCTGGCAATCACATCAGGACAAGGCCAGCAAGGCCTCGAGCAGCACCGAACTGCTGCGCCAGCGCATCGAGCATGTCGATGAGCGCATGAGCCGGTCTGCCGAACGGCTCAAGGCGCTCGACTCCGACGGGGGCAGCGAATTGATCGAGCGGCTGGAGTCGGAAAAGGCCGAGACCGGCGAGCGGCTGCGCGGCACCGATGAGGATTTCGAAGGGGCACGCGAGCAGGCCGATTCGCAACGTGCCGCGATTGCCGGCTTGCGCCGTGATATCGAGGCATTGCGCAATGATCTGGAAGCCGCCCGCGCCCGTCGCCACGAGCGCCAGGCGCGCATCGAGTCGCTGCGCCTGCTCAACCGCGACGGTGGAAACGACGAGGAGATCGATGTCTGGCTGAAAGAGCGCACGATCGATGCCGAAAGTCGGGTCATGTCGGCGCTTGAAGTCAGCGATCCGGCCTGGATGCGGGCCGTCGAAACGGTGCTGGCCGCCTGGCTCAAGGCGGTGCGCGTCGGCGAGGTCGATGAACACCTGGACGGCCCGTTGCCATCGGCCGGACTGATGCTGGCCGATGGTAGACATTTCGAACCCCGCTCCGGCACGCTGGCGGAGAAGGTGAGCGGCGCTGGAGCACTGACGCCAGCCCTGGGGCGCGTGTATCCGGCCGAGGATCTGGCTGGTGCAAAGCGCTTGCTCGGCACCCTGTCGGAGCACGAGTCGGTGGTCACGCCCGATGGCATCTGGCTGGGACATGGCTGGATTCGCCAGCCCGAGGGCGACGAGGCCGGTAGCGGTCTGCTCGAGCGCGAACGCGAGATTCGCGAGCTGGCCATGGGGATCGAAGAGGATGCCGAGCGCATCGCGGGTATCGAGGAAACGCTTTCCGGCAAGCGAGAGGAGCTGGAGGTTGCCGAACGCAAGCTGACCGAAACCGGTCGTCGCATCGAGGAGCTGCAGCGCAAGCGCGCCCAGTTGCAGGGGCAGGCCAGCGCGGTAGACAGCCGACTCGAATCGGCCCGGCGACAACGCCAGGCGGCGGCCGAAGAGCGGGAGGCACTGGAAAAGCGCCAGCAAGAAGACAGCGAGGCAGTCGGAAAGGCGCGTGCCGAGCTGCAGCAGGCCATGGCGGCCATGCAGGCCTCCGAGGCCGAGCGCGAGCCGCTGGTCAAAGAAAAGACACAACTCGACGAACAGCGCGAGGCGGCCCGTCGTGCCCGCCGCGAGGCCGGGGAGAAGCGCGAGGCGCTGTCGCTGAAAGTCGAGTCCTCGCGTGCCGGCCTGGAGTCGCTGCGCCAGTCGATCGAGCGCATGGACAACCAGGTCGGTCAGTTGCAGTCGCGCTATCTTGAACTGAGCGAGGCGCTGGCCCAGGGTGACGAACCCGTGCGCGCCCAGCAGAAGCAGCGCGATGAACTGCTTGAGCGGCGCCTGGAAATCGAGAAGCGCCTGCGCAAGGCGCGCTCCGAGCTCGAGGCGCTGGAGGCGGAGTGGCGCAAGCAGGACGAGACCCGGCAAGCGGCCAGCGCCGGTGCCGAGGAAATCCGTTCCGAGCAGTCCCGGCGTCAGCTCGAACTGAAGGAAACCCAGCTCAAGGGCGAAGGCGTCGCCACCCGGATCGAGGAACTGGACGCCAGTCTCGAGGCACTGCTCGAAGAGTTGCCCGAGGGGGCCGAGGCAGAGAAGTATCAGGCTGAGCTGGAGTCACTGGAGCAGAAGATTCGCCGCCTCGAACCGGTCAATCTGGCGGCCATCGACGAATACGAAACCGAATCGGAACGAAAGGAATATCTCGACCGACAGCACGCCGATCTGGAAGACGCACTGGAAACGCTGGAAAAGGCGATTGCAAGAATCGACCGCGATACCCGCACGCGTTTCCGCGAGACCTTCGAGCAGGTCAACAGCAACATGGAAAAGCTCTTTCCGAGACTGTTCGGCGGCGGGCATGGTCATCTGGAAATGGTGGGCGAGGACTGGCTTTCGGCCGGCGTGGCCATCCTGGCGCGACCGCCGGGCAAGCGCATTGCCCGCATTCACCTGCTTTCCGGCGGCGAGAAGGCGTTGACCGCGGTGTCGTTCGTGTTTTCGATCTTCAACCTCAACCCGGCACCGTTCTGCCTGCTCGACGAGGTGGACGCACCGCTGGATGACGCCAACGTCGGGCGATTTTCCGACATGGTGCGCGAAATGTCCGAGCAGGTGCAGTTCGTCATGGTGACTCACAACAAGGTCACCATGGAGGTGGCTCACCAGATGCTGGGCGTGACCATGCGCGAGCCCGGTGTGTCGCGGCTGGTTTCCGTGGACCTGGACCGGGCCGTGGAAATGGCGCGGGCCTGACCGGGTCATGCGGCCTTCGGTTACACTCTCGATTGCGCTTTTCACAAGGTTGGATTCGTGGACAATCTGCGCCTGATTCTCATCCTGATCGGCATCGTCATCCTGGCGTTGATCGTGCTGCTGCACAAACCGGCCGGGGAAAGCCGGCGCAATCACGCGCGTTGGCGCGAAGCTCACAGAGAGCGCAGGGAGCCGAGACTGGGCGACATGGATGGCGACGAGAGCGCCGATGAGCCGGCAGGCGACGGCACAACGCAGGATCACCCCGACACGGCTTCTCTGTGGGAGGACGATCCGGCCGGCAGCGATGACGAGCCATTGGCAGGCAGTCCGGCGCCAACGCGCGATGCCGCAGTGCCGCAGTCGCCGGACAAGATCATCTACCTCTACATCTGTCGCCGGGAGCAGCGGCGCATCAACGGCTCCGATCTGCTCGATGCGGCCATCAAGGCCGGCCTGAACTTCGGCGAGATGAACATCTTTCATCGTCGTCAGGAAGGCGTCAAGCAGCCGGTCTTCTCCATGGCCAACCTGACCAAGCCGGGGCACTTCGACCCCGGTTCATGGAATGTTTTCGATACACCCGGTGTGACCCTGTTTCTGACGCTGCCGGCGCCGGTCAGCGCACTGGATGCCTGGGATGCCATGCATGCCACCGCGCAGCGACTGGCGGAACTGCTCGAGGCCGATGTGCTCGACGACGGCAAGTGCCTGCTGACTCGCCAGCGCATTGCCCAGATCCGCGAGGAGATGCGCGAGTATGATCGCGTCAACGGCCTCATCGGCGCTCCCAAAGGAGGAGCCGATGGCGGTTGACGACCGGCGCCCCGAAGTGCGGGTCCAGTCCCTGCGCGAGCAGATCGAAGAACACAACTTTCGCTACTACGTCCTCGACGAGCCGATCATCTCCGATGCCGAGTACGACCGTTTGTTGCGCGAACTCGAGGACATCGAGCGCCGCCATCCCGAGCTGGTCGTTCCCGACTCGCCGACGCAACGGGTCGGGGCGGCTCCGGCCGAGGGCTTCGAGACGGTCACCCACGACATTCCCATGCTGTCGCTGGGCAATGCCTTCAGCGACGAAGAGGTCGGCGAGTTCGACCGTCGAATTCGCGACCAGCTCGATGTCGAAGCGGTGCGCTACTGCGCCGAACCCAAGCTCGATGGCGTGGCCATCGCCCTGCGTTACGAACAGGGGCGTCTGGCGCTGGCGGCCACGCGTGGCGACGGCCGCTCGGGCGAGAATGTCACGGCCAATGTTCGCACCATCCGTGCCATCCCGCTGAAATTGCGTGGCGCCAATCTTCCCGAGCGCCTGGAAGTGCGCGGCGAAATCTTCATGACGCGTTCGGGGTTCGAGAAACTCAATGCCCGTCTGGCCGATGCCGGAGAGAAGACCTTCGTCAATCCGCGCAATGCCGCTTCCGGCAGCCTGCGTCAGCTCGATTCTGCGGTGACCGCAACCCGCCCGCTGCATTTCTACTGTTACGGGGCCGCGACCACCGACGGGCTTCCCGACAGCCACTGGGAAATCCTCGGCCGCTTGCGGGAATTCGGGATTCCGGTCAGTACCGAGGTCAGCCAGGTGGATGGACTCGACGGGCTGCTGGAATACTACGAGGCGATCGGTCGTCGGCGCGGTGATCTCGATTACGACATCGACGGCGTGGTCTACAAGATCGACGATCTTGATCAGCAGCGAGAAATGGGGCAGGTTTCACGCGCCCCGCGCTGGGCGCTGGCGCACAAGTTTCCGGCCCAGGAGGAGATCACCCGCCTGCTGGGCATCGATGTACAGGTGGGGCGGACCGGCGCACTGACTCCGGTCGCACGGCTCGAACCGGTATTCGTTGGCGGCGTTACGGTCACCAACGCCACGCTGCACAATGCCGAAGAGGTGCGTCGCAAGGATGTGCGTCCGGGTGATTACGTCGTCGTGCGCCGGGCCGGAGACGTCATTCCCGAGATCGTGCGCTCGATTCCCGAACGGCGTGAAGGCGAGCCCGAGGCCTGGGCCATGCCAGCGCACTGCCCGGAGTGCGACTCGGCGGTCGAGCAGGTGGAGGGCGAAGCGGTAGCGCGATGTACCGGCGGCCTGGTCTGTCCGGCCCAGCGCAAGCGGGCGCTGGAGCATTTTGCCAGTCGCAAGGCCATGGACATCGACGGGCTGGGCTCTCGCCTGATCGAGCAACTGGTCGACCGCGACCTGGTCCGATCTCCGGCCGATCTCTATCGCCTGGACCGCGACACCCTGGCAGGACTTGAGCGCATGGCCGCGAAATCCGCCGACAACCTGCTGCAATCGCTGGAGAACAGCAAACAGGTGGAACTGGGCCGCCTGCTCTTTGCCCTGGGCATACGCGAGGTGGGCGAAGTCACCGCGCAGAGTCTCGCCCGTCATTTTGGGTCAATTGAACGACTGGCCGAGGCCGATATCGAGGAGCTGGAGTCGGTGCGCGATGTCGGCCCGGTGATGGCCCGGCACATCCGGGCTTTCTTCGACGAGCCGCACAACCAGGCAGTCATCGAACAATTGCTCGATGTTGGCGTTCGTTATGAAGTGGCGTCGGCCGCTCAGAGTGTGGAACAGCCACTGGCGGGGTGCACTTATGTACTGACCGGCTCGCTGTCGCGGCGGACCCGCTCGGAGGCCAAGGCGGCCCTGGAGGCGCTCGGCGCCCGGGTCACCGGCAGTGTGTCCGGAAGCACCACGGCGGTGATTGCCGGCAGCGATCCGGGCTCAAAGATGGAAAAAGCCCGCGAGAAGGGCATCGACATACTCGACGAAGGCGACCTGGAACGATTGCTGAACTGAGCCAGATCAAGTGCCACCATCCTTGCCTGCGTCATGGTGTAAGCTGAAAACGACCATCCACGATCCGGGAGGAGAACAACAATGAGTGAACATGTAAAAGAAATCCTGGTGCCGATCGACGGCTCCGAGAACTCGATTCGTTCGGCCAGGTTCGGGCTGGAAATGGCCGAAGCCATGAGCGTGCCGTTACGCCTGTTCTACGTCTTCCCGGCTGCTTCGGTGGAGATCATTGGCATGGCCGGCATGTCGCGAGCCGACATCGACCAGGCCGCCCAGGCTTCGGCCCAGCGGGCATTCGACAAGGTGCGTGAGGCGCTGGGAGAAACATCGGTCGAGATCGACGAGGAAACCTCGATTGGCGATCCGGCCGAAGAGATCATTCGCTACACCGAGGACGATCACAGCGTGCTCGTCATCATGGGCCGGCGCGGCCTTTCGCGCATGCAGACACTGCTGATGGGCAGTGTCAGCGACAAGGTCAGCCGACATGCCCGCAGCCCGATCACCATTGTGACCTGAGCTTTCAGCACAGCCTGTTGGTCTCCGCATCAGCGCCCTGCCGGTGTCTCGCCGGCAGGGCGCTTTGCTTTTGACCTGCTATTGAAATTTTCACATATGTGATATAGTGCACAGTATGATACACCATATGAGATAGCAATCTCTTTTTATGGTGTTGGGTCAGAATCCGGCTGGCGGGGGCGGTCGGCGCGATGTTCAACAATTTCGATTGCTGACTTCCGGCAGTGAGGTAGGCGATAGTGACTGAAAGGCAGGACGCACGATCTGACGAGGTCGTGAGGGGTTCGCTGCTCCGGCGATTGTGGCATGCCCGATGGCTGTGGGTCGTATTTCTGGCCGGCGGCCTGGTGCTGGTCTTTCTCTTGCGCGGTGGCGATCTGGCGACGTTCGGGCCGGTCGGAGAAGCCGACGGGCCTGGCAGGGAAGGGGGTGCGGCCCCATCCGAGCAGCAGGCCGAAGCGCCGGAGAGTGTCTCCGAGACGGGGCGTCATCTGTCGCGTCAGGTGCGACAGCGCGACTCTGGTCCCGAGGCGCTGGAGCAACGGACCTCACGTTCGACTTCAGCCCGCGAGCATGAGCCGACCCCGGTGACACTGGATGCCGCACACTTCGAGACCGAGCATCGTTCCGTTCGTACTTCGCGTTCCGGCAACGGTGGCGATGAGTCAGATGATGACTCCGAGCTGACCATTGGCGGCACGGTTCTCGATGCCGCCGGTGTGCCGCTGCCCGACATCCGAATCGAGGCAAACGCGATGTCCGCCTACCTGCCCGATCCCGGAAGTGTCGTCACCGACGCCCTGGGCATGTTCTCCTTCCAGTCCCTGGAGTCGGGGGAGTACGTTCTCACGGTGCCCGAGAGCGATGATCACCATTCCGCCAGCGTCCAGGTGCGTGCCGGTTCGGCCTCGGTCGAGATCTACCTGCGCCCCAGGGGGCGGGTGACCGTGCATGGACTGGTACAGGATGAAGCGGGTCAGCCGCTGGACCTGGCGCGGGTGCGACTGCTCGGCGGTGATGAAACGCGCACGGGTGCAGACGGCAGCTATCGTGTCACCGGTTCCTGGCCCAGGGCCGGTCAGGCTCCGGTGGTGGAATTCCGGCATCCGGACTATCTTGTGAAACGCCAGGCCCTGGCGTCCTCTTCGGCCGGCTCGAGTTCGGAGATTCGCCTCGATGTACAACTTGAGCCGCGCGAGGCCAGTGCGGTCCTGGCCGGGCGTCTGACCGGGCCGGCAGGAGAATCGATTTCAGATGCACGCATCTGGCTGAGTTCGTCCAGCCCGTCGGTTCATCGCCAGGCCGTGACCGATGCAGCCGGTTACTTCCTGCTGGAGCGACTGGAGCCGGGTGGGCATTTCCTGCTCGGGGTGAGTCCGCCCGAGGGCTATGCCAGCTGGGTGTCGGAACCGATGGCCATCTCTGCCGGCAACAACCGGCGCGACATCGAGCTGCAACGTGACGATCGGGGCGGATTGTTTGGCGCGGTCATCGATCCGGATGGGCGGCCACTGGGCAATTTTGCCATGTGGGCAAGGTCCACCACTCCGGCCGGACAATCGGCCATTCCCGTCGTCACCGACTCTGCCGGCCAGTTCTGGTTGCCGGATATCGCCGCCGGTGTGATGCAACTGGAGACCCGCTCGCTGCCCCGCCTGGAAGCACGTGGAATCCAGATCGAGGCAGGGCGGGACAACCAGGCCGTCGTGCCCATGGACTGGGGCGAGCAGTGGTTGTTCGGCACAGTACTGGACGAACGGGGCAGCCCGGTTGCCGGTGCGACGGTTTCGCTGCAGTGGGGGGAACAGTTTCCGGACGCCTACAGTACCTCCGTGCGCCAGGTTCGCAGCGATCTCGATGGCCAGTTCGTCTTTTCCAACCTGGGGGCCGACCATTACGCACTGGTGGCCAGGGCCGATGGTCACGTCACCAGGCGGGTGCAGAACGTGCCGGTCGGTCCGGGCGCCGAGGAAGTTCAGGTGGTGCTGGAGCCGGCAGGCGGTGGCGCCGCCGGAGGAGGCGGAAAGTGACGGTGACCGCCAGATTCCGTTGTTTCCGGGCATCAGCCCTGATCTTCCTGCTGCTGGCAGGGTGGCCGTTGATGGCGGCGGCCGAAGACTGCCATTTCACGGTGATCACGGATGCGGCAACGGGGCCGGGATCTCTCCAGGAGGCCCTGCAACAGGCCGCCGCGGCCGGCGTGCCTTGCCGGATTGATTTCGGCGATCGTGATGGCTTGTTCTCCAGACCCAGAACGATCCAGCTTGATGCTCCGCTGCCGGTGATTGAAGGCGATGTCACCATTGATGGCTTTATCGAACGCTTGTTGTGGCGCGCCTATGGCGTGACGATCAGCGGCGAAGGTCAACACCGGTTGCTGGAAGTCGCCCCAGGCGGTCGTCTCGTGTTGCGCGGAGTGACCCTGCGCGACGGCTTCGGCGACAGGGGTGGTGCGGTGCGCAACGATGGCCGGCTGGTGATCGACAGTTCCTCCCTGTTCGACAACAAAGCGACCGATTCCGGTGGGGCCGTCTTCAATACGGGCAAACTCTTCATGGTCAATTCGACTCTGATCGGCAATCGTGCCCGGCAAGGTGGTGCGGTTGCCAGCGTCGAAGGGGCGCTGCAAATCGTCCACGCCACCTTTTACGACAACCTGGCCGGGCAGGGCGGTGCGGTCGATGCGAGCGGTGAGCTGGCCATGGCCAACTCCATTCTCTCCGGCAATGGCAATCAGTGTCACAGTGCGGCAGACAGCGCGCGGTTTATCCATAACCTGATTCATGGCGAGCATGTCGAATGTGGCGAGCCGCTGCTGACCGTCGATCCCGTTTTCGAACGGCTGGATTACTACAACGGTCCGACCATGACCTTGTCGCTGAGCGGTGCAAGTCCGGCGGTCAACCTGGCGGCAACCGAAGCGGCAGTGGACGCTGACGGCAACCGCCTGGTCTGGGACCAGCGCGGAAATGGTGATCCGAGATTTGCCGGCGGCTACGCCGATCTCGGTGCTTTCGAACGGCAGGGACCCTTGCCGGAGGCGATCGAAGTCAACACTCACATCGACAACGGCTTGCGCGTATGCACCGGGCAGGGGCGGGACAATTGCCCGCTAAGGGCAGCCATCGAGCTGGCCGCCGCCGGTCGGCGCCTGGTGCCCGTGCGATTCAACCACCAGGTCTTCGAGCAGCCGACTCGACTGACCCTCGACACGGTCTCGGGGCTTGCCGACCTGCCCCTGGTTCTGGACGGGGAAGACCGGGTGATGGTCGAGATCGAGGTGCCATGTAGTGTTGCCTGGCAGGCGCGGTCGGGCGTGGAACTGATCATGCCGGAGGACGGGGGGGCCGGGGAGGTTTGCAATGGGTAGTCATAACGGACGTTCCTGTACGGAGCTGGTCGGATCGAGTCTGGCAATCACCGAATTGCAACGGGTGATTCGCCGATTTGCCGCAATTGACGCGCCGGTGCTGATCACCGGCGAGACCGGCACGGGCAAGGAGATGATCGCCAACCTGCTGCATCAGCACTCGCGCCGGTCATCCGGGCCTTTCGTGGCGGTCAACTGTGCGGCACTGCCCGATTCGCTGTTTCAGTCCGAGGTGTTCGGATACGAAAAAGGCGCGTTTACCGGTGCCGAGCGACGCAATATCGGCCGCATCGAGGCAGCCTCAAGCGGCACCCTGCTGCTTGACGAGATCGGCGATCTGCCGCTGGACAACCAGATTGCCCTGTTGCGCTTCCTCGAAGAGGGCAGTTTCGAACGCCTGGGCAGTTGCGAGCCGATCACGGCCGACGTTCGCATCATTGCCGCAACCCACACCGCTCTCGATTCGGCCTGCCGGGCCGGACGCTTTCGCGAGGATCTTTACTACCGGCTGGGGGCCTTGAGGATTCACGCACCGCCACTGCGCGAGCGTGGGGACGATGTGCTGGCCCTGGCCCGCTGTTTCATCGACCGTTTCGCGCGTCAGTACGAAGTGGCCGTGCGGGAACTGGATGAGCGTGCCGTGCGGGCACTGCTCGAACACCAGTGGCCCGGCAATGTTCGTGAACTGAGAAATCGCGTGTTACAGGCACTCGTGATGGGGGACGGCTCGACCATCAGCGACCGGGACCTGGGCCTGACGCTTTCTGCCGGGGCAGCGACCAGCAACGGGTCGGCCGCCCTCAGGGAAGTGGCCTCCCTGCGTGCTTGTCGCAAGCACGCCGAGCGCGAGGCCATCACCCAGGCATTGAAGGCTGCCGGCGGCAATGTTCAGACCGCCGCCGCCCATCTGAAGGTTTCACGTGCGCAACTGTATCGTCTGATCAAGAACCACCACCTCGACCACCTCTCGGCCTCGGGCTGATCAGCCCGAGGGTTGTTCGAAGCGATCGGAGAAAATCGGATCCTCAGGTGGTGGCGGATCAACGTCGACCACTCGTTCGTAGGCTCCGACGTCACAGTGTTCTCCCTGCGGCCTGGAAATGCTGCGCTGATCCTCGGTCACCGGTTCTGCTCCATCGATGCCGGTGCAGTCTTCGGCGGCGTTGATGGCAACGCTGTCGGCTTGCAGGGCATGGGTCCAGGTCAGTCCGCCATGGTCATCCAGTGCGGCCAGTGCAAGATCCGCCAGGGTGGCGGCCTGGAAGTCCTCGCAGTTGGCATCGGTCGAGTAGTTGACCCCCAGAGCGGTCCAGCCGGAGCCCGTTTCGGAAAAGCATTCGTTGTCGTCGCTGCCGGCAAGAATGGAGTGCTTGGTAACCAGTGTCCCTTCGTCGCCGTTCCAGATCGCGCCGCCGCTGTCTGTTGCCTGGTTGAAGGCCAGGGTGGCATGCAGCAGGCTCACCTCGCCACCAAAATTGTCGATTGCTCCGCCGTCGAAGGCGGCAAGATTACCGGAGAAAGTGGAATTGACTACATGAAGCACTCCGGCGTTTTCCACCGCACCACCGAAGTCGGCACTGTTGCCGCTGAGCGTGCTGCGGACAATCGAGAGCTGACCGGCGTTGTCGATGCCGCCACCAAGCAGTGCCTGGTTGTCGCTGATGGTGCTCTCGATGATCTCCACGGTGCCATTGAAATTGGCGATGGCACCACCGGTGTTCGCCTCGTTACCGGTCAGGATGCTCGAGAGGATGACCAGTTCACCGAAGAAATTGTCGATGGCGCCTCCGGCGCCGAATTCAGACTGGTTGCCGCTGAAAATGCATTCGCTGATGGTCAGGGTACCTTCGTTGATGACGGCACCACCGCCCAGCTCGCCATCGCCATCGATCAGGGACAGGCCCGACAGTGAAACCGTCGTGCCCGGTGCAATCTCGAGAATCTGGTGTGTCTGACCACCACTGATGCTTACCTGCTGTGCGCCCGCACCCAGGATATCCACATCCTCCGTGATGACCGGCAACGGCGAGAGCAGGGTGAGAATCCCGTCCAGCGATGCCTCGAACTGGATAACAGCCAGGGCCGGGTCGGCATTGGCCTGCTCGATGGCCTGGCGTAACGAGCCCGGACCGTCATCGTCGAGATTGTCCACGACAAGCTCGCTTGCAAGCAAGGGCAGAACGAGGCCTGCGGCCAGCAAGCCCGTGATGAATCGAAGTCTCTGCAGCATCACATTCATTTCAGTATCTTCCAGGCAAAAGCCGGGGCGCATCGCGCGCCCCGGCAGGTGGTT
The DNA here is from genome assembly GCA_007135935.1 of Wenzhouxiangella sp. GTDB lineage: Bacteria > Pseudomonadota > Gammaproteobacteria > Xanthomonadales > Wenzhouxiangellaceae > Wenzhouxiangella. Next base: position 21,219 of record SLIA01000230.1, read on the forward strand.
GAGGGAGATTGAACGCCGTGGCGGAAATCCGCCACGACGTCAGGTGCCGCTTCAGGGAACGATATAGACATCGTTCATTCTGGCTGCATTGCAGGCTCGCGGACTTCCGGCCGGTCCCGGCAGCGGATGTACGCCGTCGAAGATGTCGGTCGTGTAGTCGAGATCGCGATTCTGGCAGTTGTTGGGATCGTCGGGATCGATGTAGCAGAATCCTTCGTCCCAGTCCCACTGGCCGCCGTTGTTGAAGCAGTCGACCCGGGCGATGTAGTCCGACAGGTTGCCGTCATCGGCCGCGCAGGCGGCATTGGCATCGGCGAACAGGCTTTCCACGCTGGTGCCGTCACAGTCGGCCGAGCCATTGCTGATCACGCAGTTCAGTGCCATGGCCGTGAGCTGGCGGGCCAGCTGCCGTTGCTGCTGACCCTGAACCCGCACACACATGGCTTCGATGGCCGAATTCACGCTGCCGACCTCGGTGTCGGACACCGTGGTGCCGCAGACATGCAATTCACCGCCGGCGGCGTCGATCGCCATCTGGGTCAGGTTGCTTGAGCGCGGATGCTCGGTGCCGCCATGTGTGCCCCAGAAGCCAGGTGTACGGCAGACTTCCTCGCCGGGAACCTCGACTTCGCAGGTGGCGCTGTCTTCGTCGCTGACCTGGTTGTCGAATCCGACCACATCGCAACTTACCGTGGCTTCGTTGGTGATGGACGGCGCATCGCCAAGCTCAACCAGCCGTGAAGCGTCGAAGCTTTCGGTGTCGCCGGGATCGAGGGAGAACGCCTCGTCGACAAAACCGGCATCCGGGTCGTTGAGCAGGCAGTCGAGGCTTCCGCTACCGGTATTCTCGACCAGGATGGACCAGTTGATGTCGTCGCCGACCAGAACCGGATCGGGATGACACTGCTTGGTCAGGCTGACCGACGGGTCGATCAGGTCGACCGAGTGGTCGTCGGAATCGCTGACCTGGTTGTCGAAGCCGGCCACGCCGCAAGTGATCGTGGCGGTATTCTCGATCGGATTCGGGTCGTCGGCCGTGGCGGTGTGGCAGAAGCTCTGCGTCACGCCGGCCTCGAATGCACCCAGGTCACCCAGGAAGGTGTCATCGCCGGAGCAGTTTTCCAACTCACCGGTGCCGGTGTTCTCGAAGCTGATATCCCAGCAGACCTCGTCGCCGACCTTCGCGGTATCGGGTCCGGACTTGGTGACTTCGATGGCCGGGTCGATCAGGTCGACCGAGTGACTGTCGGAGTCTGCTACCTGGTTGTCGAACCCGATCACGTCACAGTTGATGGTCGCGGTGTTGACCAG
>SLIA01000174.1 GCA_007135935.1 Wenzhouxiangella sp.
TCTTCCTGGCGTGGTTGGCCGAAGACGACGCGGTAGGCGGCGAGTTGGCGTTTGAGGCGGGCGAAGGCTTCGACTTCTCGGGTGTAGGGCAGCAGCGGCACCCTGCGTTGAACCTTGAACTCGCCGGTTGCGATCCAGTAGGGGATCAAATCGCTCAATCCGCGTTCACGAGCTTCCCGGTTGGCGGCATCGAAGATCAGATCCCACAGGTTCATTCCCGGCTGCCACTGCGCCATTGCCTCGACTGCATGGCTTGCGGCCACGTTGCGTCGCACGGCATGGCCCTTATAGCGATGTACGCGGCCCTCGCGTTGCTCCATGTCTACCGGATTACCCGGCAGGTTCCAATGCACCAGTCGATGGCACCAGGGATGAAAGTCCAGGCCCTCCTGGCCGATGGACGTGCTGGTCAGCAGGAATGGGCGGAACGGGCTATTGAAGGCAGCACGCACGGCATCCTGGCTTAAGATACCGTCCTCTGAACGGGCGTGACCAAAACGCTGAGCATAAGCGGTTCTAATGTGTATGGGCTTGCTTGCGAATAGCGATCGATCATCGGTCAGTGGTCTAACCTGAATGGAGCCTCGTGGTGGAATCACCGCCTCGGCGATCTGCCGAATACATTGCTCGCAGATGCTCTCAACGGGCTGGTTCGCCGACCAGGCATGTTGTTCCCATGCCAGGTGCCAGCACTCGTCGAGCACCGCCTGCAGGTTGCCATCGATGCAATAGCGAAGCACCCGGTGCCAATAGGCATCGTCTTCGCCATGGCCGCGTTGATTTGCATCCGCAAGCTGCAGCAACAAGCGGACCACGGCTGGGCGATTGAACAGCTTCCAGAACGATCCGGCCAGATCGGCGGCATACCAGCGACGCCAGTCATCATCCAACTCGGTCGACCCCAGCATTCGGGCAGCAATGACTGCTGGCGAGCCCAGTGCCACTTCGGTGACCAAGTCGACGAGATCATCCGGGCGACGACCCAGGCTTGCCGGATCGAGCGAGAGCAGATCATCGATGTAGCCAGGAAGCACTTCCGGATTGGGCTTGGCGATCTCGTTGACCGACGCATCGCGCCAGTATTCCAGAAACGATCCCATTTCCGGGTCCAGCAGGATGGGCATGGCCCATTCCCAGCGCTCATCGACCGGCCCTTCCTTGGGATTCGGCAGGGCAGGGTCGGCCAGCAGCCTGGTGACCTGGTTACGCACCCAGTCACGCCGGTCAAGATTGGTCGGCGCCGTCAAAGGGTGTGCGTGATTAGCCAGTGTCAGGCAGGGAAGCAGCAATAGCAGCAGGCGGTGACGTGAACGCGAGCCCTGGGCAGTCTGACTGAGTCGCAACAGCCGGCTTTGCTGATGGTCGGGGTCCTGATAGGAGCTCATGGAACCGCCAACCATGCACCGCTCGGCCTCGTAGCTCAGAATACCGCTCACTACATCCGGCACCACGTTCCAGGCTGAAAAGAGCAAGGTCTTGGTCAGTCCTTCCGTTCCCCGGTAGGCACCTTCATACTCCCAGTAGCGCACCGTTGGCGGAACCCACAGCAGCTTCCAGATGCCGCCTTCGATCAACTCGTGGACCAGCTCACGCAGCTTGGCGTTGCCGGGATCGATCTCGCTCCAGGTTTCGATGTCGCGGCCAGAAAGAAAGGCTTCCCCATGTTTGCTGAGCACCTCGGCGACCTTGTGCGGCGATTGCGACAGGGCTTCGTCGAGCCGGTCATTGAACCTGTAGCCGTGCATGAAATTGCCGAGATAGGGGGCCGACTTCCAGAACACCAGCGGATCATGATCGCCAACCGCCTTGAACAATGCATCGGAGGCCATGTACTGACGAATATCGGAGCTTTCCAGCGGCACATGATTTCCCGCATCCTCGACCATTGCGTCTCGGTCTTCGCTGGCAACGATGCGCTCGGTGCGTGCCATGATGGACTTGAGCGTATCCTGAACTGCGGTTTTCGCGGCGGATACATCATGCGGCAGTCCTTGAGCGGCCCGTTTTAACTGGCTGCCGTAGTTCGCCAACTGGGAACGCATGGCTTGCACGCGCGACTCGTCTTCGTCGAACAGAAAGCGCGTGGTGTCGATGAAGTCCCGGTAGTGATCTTCATGCTCGATCTCTGCATCGGCGGTGTAGAGCTTGTAGGGTGTCGCCGACAGCAATAACGTTCGTGGGCGATGACCCTCGGGGGTTGGTGCATTGAACAGCGCCTGGGCGATCTCGGCGGCCGGGTCACGGTAGTCATCCCGCGCCTCCAGCATGCCCTTGAAACGCTGAAATTCATCAAGAATGATCAGGTCGGGCTCCAGCGCCTGCACACAGAGATCTGCAAGCATGCGGCGCAGTTCACCTAGCAGCCGATTGCGGGTTGTCGTCGCCTCGCGCGGATAGTGCTTGCGCTTGTAGCCGAACCACCACTCAATCGCTTCATCAATGTCCCTGCGCAGCCGGACATTTTCCCGAAATCGTTTGCGGAACTCCCAATAAATGCCTTCATCCAAAGGCAATGGATCCTGATTGAGTTTCTTGCGCCACCACTTGGTGCGCTGAACGCCGCCCTGCATCAGGTTCATCAACCCGATCCTCGGTTGAATCAGGCCATCGAGCAGGTGGAACAGCACCCGTCGTTCCTTCGCCATTCCGCCTGAATGCCCCATCTGAAACGAGGTGCCGGGGGTGAAGCTGATGAAATTCACCTTGCTGTCGCCGAACGAGGCCTCGCCTTCCCTGGGCGCCAGCTCGGTGGCCAGCATGGTCAGACGGGTGGCCAGCGCAAAGGAACGCTCCTGTTCACCAGTGACCTGCAGCTTGGGCAGGTTGGAACGGGCAATCGACTGGTTGGAGCAGATGTAGACGATATCAATCCGGTCGACTTGGTCCCAGTAGTGGTCGAGCGCTTTGGCAATCACCCCGCGCGCCACCAGCGTCTTGCCCAGCCCGACCTCGTCGGCAACCAAAAAACGGGTCGTGCTGTCCGGGGCCAGAAACAACCGTTCGAATGCGTGATCGACCGTGCGCCGCTGGAACGGCTTGAGCGGGCTCAGGATCGCTTCGGTATCAGGCCGATTCACGGCGCTCCCCCTGTTGCACCGAGAAGCCGCACGATCTCAAGCTGCCTCGTTATCCAGCTGCCGTAATCGATTGAACGTATCGGGAAACTTTCGAACCATCAGAATCAATGCGGAAGCCTGGGCATTGGGGCGGGCCCGTCCTTGCTCCCAGTTCTCCAAGGTGCGAGTGGAAACCCGCAACCGGCGCGCAAAGATGGCACGGGAGACCGCAAGCTGTTCACGAGTATTGCGGATGGTAGCCGCATCCACCGACAGGGGCGGCAGTTTATCGACTTCATGGGTGCGCAGCGTGGCTTTGCCTTCACGTTGCCGTTGCATGGCATCGACGCCTTCCATCAATTCATCGAACAGCTTGCGCTTCGTTTTGCTCATTTCGGTCTCCTGGCCTGCAATTCGGCCTGAATTGCACGCTTCAACGCCCGCTTCTCGATCGTCATCCAGGTAATTCGGCAACAAGCGGGAAAACAGCGGCGTTTCAAAGAAAACAATCTTCATCAGATGCTATACGTTATCTGCGTATATTTCAAGCATTGTCCGATCGGCCACCGCCCGACACTGCGTCATCAACCACCTGCCAGACTGCGAACAGGTCATCCGGCACGATTTCGCGGCCTTCCGGCGTAGCGCGCAGATCCTCGATTAGGCGCCGAACCGGTTCCAACCGTTCCGGTTCACGAGCTGCGGCCCGCACCAGGTCCTCGAGCAATGTCTCGCCACCCAGCCCGGCCGCCCATTCGCCCTGCCAGGCGCCGGCACCCTGGTCCTCGGCCCAGTCCACCATGCCGTCAAGACCACCGAGCAGGGCACGCAGAAACTTCAGAAACTTCTCCGGTGAGTCGATCAGCGTTCTCAGAACGTGGGCGATCCGCCCCTCGGGCATGCCATCAACCGGCAGCTTGAGCACCAGGCGCAGGTCATCCACGTCCGCGTCCACCTTGAGACGAAAGGCAACGAAAGCAGTCAGCCTGGCAATCGGCAGCGTCCACTGGCACGGCAAGATCAGTGGACGAGCGTTGTCTTCGGTCAGCGACACAGGCCAGCAGCTCGCGCTGACTTCTGCCGGCACTTCAAGCTGGCCCTCAAGGCTCCAGCGCCACTGATCTTCTTCCGCCTGGCACTGCACCCTCAGCTCGGCCTGCAACAAGGCTTCTTGGGCCTGATCCAGCATACGTTTGCCAGCTTTCAGCGCCTCGTCTTCATCCGGACGCTCCGTGCGCCGGTAGGGTTCACACAGGTTCAGAAAGCCCGATTCCTGGAAGCGGTGTATGCCGAAACCCTTGCCACTGCCGCGATTACCTCTCGGCCCGGTCACCGTTGCCATGACTTCGATGTTGCGACCGGTCAGTGCTGCCGCGGTGAGATTGGCGGAACCCACATGCCAGGTCACCTGACGGTTGTGCTCCAGTGCAATCAGCTTGGCATGCAGATCGGCCGGCCGGCTGCCGGCATCGTCGGGCTCGTCCAGGGCGGCCTCGGACAACACCAGCACCTGCTGCCAGGCTGCCAATGCTTCCTCCGAGATATCGTCCAGTTCCTCCGGCCGGCTGATCAGTATGCGCTCCGCCGTTGAGGCAGCCGCCAGCGCGTCCAGGCCCGTGCGATTGACAAACGGCGCCATGGCCAGGAGCGTGGAACCAGATTGGGCCGGTCGCCAGGGCGCATGCGCCTTTCCGGTCAGCCCCATAACTTCGAAGTTCACCCCACCCTTGAACCCGTCTGCTGCCGGAAAGCTCACACGTTCGACCTCATCGGCAAGCCGAGCCACCACATCCTCCACTTCGGACCCGATCCCGCGAACCGCCATGCCGGGAACGGCGCGAACGAGTTCGGCCAGAGGTCGTGATTCCTTTATCTGCCTGGCCTCGGGCACCGCCTCGCTGGTCAGGGCCACGTCCCAGGAGCGATCGAAAGTCAGGTTGCGCGAGGTCACCGCCACCCGAATCAACGGCTGTTGGTCCTCATCGACAAACCGGACCAGCCAGACCTTCGGGTGAAAAGCCCCGCCGCCGGGCGCGCGAACCGGATGCACGCAAGTTTCCAGCAAGGTGTAGAGCTCGCGGTTGGCATGGGGTATCGCGATACCGCCCTCATCGACAAACACATGTAGTCGCTCGCCGGCTTCCCGCAACGCCTCGATGACCAACATGCGATCTTCCAGCAACTCGTCCACCCCGCGATCGGAATGGGCCAATACCGCCAGTGGCAAGGACAGCAACACATCCAGGTCGAGCGAATAGGAAGTCAGCACGATCTGATCGATGCGATACCCGGCCGGTGGCCGCAACAGCTCCATGGCAACCGCACGTTGATCGGGGGAGAGCATCAGCGACCAAACCCTTGGTGTAAATCAATCAGCATTTGGCGCACGTTCGGCCAGCGAAATTCCATACGGCCCACGCCGGTCTGGCCGCTCCAGTCGAGCAGGCGGCCCTGGTTGATTACGCGGGCACGATTCCCTTTCAGTTGAATCTCACGGCGGTGGATCAGGTCACGCAGTGCCCGGCTATCGGCCACTGCATGCGGGCCCTGATCGGCCAGAAACTCGGACCAGGCATCGACGAACCGCTGCTGCCGGTGCCTGAGCCGTCCACCGGACAAGGCCACAAGACGCCACAGTGCGTCGGAATCGAATACCGGCTCTTCACTCTCGCGGGCTGCCCAGTCGGCCAGCTCGGCCCGATTATGCTCCATCCATTCCTGGTCACGTTCGCCACCGTCGAGCTCATGGCGAAGCTCGGCCAGCACCAGGTTGTAGAGCAACGGTGCGCCTTCCACGTGCAAGGAGAATCGCCGCCCCAGTTCCACCGTCTCGGCCATGGATTCCGGCGCTTCCGTCGCCAGAGGCTCATCCCATAGCACCTCGGCAAGTTCTGAATGGCCCTCCTGCGCCAGCCAGACCAGCAGACTGTCCGGGCAACGCTCCTGGATGCGCCCCAGCACGAAATCCGCTTCCTGCGCAGTGAGGCCAAAACTCGCCTCGTCCGGAAAGCCGGCCGGTGCCGGTGGCAGGTGGGGGTGCCAGGTGAATGTCTTCTCCCAGACCACACCAGGATCGTCCGTGCGCGGCAAGTCCCCTTGCCGCCGCACCAGACTGTCGAGATGGGTGTGATACCAGCCCTGATTGCGACCAGGCACAAAGATACCCCAGCGCACCAGCAAGGCCCAATAGGCAGAACTGGCCATACGCGCCAGCTTCTCGCGCGCATCGATCCCGATCACCCCGGCGGCATCTTCGCTTTCGGCCAGCGCATCGATCAGCCGCACCTCCAGCTTGCGCGACCACTCCGCCACATCCCAACCCCCGCCCCAGGATTCGATCTGCTGGTAGATCCACGGAATGAACAGCACGTAGCGCAGCCGCGTATGCAACACGGACGTGCCGGGAAACAGCGCATTGGAAAACAAATCCCGCAGACTGCCCAGTCCCAGCTCATCGACCGTGCCCTGCTCCTTGAACAGATCCAGCACCCGCCGGACTTTGTCGCGGTCGGTGGCGGTGAGATCGATCCAGGTGAGTTCAGCCAACGTCGGACCCAGGGTGATCAGACTCTTCTCCAAATCGCGGAATAAACCTGCTCGGAGCATCGGAGCAACTCACGAACAGCCTTCCGATTGCGCGGCTGGCGGCAACATGAAACAAGGCCCGTTCATTCAGTTCGCTTGATCGGCGCTCCGTCGGATCCTCTGTGTTGCCAACGGCAGCTTCCAATGGACAGATGCCGTCGTTGATGCAAGCCAGGAACACGTAGCGGAACTCCAGCCCCTTGACGCGATGCATCGTGGCAAGGCGCACCCCCTCATGGTTGCGGTCATCACCAGCGTCCCGGCTCA
>SLIA01000046.1 GCA_007135935.1 Wenzhouxiangella sp.
ACCTTTCACCTTTCACCTTTCACCTTTCACCTTTCACCTTTCACCTTTCACCTTTCACCTTTCACCTTTTACCTTCCCGTCAAACATCCACAAACTGCTCCGCCTCGCCGATCCAGCGCTCGATGATGATATCGGCACCGGGGCGGTCGAGCCGTTCGGCCAGCGCCTTGACCGGCTCGAGCAGCCCGGCGTCGCGCCCCAGGTCGGCGACCCGGAAGCGGAGCATGCCGGTCTGGCGCGTGCCCAGCACCTCACCGGGGCCGCGCAGCTCAAGGTCCTTTTCGGCAATGACGAAGCCATCGGTGGTCTCGCGCATGACCTCCAGGCGCGCTCTGGCGGTCTCGCCCAGCGGCGGCTTGTAGATCAGCACACAGGCCGCCTGCGCGCTGCCCCGGCCGACGCGGCCGCGGAGCTGGTGGAGCTGCGACAGGCCCAGGCGCTCGGCATTCTCGATCATCATGACGCTGGCGTTGGGCACATCGACCCCGACCTCGATGACGGTGGTGGCCACCAGCAGATCGATCTCGCCGGCACTGAAACGGGTCATGACATCCTGCTTCTCGGCCGGCTTCATGCGACCGTGGATCAGGCCGACGGCATGACCGGGCAGCGCCTGGGCGAGTTCTTCGGCGGTCGACTCGGCGGCACGCGCCTCGAGCAGGTCGGATTCCTCGATCAGGGGACAGACCCAGTAGGCCTGGCGTCCCTCGGCCAGCGCCCGGCGCAGGCGCTCGACCACTTCCTCGCGCCGGCCCTGACTCATGGCCACCGTGGTCACCGGCTTGCGACCGGGCGGTAGCTCGTCGATCACCGACACCTCCAGCCCGGCATACGCGGTCATGGCCAGGGTGCGTGGAATGGGAGTGGCGGTCATGACCAGCTGATGCGGGATATGATCCCCGCTGCTGCCCTTGGCCGCCAGCGCCAGGCGCTGGTGCACGCCGAAGCGGTGCTGCTCGTCGACCACCACCAGCGCCAGGTCGCGAAACTCGACGCCGGCCTGGAACAGGGCATGGGTGCCGATGGCAATATTGGCGTCACCTGCCAGCGCCTCGAGGGCCTGGCGGCGGGCCTTGCCCTTGACCTTGCCGGCCAGCCAGACGAGCTTCAACCCCAGCGGTTCGAGCCATTGGCTGAGCGTGTTGAAATGCTGCTCGGCAAGAATTTCGGTGGGCGCGACGATGGCTGCCTGACGGCCGCTGGCGGCGGCAGCCAGCAATGCATTGGCCGCAACCAGTGTCTTGCCCGAGCCGACATCGCCCTGCAGCAGGCGGCGCATGGGGCGGTCACGCTGCAGATCGACCAGGATCTCCTCGCTGACTCGCTTCTGGGCGCCGGTGGGCTCGAAGCCGACCCGCTCGAGCAGCCCGGCACGCAGCGTCTCGCCACTGTCGAGTTTCGGCGCGCGCTGACGCTCGCGCGCCCGATTGAGACGGGCCAGCGCCAGGTGATGCGCCAGCAGTTCCTCGGTGGCCAGGCGGCGCACGGCCGGGTGGTGGCCGTCGATCAAGGCATCGAGATCCTCTCCCGGCCCCGGACGATGGATGGTCAGTATCGCCTGGGCCAGCGTTCCGGCCTGCTCCATGCCTTCGAGCGGGTCCGGCAGCGCGAGCTGCCCTTGGCGAACGCGCTCGACGGCCTCGTCGATCAGACGGGTCAGCGTGGCCCGCGCCAGGCCCTGGGTGATCGGGTAGATGGGCGTGAGGTGCTCGGGCAGGGGTTCGGGCGAGCGAGTGCCGATCACCCGGCACTCCGGATGGGCCATCTCGAACCCCTCCGGACCGAAGCGCACCTCGCCAAAACAGCGAATGCGATTGCCGACCTGGAACATGCGCCGCTGGCTGGGATAAAAACGGAAGTAGCGCAGCGTGATCTCGCCGCAGTCATCGGCCAGGGTCACGAGCAACATGCGCCGTCGGCGCTGCACCACCTCCTGGTGCATCACCCGCCCCTCGATCTGCACGCGGGTCTCGGGCCGCACCCGGTTCATCGGCGTGATGCGGGTGCGATCCTCGTAGCGAAGCGGGCGGTGAAACAGCAGGTCGACCTCGGTGACGATGCCCAGCGCCTTGAGGCGCCCGGCCACCTGCGGACCCACGCCCGGCAGTTCGCTCACATCGCGCATGTCAGGCGCTGCCCGCCACCGGCCGGATCAGTCCTCGGCCAACACCAGGACGGCGTCCATCTCCACCGGCACGCCCTTGGGCAGCGCCGACACCTCGATGGTGGCCCGGGCCGGGTATGGCTCGGAGAAACGCTCGGCCATCAATTCGTTGACCACGCCGAACTGCCCCAGGTCGGTGAGGAAGATATTGAGCTTGACGACATCGGCCAGCGAGCCGCCGGAAGCGGTCGCCACCGCCTCGAGATTGTCGAACACCCGGTTGACCAGCGCCTCGAAATCGCCGGCAAACACCTCGCCGGTGGCCGGATCCAGCGGAATCTGACCGGACAGGTACACGGTATTGCCGGAACGGATGGCCTGGGAGTAGGGGCCGATGGCGGCGGGCGCGGATTGGGTATTGATGGGCGTTTTGCTCATTGGGGCCTCCAGGATGTTTGTTCGTTTGTTCGTTTGTTCGTTTTTTCGTTGTTTTGTTGCTTCGTTTGTTGGGTCGGGAACGGAGACCGATCTCAACAGCTCGTCCTGGCTACACACTAACGAACAAACGAATGAACGAACAAACGAGATATTCACTCCCTCACCACCTTCAACACATGCCGGTTGCGTTTGAGGCGGCGCATGATGCGGGCGAGTTGGTCGCGGTTGTCCACCGCCAGGGTGAAGTGCAGGATGGCGGTCTCGCGGGTGGTGGAAGGTTGCTCGACGCGCTCGATATTCGCTCCGACCTCGCTTAGCGTTGCCGAGACGGAAGCCAGTACGCCGGGACCATTGACGGTCACGATCTTCAGGCGCACCGAGAACTGGCCGCGCATCAGCGGCGCCCAGCTGACGTTCAGGCAACGATCGGCGTGCTGCTTGCGCAGTTCCGGCACGTTGGGGCAACGCTCGCGGTGGATGACGATGCCCTTGCCCGGCGACATGTAGCCCATGATGGGGTCGCCGGGTACGGGATTGCAGCACTGGGCATAGTCGATGGCACTGCCTTCGGTGCCACCGATGGTCAGGGTTTCAGGCACCGCTTCCTCGCTGGCCCGGCGCTGAGTCAACGGCAGCAGCTTCTGCGCGGCCACCCCGGCCAGCATGTCGCCGCGGGCAATGCGGATGAGGAGGTCTTCGATACGATCCAGGCCAAGCTTCTTGAGATAGCGGCCAAGCCGACGTTGCGAGACCTTTTCCAGGGAGGTGCCACGCCGGGCCAGGGCCTGGTCGAGCAGGCGATCGCCAATGGCCACCGAGTCGGCCTGTTCCAGATTCTTCAGATGCGAGCGGATCGCCGAACGAGCCTTGGAAGTGACCACGAACTCCAGCCACTCCGGCTCCGGAGCCGAACCGGGCTCGGTGATGATCTCGACGGTCTGCCCGGTCTCGAGTCGGGTGTTGAGCGGGAGTTTTTCCTTGTCGATGACCGCGCCCACGGCCTCGTTGCCGACATCGGTATGGATGGCGTAGGCAAAGTCGAGCGCGGTGGCATCAGCCTTGAGGTCGATGATCTTGCCGCGCGGCGTGAACACGAAAATCTCGTCGGGAAACAGCTCGGCCTTGGCCGCGTCCATGAACTCCACCGAGTCTCCGGCGCGCGACTGGGTTTCGACGAGCTTGAGCAGCCACTCGCGCGCACGCACTGCCGTCGAGCCGTCCGGCGTGGCCTTGTAGAGCCAGTGAGCGGCCGCGCCCTTCTCGGCCACCAGGTCCATTTCCACGGTTCGGATCTGGATCTCCACCGGCACCCCGAAGGGCGAATTGAGCACCGTGTGCAGCGACTGGTATCCGTTGGACTTGGGCAGGGCGATGTAGTCCTTGAAGCTGCCGGGCTTGGGCTTGTAGAGCGAGTGCACCACGCCGAGCGCCTGGTAGCAGTGCGGCTCGGAGTGGGTGACAATGCGGAACGCGTACAGGTCCATCACATCGTCGAACGACAGCGACTTGTCGCGCATCTTGCAGTAGATGCTGAAGGTCGCCTTGGTCCGGCCCTCGACGCGGGCCGGAATGCCGGCTTCGCTCAAGCGCTTCTTGAAGGCCTCGGTGATCGAATCGATGATTTCAGCGCGATTGCCGGCGCTCTTGCGTACCCGGCGACGGATAACGCGATAGCGGTTGGGATAGAGATGGCGAAAGCCCAGTTCCTCGAGCTCTTCGCGGAGCTCGTTCATCCCCAGCCGGCCGGCGATGGGCGCGTAGATCTGCAGTGTTTCGGCCGAGATACGGCGGCGAGCACCGGGGCTCATGGCCTCGATGGTGCGCATGTTGTGCAGCCGGTCGGCCAGCTTGATGAAGATGACCCGCAGATCGCGGCTCATCGCCAGCAGCAGCTTGCGGAAGCTCTCGGCATCCGCTTCCTGGCGGGTGCGGAACTTCATCTTGTCGAGCTTGGTCACCCCGTCGACGAGCTTGGCGATCTGCTCGTCGAAGTCACGCTCCAGGTCGGCATGACCCAGGTGGGTGTCCTCGATGGTGTCGTGGAGGATGGCCGCGGCGATGGTCTGATAGTCCATGCGCATGCCGGCAAGAATGCGTGCGACCGCTACCGGATGGAAGATGTAGTCTTCGCCGGAGCGACGCTTCTGGCCCTTGTGGGCTTCTGCGCCCATTTCGTAGGCGCGCAGCACCACGGCCACATGCTGCGGCTCGAGGTAGGTATTGAGCAGATCCCTCAGTTCGCGAACCGGGCCGGGCAGCATGGGCGCGTTTCCAGACTGAGGGGCAGATGCGTGATCGATTGCGGAACCTCCGGTCCCGAACCGATCAGTCGAGGTCGTCTTCGGGCGGTGCCGGGATCTCGGCCTGCATGGCGGCCAGGCGTGCGTCCAGCTCGGCCTGCAGGCTGGCAATATTCTCGTCGTTGACCTTGCCTTCGGCGATTTCGCGCAGCGCGATGACCGTCGGCTTGTCGGACTCCTCTTCGACCAGCGGATCGGCGCCGTTGGCGATCATGCGTGCACGCTGGGCGGCGGACATCACCAGCTCGAAGCGATTGGGTACGGCGTCGATGCAGTCTTCTACGGTTACTCGTGCCATGGTTCGGTCATTCCTGAAGTGGTGTCGGTCCCGAGCAAGGACGCCCGGAAATCAATCCTTTATTGTAATCGGATTCGTCGCCTCATCCAACAGCTGTTCGACCCGCCAGAACTGGCGCTCGCGCCGGAGTGGCCAGGTATTGACGATGGCGACCAGTTCGTCGACGGTGCGCTCGAAATCGTCGTTGACAACCAGCCAGTCGAAGTCCCCGCAGGCACCGATCTCGCGCCGGGCCTCGTCGAGGCGACGCGCGATCACCTCGGGCTCGTCAAGCCCGCGCCCATGCAGGCGCTCGCCCAGCGCGGCCATCGACGGCGGCAGGATGAAAATCATGCACACGTCCGGATGCGCCCTGCGCACCTGCTCGGCCCCCTGCACATCGATTTCGAGCAGCACGTCGCGACCTTCGGCCCAGTGCTGCTCGACCTGGTCGCGCGAGGTGCCATAGTAGTTGCCAAAGACCTCGGCGTGCTCCAGGTAGCGCTGCCCGGCAATGCCGCGCCGGAAGGTCTCGACATCGATGAAGCGGTAGTGCTGCCCATCGACCTCCCCGCGACGCGCTGCCCGGGTGGTATCGGACACCGACAAGGCCAGGTGCGGACAGCGCTCGAGCAGATGCGCGATCAGGCTGGTCTTGCCGGTGCCGCTGGCCGCGGCAATGACGTACAGGTCGCCGCTGCGGCTGGAATTACTCGACATTCTGCACCTGCTCGCGCATCTGTTCGATCAGCACCTTCAGCTCCACGGCCGCCTGGCCGATCTCGGCAAGGGCGGCCTTGGAACCCAGCGTGTTGGCCTCGCGGTTGAGCTCCTGCATCAGGAAATCCAGCCGTCGGCCGACAGGCTCGTTGAGCGCCATCACCCGCCGCACCTCGGCGACATGGGCATCGAGCCGATCCAGCTCCTCGTCGACATCGAGTTTCTGCAACTGCAGCACCACTTCCTGCTCGAGACGACCCGGCTCGACCGGGGCCTCGATGGCCGCCAGGCGTTCACGGAAGCGTTTCTCCAGCGCGGCGCGGATCTCGGGAAGGTGCTCACGCACGGCAGCAGCCTGGCGCTCGATGCCGTCCAGGCGCGACTCCAGCATCTCGGCAATCGCCAGGCCTTCCTGCTCGCGCGCGGCGATCAGTGCGTCGATGGCCTGGCCGAGCAGTGTCACGGCCTGCTCTCGGTCGGCGTCCATGTCGGCGCGTTCCTGCACGATCAGTCCCGGCCAGTCGAGCAGATGCACCAGGTCGGGCTCGGCACTGCCCCCGGCCATCTCGGCAATCTCGTCGTGGGCGTCGACCAGGGCGCGGGCGAGATCATGGTTGACCTCCAGGCGAGCGCTGGCGGCGGCCGGGTCGGCCTGGAATTTCAGCGAGGCCTCGATCTTGCCCCGGCCGAGCCGTTCCTTGAGCTGCTGACGCAAGTCGGGCTCGAGCGCGCGGAAATCCTCCGGCAGTCGCGGCGAGACATCGAGATAGCGCTGGTTGACCGAGCGCAGCTCCCAGGTCAACTGGCCGTTGGGCGAAGCCGCACTGGCCTGCGCGTAGGCGGTCATGCTCCTGATCATGACGTTCCGGGGGTCGGGAATCAGGGCAACATGGTACCCTTGCCAGCCTTCCAAGCGAAAGGAAATCCGAATTGGAAAGACCCTCAGGCCGACGCCCGGACGAGCTGCGCCCGGTACAGATTGACCGTCATTTCACCAAGCATGCCGAAGGTTCGGTGCTGATCTCCTGCGGC
>SLIA01000157.1 GCA_007135935.1 Wenzhouxiangella sp.
CAGGTCGGCGGGGTAAGCGCCGTCCGGACCGTGGACTTCGCGGCCGGAGACCGGGGGATTGAACACGCAGACCATGCGCATGTGCGAGCCCTTGTTAGCGCGCAGGATGTGCTTGTCGTGCTGGTCGAGGGCGTAGATGGTGAAGGCTTCGAGCGGGTAGACCTTGCCGTCCTCGACCGTCTGGATCTCGCTCTTGCTCTCGATCAGGTAAACGGCCTCGAGATGATTCTTGTAGTGCATGTGCAGCTCGGCGCCTTCCTTGATGACGGTGTCGTGCACGGAATAGCCCATGCCGGCATCCTTGAGCAGCAACCGGCGGCTGTTCCAGCCTTCGGTATCGATGTCATCCTTGGTGCCGATAATGTCTTCCAGTTTCTTGACGATCATTCCACTAACTCCTGATTCGAAATTCCATGGCGGGCCGGGCCGAACCATCCGGCTGGCTCATACGATTAGATCTTCCCCGCTCACGCGCGGACGATGCTGCGATGCTCGGACGAGGCGGGACCCGCCTCGCGTTCCGGGAGAGCAGACTGAAAAGCGGGTGTCGAGGCGGTCCTGATCCGCCTCGGCCTGTGCTTCTCGGTCAAACCAAATCGCCAGCCGGATGGACCGGCCCGGCGATCTGCTGGCAGGCAAAAAAGCCTCGGGTTACGCGACTTTCTTGTCCGGCGAAGCCTCGCGCGCCACGGCCATCACCGCTTGCTCGATGATGTCCAGGCCCTTGCCCAGGTCTTCGTCGGAAATGACCAGCGGCGGCAGCAGCTTGAGCACCTGGTCTTCCATGCCGGCGGTCTCGATGACCAGACCGAGCTCGAAGCACTTGGCCGAGGCCTTGCCGGCCAACTCCGCATTTTCAAACGCGATCCCCTGGATCAGGCCGCGACCGCGAACGGTGGCCTTCACCGGCGCCTTGTCGACGATCGCCTGAAGGCGCTTCTCGACAATGGCCGCCTTGCGCTCGGTCTCGTTCTTGAACTCGTCGTTGGTCCAGTAATCCAGCGCCTTGGTGGCCGTGATGAAAGCCAGGTTGTGACCCCGGAAGGTGCCGTTGTGCTCGCCCGGCGACCACTTGTCGAGCTCGGGCTTGAACAGGGTGATGGCGAAAGGCAGGCCGAAACCGCTCAGCGACTTCGACAGGCAGACGATATCG
Source organism: Wenzhouxiangella sp. (assembly GCA_007135935.1). GTDB lineage: Bacteria > Pseudomonadota > Gammaproteobacteria > Xanthomonadales > Wenzhouxiangellaceae > Wenzhouxiangella. The sequence goes on from SLIA01000157.1 coordinate 1,154, forward strand.
GGCTTGATGCCGGTCGGCTCGAAACTGAAGAACGGACCGGTTCGTCCGCAGCCGACCTGGATGTCGTCGACGATCAGCAGCACGTCGTGGCGCTTGAGCAGCTCGTCGAGTTTCTCAAGCCACTCCATGCGCGCAACATTGACGCCACCTTCGGCCTGGACCGTCTCGAGGATGACCGCGGCGGGCTTGTCGATGCCCGAGCCGGCATCGGACAACACGGCTTCGAGCAGTTCCAGGCTGTGGTCACTGCCCTGTTCGAGATAACCGTCAAACGGCATATGCGAGGCATTATTGAGCGTCACACCAGCGCCGGCACGCTTCATGGCGTTGCCGGTCACCGCCAGCGAACCGAGGGTCATGCCGTGGAAGCCGTTGGTGAAGGAAATGACGTTCTGGCGTCCGGTGACCTTGCGCGCGAGCTTGAGCGCGGCCTCGACGGCGTTGGTGCCGGTCGGTCCCGGGAACTGGATCTTGTAGTCCATGCCGCGCGGCTTCATGATCACTTCCTCGAAACGCTCGAGGAAACGCGCTTTGGCGTGGGTGGCCATGTCCAGGCTGTGGACGATGTGATCCTCGGAGAGATAATCCATCAGCGCGGATTTCAGCTCGGGATTGTTGTGCCCGTAGTTCATCACCCCGGCACCGGCGAAGAAGTCGATGTACTCGCGACCTTCCTCGTTGATCAGGCGCGCTTCACGGGCATGGGTGAACACGGTCGGGAAGCCGCGCACGTAGCCGCGCACTTCCGATTCGAGACGATTGATGGTATTGAGATCTTTACTCATGGTTTGATTGCTCACTTCAAGTTTGAATTCATTGCAGCGGGCCGATTCGGAACAGATCCTCGGCCTCGTGCCCGTCGGGAAACAGCTCGGCGGGCATGTAATCTTCGATTGCGCAGTCAACATCCCTGTCACGGGCAACTGACTTGAACAGCTTGCGCGAGGCGGTGTTGTCCGGCGTCACCGATGCCTCCAGCCAGCGCGCATCCGGGTTCTGCTCGAGAAAGGCCTCGAGCAAACGGCGCGCCAGGCCCTGCTTGCGCATCCAAGGTGCGACACCCACCTGCCAGACGAACACGGCATCGGGTCGCTTCGGCGGGCGGTGACCCAGCACGAAACCGGCCAGCTTGCCATCGACCTCGGCCACCACGCAGGTGTCGGCGAAGTCGATGCAAAACAGGATGTAGAAATAGGCGGTATTGAGTTCCAGGCCGCCCATTTCCCTGACCAGTTCGTACATGGCCTTGCCGTCACCGGGCTCGGCCCGGCGAAAGGTCGGTTCCAGAGGCACCGCACTATTGGCGCTTTCAGGCGACATCGGCGACCTCTTTGTTGGTGATGCGGAAGCCATCGTGGAAACAGCGGGTGGCCTCTGCGAAATCCTTGCTGTCGACCATGCAGGTCACGGCGTGCTCGAACACCATCATGTCAACCACGTCGATGTTCTTCTCGGCCAGCATGGCAACCGCCGCTTCGCGGATCGAATCATCCTTGCCGGCCTCGTAGCCGACCGCCGATACCGTGGCCAGCGAGCCCGATACCTCGACACCTTGCGGGAACTCCTTGCGAATATCCCCGGCCAGGCCTTCGGGATCCGGCACCTGGTCACGCGGGATCATGCAGATACCGGAATCGCCCTCGGCCATCTCCGGCACGAAGAACTGGTAATCATCAAGCTCGGCACGCAGGCGGTCGGCATCGGCGCTTTCATCGAACTTCACGCACAACAGTTCATCGTGCCCGGCCACGCCGACGATGCGTGCACGTCCGGCGCCACCTTCCGGGCTCAGGATGGTCTCGCCGCCATCGCCGTGCGCCTTGCGCGCATGAATGGTCACATCCTGCTCGAGCGCATAGTCGATGGCACGTTCGTTGAGCACGCCCGCGCCGTGATGGGCCATGGTCTTCATCTCGGCCAGGCTGATCACGTTCATGCGGGTGGCGTCGGGCACGACACGCGGGTCGGCGGTGTAGACGCCATCGACATCGGAATAGATTTCGCAGCGATCGGCCTTGACCCCGGCGGCAATGGCTACTGCCGTGGTATCGGAACCGCCGCGCCCCAGCGTGGTGATATCGCCATTGGGCGTCTCACCCTGAAAGCCGGCCACGACCACGACCGCGCCCTCGTCGAGGTAGCGGTTCATACGCCTGGGATCGACCGTGCTGATCCGTGCATTGAGATGGGAATCACAGGTCAGCACACCGGCCTGGGGGCCGGTCAGCGCGACCGAGCGGATGTCCATGTCCTGCAGCGTGATGCTCAGCAGCGAAGCCGACAATTGTTCACCGGAGGCGAGCAGCATGTCCAGCTCGCGGTTGTCGGGATTGGAATTGACCTTGCCGGCATACGACAGCAGGCGACTGGTGGTATTGCCGCGGGCCGAGACCACGACCACCACGCGATTGCCGGCGCGTCGGCATTCGGCCACGCGCTCAGCCACTGCACGCAGCTGCTCGTCTTCGGCCAGCGACGATCCGCCGTATTTTTGAACGATGGTTTCCATCTTTCCGATACCTTCTGGGTTCAAGTTTGAGTTTCGAATTCCTGGCCCGCGAGTCATGACTTGCCGGGCGGCATGGGAGAAAGGGCCGAGCCCTCATCCTTGATGCTGAGGATCTCGACCAACGCCTCGAGGCCCTGGTTGAGCCCCTGCAGCTCTCCTTCGGCCATCCGCGTGAGGCCATCGAGCAATGCGCCCTGCGCCGGCAGCGGTGCCGTCCGCAGCAGCTCATCGCCGGCCTCGGTCACGAACAGTTTGACCACGCGCTGATCCGGCCCGGATCGTGCGCGCTTGAGCAGACCCTTGTTTTCAACCTTGTCGAGCAGATTGCTGGCGGTTGCCGGCTTGATCGACAGGCGGCGCGCGATCTCGGATACGTTCATTCCTGGCGCACGGGCCACTTCCCAGAGCGCCCATAGCTGGGCTGCACTCAAGCCGCACTGACGCTCGACCCAGGCCGAATGCGCCTGGATGGAGCGAACGACGATGCGGAAATGCCGCACGGCGGCCATGACGCGCGGGTCATCCGGCTCGGTTACCGGGGCATCCTTGAGCGCCGCTTTGACCGGCAGACAAGTTTCGCCTTCCGGTCCCACATTGGTTTGATCAGTTGTCATGGGGCCATATTATATGCCAACAAATTACTTTGTGCCTAACTATTTGGCAAAAAAATATTTTCCGACAAATGATTTGGTGGCTAAAGCACTGAATGCACGCCAGTTTTCAGCAAAAACGGGAACCCCATCACAAAAAAAGGAGGCCAGGTGTTCGGGGGCCATCCGGCACCCGAAAACCAATGAACTGGCGCACTGGATGCCCCACTTGGGGGGTCCAAGGTCAAGGCAGCACTGCCGGTCAGCGACGACCGGCCTGCTGGCTCCAGTAGATGATCATGCCGAAACCGAACAGCATGCCGCCCAGGTGGGCGAAGTGGGCCACGCCGGACATGGTGCCGGTCATGCCGAAAAACAGGGTGAGCGCGCCGTAACCGATCACGAACCACTTGGCCTTGATCGGCACCGGCGGGATCAGCAGCATGATGGTGCTGTTGGGATACATCATGCCGTAGGCCAGAAGCAGGCCGAATACCGCACCGGACGCGCCGATGGTGGGATAGATGCCGCCGGTCACTGCCGCAACGATGAGTTGCACCACGCCGGCCCCGACCAGACAGACGAAGTAATAGATCAGGAAACGACGCGTGCCCCACAGGCGCTCGATCGGCAGCCCGAACATGTAGAGGGCGAACATGTTGAAGAACAAGTGACCCAGGCCGCCATGCATGAAGCCGTAGGTCACCAACTGCCAGGGCGCAAAACCGGTATCGAGGACACCGACGTCGGCAAAGCGAATCTGGTCGGGCGTGGCGAGCGGCCACAGGGCGAACAGCCGCATGGTTTCGGTAAAGGCGTTCATCTGCAGGAAATAGGCGAACACCGTGATGCCGAGAATCACCATCGAGGCCGGCAGCGTCGACCCGCCCATGGGTCCGGATTGCGGAACTCTCATTGCAGTTCCTCCAGGGCATCGATCACGCCCTCCCAGCCGACCAGCGGCGAGGTATCCGACAGGGCACCGCGCAGATCGGCCACCCCGGCGGCATCCAGCGCCGGCTCCCGATCGCCCCACTGCTCGTCCATGAAAGCAACGATGTCAGCAAGATCTTCATCGCTGATATTGCGCATCGGCGGCATGAAACCGCGGTAGGTGCGACCAGCGACTTCGATCTCTCCGCGCAGCCCGTACAGCACGATCAGCGCCAACCCCTCCGGGGGCAACTCCAGCCACTCCGAACCCTCCAGCGGAGGGAAAGCCGGCAGGCGCCCCTCGCCGGCGTTGCCATGACAGGACGCACAGTAGCGAAGGTAGGGCTCCTGGCCATGCGCCAATTCCACCGGCTCGGCTGGCTGGCGATCGCATCCGGCCAGTGCCAGCATGCCCAGCAACACGAGCAGACAAGTCTGTTTACAATGTGTCGTCATTTTGCTTCGTTTCCGATTATTTCGATGTCGATCAGGACTGTGACCGTCTATGCCGCTTCCAGCCAGGCGCTGGACCCGGTTTACATTGATGCCGCCACCCGGCTTGGCACCGCTCTGGCCCGCCAGGGCTACCGGATCGTCTACGGTGGCGGCGGTCACGGCCTGATGGGGGCCATGGCCGACGCCGCTCTGGATTCAGGCGCCGAGGTGCACGGTATCATCCCCGAGTTTCTCACACGGGTCGAACAGGGCCACCAGGGCCTGACTTCCCTTGAAGTGGTGGCGGACATGAGAACCCGCAAGGCCCGCATGCTGGAAGGCTCGGATGCGGTCATCACCCTGCCCGGCGGCTGCGGCACTTTCGAGGAACTGTTCGAAGCCATGACCCTCAAGCGACTGGGACAGTTTTTGGGGCCGATCGTGCTGGTCAACACCCGTGACTACTATCGCGCCCTGCTCGAGTTCCTGCGCCACAGCGTGGCCGAACACTTCATGAGCCAGACCCACCTCGACCTGTGGCAGACCGTCGCAGAGCCCGAAGCCGTGCCCGCCGCGCTGGAACAGAGCCGGCCCTGGTCGGCCCGCGCCGCTCTGAACACCGCGGCCGTGCAGCCACGCCGATGAGCCGGTGAACTGATGAACCTGCAGATCAATATCCGCCGGATCCGTTTCGGCCGCGGCCTGCGCTGGCTGCCGGCCGGCGCCGAACTGCTCTTCTCCAACCCGGCCCCTCTGGCCGGCGTCGCCGCCCTGTGGCTGCTGGTGTCGCTGATCGCCGTCGTGCCCGTGATCGGGCAGGGCCTGCTGGCGGTATTGACTCCACTGTTGACCGCCGGCGCGCTTGCCGCCTGCGCCGAAGTGGCCGCAGGACGGCGCCCCGTGCCGACCACGCTGTTTGCCGCCTGGTCGGACCCACAAAAGCGCGGCGCCCTGCTGCTGGTCGGCCTTTGGGGCATTTTCGGCAGCGTGATTGCAGTCAGCATTCTGGCCCTCTGGCTGGGCGCGCAACTCGAACCCGAGCAACTCGAGGCCGCCATGGCTTCGCCCGAGATGCTCGCGGCCGCCCTGGCCGAGACCGCCATTGGCGGTGGGCTGGTGCTGGCGGCACTGGCCATGGCCGTGGTCATGGCGTCGATGTACTTCGCCATCCCGCTGATCATGTTCGGCCGGGCACCGGTGATGGCATCGCTGCTCACGAGCATTCGCGCCGTGCTGTTCA
>SLIA01000134.1 GCA_007135935.1 Wenzhouxiangella sp.
GAGTCGTTGACGGCTCGATCGTCAATCAGCCATTGAAGAATCTTGCCGAGCGCCCAGACATCGGACTGGGTGGACGCCTCCTCCCCGGCTCGCTGTTCGGGTGCCGAAAAGGCCGGCGTCAGTCCACGGACTGCACGCTCCGATCTGACGCCACCATCCAGCAGGCGACCGACCCCGAAATCAACCAGCCGCGCCTGTCCGTTTGATGTGACCATGACGTTGCCGGGCTTGAGATCCCCGTGGACCACCCGGCGCTGGTGCGCATGGGCCACGGCGTCGGCAATCTGCTCGAACAGATCCAGTCGCACATCCAGGCTCGGTGCGTCCGATTGCAGGTGTTGCGGCAATGTTTTGCCATCGACCCACTCCATGACCAGATAAGCGAGATCATCCTGGGTGGCACCCCCGTCGATCAGGCGGGCGATGTGACGGTGGTCGAGGCGAGCGAGCAGTTCCCGTTCCAGTTTCAGCCGTTCGTCAAGACTCTGTTGGCGAACACGGATCAGCTTGATGGCCGCGTGCATCTCGAAGGCGCCGTCGGCACGTTCGGCACGATAGACCGTCCCCATGCCGCCACTACCGACGTCTTCGAGAATCCGCCAGGGGCCCAGGCGAGTACCGGGCGGCAGCCGGAGTTCCTTTGCACCGTGTGATTCGCGTACCGCCTGGCCGGCACGATCGAACAGGGTGTCCAGGAATTCACCCGGCTGTTCGCTGGCATCGACCAATTCGCTCAACCAGCAAGCGATGCGCGGATGACTGGTTTCGAGCCGTGAAAGCCGGGTTCGGCATTCGACCTCGTCGAGCTCCAGCAGCTCATCGAGCAGCCGATCGACCAGGCGTCGGCGTTGGGGCGTCAGCCGCGGGCGATCTCGGCGAATCGGCATGGTGTGGCGTCACTTGTGTAGCGTCGCCATAAAAGTACAGCGGTTGGTCGCCGGTATGCAAACCGGATGACCCTTTTCTTCAGGCCATTCGATGCAATGATCGAATCTTCTTTGCGGTATTGCTTGCTATCGTTTTTTGATCGTGACTGCCAGGACCGATGACGAAGCTCTGGACAACGCCATGCAGAAGTGACCGCCCGTTTCAGCGCGTCTCGGTCATACCAATGGTGAGGATGACCGGCAGGTGGCTGGAATCGATATCGCCACGATCGAGATAACCTCGGTTTGGATTCAAATACAAGTTTCCGACTTCAAAACCCTGCCCCTGAAATTGAAACCGCCATGAACGGCTGCTGGGGTCTTCGGTCAACTCGACATTCTCGAAGTTCTGCTCCAGCGCTTCAGCGTAGACCTCCAGCCATTCATCGACGCTGCCCGGCAGAGCGATGTTCAAACCGATCTCGGCTCCATGGCTGCCCTCCCGGCGCGAATCATTGCGCAATACGATGTATTCATCCGGCAGCGGAATGGAATCCGGGAGGAAATCCGACACCTCGTCCGAAGGCAGGGCTTCGGTCGTTGTCGTGGACTGAGCACCAGCATTTTGATCGACCTGTTGACCTTCGCTGTCGGACCCGCCGCAGCCAACCAGCATCACCGCCGCCAGGCCGACCAGGACCAAGACCATGGCATATCTGAATCGATGCATGGGATAGCTCATCTCATACTCCCCCGTATCTTGCGCTGTGCTGCCTTCACCTCACGCGGATTGAGTCCCAGGCTCATTCCCAGACGCCGTGGATCCGCCTCGATGAGCTGACCGACGTTGGTGATACCGGCCCGCTCGAGCTCTTGAATCCGGCGCTCATTGAAAATGGCGGATGGAAAGAAAATGTCCGAGGGAAACTCGCGCAAAGGAGTGTTTGACCGCAACTCCACGGGTTCCATGCGCTCGGCGGCACCATGCCTGGGCGGCACGGGATCGCGTTCATACGTTTGCTGGGCCAGCGCATTGGTACACAGGATGAGACCAAGTGCAAAGGACAAAAGAAGTAGATTGGCTTTCATGCTTGATTCTCCGGCGAAGGGAACGAGGGAAACGCCAAACGCTGATTCCTTACTGATGTGATACGCGAGCCGGTGGAAACCGAAGACACAAGGCGCGCATGAGCCTGAATGCGACCTACATACCTGCCGGGTCAATAACTTTGATGCAGCACCCAGGTGCAGCGCCTAGGTTCAACTCAACAGCCAGCCAAACAAAGTCATCAGCGCACCCGTGCCGCCAAGCACTCCACCAAGTCGGGCATGGGCAGCGGCATGGGCGGCGCGCTCGATGGGTGGTCGATCATCCAGCCAGGCCGAGAATCCGTACAAGACAAACTCACCATCGCGCTGGCGGATGCGGCCATGGGCCCAGAGCCGATCACCGGGGCGAATGGCACGCTCTTCCACGCCCTCGCGTTCCAGCAGTTGAAAGCGAAGCAGGCCGATCAGGCCCTGTAGCGCGCCGGGTTTTTCGTCACTGGAGTTCAGGGGCGTGCCGTCGAGTCGGTAGCGCCGGTTCTCCAACAGGATCCAGGTCTCGGAAATCCTTTTGCTGTCAATGACCACCTTCTGGTCCGAGCTGAACTCATCGACCAGGGCGAAACGGCTGTTGTGTTTGCCGATGCGACGCACGTGGGCGGCGCTGCCAGCACTGGAGCGAAAGAAGCCCTGGAATGTCTTGAAGGCACGCAGCCAGACCACCTCGTCGCCGCTGACCGGTGACTGGTCCGGTTTCTCAAGCGGCTGAACAATCCCGACCACCGAGACATCCTTTGCTTCAACCGCCTTGGCCGGCGTGATCACATCGCGGCCAACGCTGCGCTGACGATGCGAAAGATGGACCAGGGAAAAGATCAGTCCGAAAAGCATCATGGGTAGTCCGAGAATTATCAGGATCATGTGTTTTGGGTCCTTGAGTCGTTGTATTCGCTTGCTGTACTCGATTGGATCGAGCTGGGCGTACATGAATCAAGACGCGGTCCATCATGATTACAGGACAAGTCGGCGCGCCCATGGACCTTGCCGACGTCAGCGTGATCGATGGCTTGCTCCAGTCCGTTTGCGCACTTGTGTCTCCAGATTCTGTGGAATCGCATAACCCCGGCCAGACAAACCACAAAGCATTCGGACAACGCTATTGCTCGAAACGGTCACGGAAGATCGAGTTCTGGTCGGCCCCGAAACGCAGATCCTGAATCAATTGACCGCCCGACGGGTTGGTCCGCAAGGTCATCCGGCCAACCGGCTGTGGGCTGACAAAGCCCAGAAAGCTGGTTTCCCAGGATGTCTCGCCGGTAATCGAGGTCGAACCGATGAAGTTGTCAAAACGGTCAAACACCTGTACCACCACCGTGACACCATTACAGCCGGGAATCGTGCCCATTGATATTGCGGTGACGTCATCGGCATCGAACTCGATGATGGTGGCTATATCGGGTGTAGCGGGCGTACTGATGTTCTGTGGCCCAATGGCAACCCCCTCGTGACCGACCTGGGGGTGGTCGTCTCCGAGCACGACGTAACCGCCGCCGGTCGTCGAAGTCAGAATGAAGCCGTTCAGAAGATCGCCAGGGCTGAAGCAATGGTCGTCGGAGCTGCTACTGACCGGCTCCGAACAGCCACCCAGGGCATCGCCGGGATCCGGAGCGTAGTCACCATCAAAGCTTTCAAAAGGCAGTCCTGTGCCCACCGCAGCCTCGAAGGCCGCCAGATCCGGGAACACCTCCAGTCCACCCTGGGGGAGCGCCAGTTCGGTGTCGATGGAAGTCCCAGTCGCCGAATCCGGACAAGGCAGGATGTGTTCGCTGTGAAGGCCAGGTGATGCTGTGGCCAGAACGGGCATTGCGGTAATCACCAGACCGATGAGTGTTCCGGCCGACACGAATGTGCTATTCCATTGGTTCATATGGATTCCTGCGCTTTGTTGTTGAGGGGTCTTTGGAGGGTTACGCGTTTTCGTTACATTCGAGGACACGAGTGCGGCGAGGGTGGCCTCATCTGAAAATCCGGACACACAGAGCGCCGGCCAAAGCCGGTTGCGGACCAGGCCCTCAAGGCCCGGTATCAGGGAAACGCCGGTACGGCGCCGGCACTCCGAGTCATGGGCTGACGTTCGCCATGACTTCAGTCAAGCTGTCGACAGGGGCGGTACAGGCTCGGTGGCTCATTCGGAAAGTCGATCGATCGATTCGCACTGCCTTGTCATGATCAGCACTCAAATCGCGTAGGCTGGGGACACACTTGATCCCGGAGAACCTGCACATCGTTATGTTTTCATTAAGGAATTCCACGATCGCCGCCATCACCAGTCTCGGACTGACTCTGGTCCTGACAATCGGTCTGTCGTCGCAGGCGCTGGCCGACGACTGCGCCTGCCTGGAGTCCGATGCCGACAACTCCGCCCGGCTGGTCAGCCACGAGGTCATGCAGGCCATGGCGGAACGATTCGGGCCGGATGACGCCACGTTCGAGCCGCAGTTCGATCCCGACCAGGACTTCGGCGGGCCTTACTCCTTCGTCATTTCCCTGGGACGCTTCGAGGAGACGGTCGACGGCATAACCGTGACCTCCACCGCGCAGCTCGCCGTGGCCCTGAACCACCTGCGTTCGCGCGAGCAGATCGAATCCGAAGAGCAGGTCATGCGCGATCTCGAGATGGAACCGGGCGACGATGTCATCGGGGCCATTGCACGCGCGCCCAGGGGACCGTTCGGCGAACCCTACGACTACGAAGAAATCGATGGCCCCGGCGATCTGGCGATTCTGCACCGCTCGCCCGAAGAACTGCTGATGGTCACCTGTGGCGATGCCCTCATCGAAGTGTCGGTCGGCCTGCACGGCCTGCCGCAATATCCTGATGAAGACGATCCCGAGGGCATGACGGCCAGCGAGCAGGACATCATGGTTGCTTTCGCCGAGAAGCTCATCGAACACTGTCCGGAAGACGAAGAATAGCGCTGCGCGCCATCCTCCGGAATGGTTCAGGCCAGTGCGACGCGCTTGAGCCGCAGCGCATTGCCCAGCACGAACAGGCTGGAGGCCGACATGGCCACGGCCGCGAGCATGGGGGAGAGCAGGATGCCGGCGGCCGGGTAGAGAATCCCGGCCGCAACCGGAATGAGCGCGGTGTTGTAGGCGAAGGCCCAGAACAGGTTCTGGCGGATATTCCGTAGCGTGGCGCGTGACAGCGCGATGGCGCGCGGGACGTTGGCCAGGTCGCCGGCCATGAGCACGACCTCGGCGCTTTCGATGGCCACGTCCGTGCCGGTGCCGATGGCAATGCCGACATCGGAACGCGCCAGGGCCGGGGCGTCGTTGATGCCGTCGCCGACGAAGGCGACCGGCTGCCCTGAGCGCTCGCGCAAATCCTGCACGGCCCGGTCCTTGTCTTCGGGACTGACTTCGGCCATCACCTGGTCGATGCCCAGCTCAGCGGCGACGGCTTTTGCCGCGCGCTCGCTGTCGCCGGTGACCATGACCACTTCGATACCCTGGCGATGCAGCCAGGCCACGGTATCGGCGGCTTCTTTCTTGAGTGCATCGCTGACGGCCAGCAATCCGGCCAGTTGGCCGTCGACGGCGATGTATACGGGGGTCCAGCCACGGTCGGCCAGTTCGCCGGCGCGCTTTTCCAGCGCTGAGACATCCACCGTACGATCCCGCATCAGGCTCTTGCCGCCGATGGCCACCGCCCTGCCCTGCACGCCGGCCTGAACGCCACGACCGGTGAAGGTCTCGAAGTCTTCGGCCTCGCCGTATTCGAGTTCGCGCTGTTTGGCGGCAGTGACGATGGCACGGGCGATGGGGTGTTCGGAGCGGTGCTCGACGGCTGCAGCCAGGCTGAGCAGTTCCCCCTCCTCGAAATCCCCCGCCGGCAAGATATCTTTCAACTCCGGCTGGCCCTCGGTGAGCGTGCCGGTCTTGTCGAAGGCGACCACGCCGACATCGCGAAGCCGCTGCAGGGCATCGCCACGGCGGAACAGAATGCCGGCTTCCGCTCCCTTGCCGGTGCCGACCATGATGGAGGTGGGCGTGGCCAGGCCCATGGCGCAGGGACAGGCGATGATGAGCACGGCCACGGCATTGACCAGGGCCATGGACAGCGCAGCCTCGCCGCCGAACAACAGCCAGACGATCAATGTCACGAAGGCCACGGCCATGACCGCCGGCACGAAGTATCGCGTCACCCGGTCGACCAGGGCCTGGATGGGCAGCTTGTCGGCCTGGGCCTGTTCGACCAGCGAGATGATCTGTGAAAGCACGGTGTCGCCACCGGTACGCGTGACCTTGAAACGCACGCTGCCGGCCTGGTTGACCGTGCCGCCGACCACCTCGTCGCCGGCGCTGCGTCGTACCGGCAACGGCTCGCCGGTGAGCATGGATTCGTCGATTTCGGAGGTGCCGTCGATGATCTCGCCATCGACCGCGATCTTCTCGCCGGGGCGCACGATGACCACGTCACCGGGCTTGAGTGATTCCACCGGCACTTCTTCTTCCCGGCCATCGCGCTCGACCCGCGCGGTGCGGGCCTTGAGATCGAGCAGGCGGCGGATGGCGGCATTGGTGCGCCCGCGCGCCAGGGCTTCCAGGTAGCGCCCGACCAGGATCAAAGTGATGATCACCGCCGAGGCCTCGAAGTACACGTGTGCCGTACCATCGGGCAGGACGCCCGGCAGGAAGGTGGCGACCACCGAGTAGGCCCAGGCCGCGCTGGTGCCGAGCATGACCAGCGAGTTCATGTCCGGCGCGCCGCGCAGCAGCGTCGGCAGGCCGTGGCGGTAGAACTGCAGCCCGGGACCGAACTGGACGATGGAGGCGAGCACGAAGAACAGGTAGTAGAGATTCCGCTCGCCGATGTTGGCATGCAGCCAGTGGTGGAAAGCGGGGATGAAGTGCGAGCCCATGTCGAGGATGAAGA
>SLIA01000271.1 GCA_007135935.1 Wenzhouxiangella sp.
AGCGCAGATCCGGCGTTGGCTTACAGGCAGTGATGCTCACAGGTGGTTAGTGGCTCAAGCCCGGCCCTTGGCCACCGCTTTTGTCCGGAGCCTGCAAGACCTCCCTCCTTTTACCTTTTACTTTTTTACCTTTCACGGCGCGCGACCACCGCGCGCCTTCAATCCTCCGCCCTGAACCCCCGAATGATGTAACCGCCTGATTTTTCGTCGTGCTGGAGTTCCAGCAGGCCCTGTTTCTCGGCTTGCTGGAGCAGTTCGGAGAAGTTGCGGAAACCGTGATAGCTCTCGCTGAAACCCGGCTTGCGGCGTTTGAGTGCCTGCTTGACCATCGATCCCCAGACCTTTTCCTCTTCGTCACGATCGGAAAAAAGCGCTTCGGTCGTCTCCAGCAGCAGGTCGAAGGCCTCCTGCTGACGATCGTCCACCACCTTCACGTCGGTCTTCTTCTTTTTCTTTCGCGCTGCCTTCTTCTTTGCCGGCTTGCGCGCAGGCTGACGGATAAGGTCGTCATAGAAGATGAACTCGTCGCAATTGGACATCAGCAGGTCGGAGGTCGAGCTCTTCACACCCACCCCGATCACGGTCTTGTTGTTCTCCCTGAGCTTTGAAACCAACGGTGAGAAGTCGGAGTCGCCGCTGATGACGACGAAGGTATCGACATGCTCCTTGGTGTAGCACAAGTCCAGCGCGTCGACCACCATGCGGATATCGGCCGAGTTCTTGCCCGACTGGCGCACGTGCGGGATGTCGATCATCTCGAAGGCGGCCTCATGCATCGGCGGCTTGAATTCGCGGTAGCGCCCCCAGTCGCAGTAAGCCTTCTTGACTACGATATTGCCCTTGAGCAGCAGTCTCTCGAGCACCTTCTGGATATCGAAAGCCTCGTAGCGGGCATCGCGCACCCCCAGGGCGATGTTCTCGAAGTCACAGAAAAGGGCGAGGTTACGGATGGAATTCAAAGCCATGATCAACAAACCCGATCGATTGATTAGTCGCCCCAAAGGTAATTCCCCGGGACAAAAAAGTAAATTTCCCCATTCGCGAAATTCTCAGGCGCTCTACAATATCGGCCCATGAATGGAAGCACCGTCATTTTCAGCCACGGTCACCTCTCCAGCCCGGAGAGCCGAAAGATCGTCGAACTGGCACCGTTGGCGCGGGCGCGGGGATTCGATGTCGAGGCCATCGACTATCGCGACCTGCGCGACGATCCGATCGCACGCGTACAACGCCTTACCGACCGCCTGCGAGAGCTCGAACGCCCAGCCGTTCTGGTGGGTTCTTCCATGGGCGGCTATGTCTCCATGGCCGCTGCCGAGAGCACGCCGGTGGCCGGTCTGTTTCTCATGGCACCGGCGCTGTTTCTCGAACACTACGTCGACGGCGGCGTGGTGCCGGATACCTATCACCCGAAGACTCGAAACATCACCATCGTGCATGGCTGGCGAGACGAGGTCATTCCGTGGCGCAACAGCCTCAAATTTGCCGAGCATTCGCATGCCAGGTTGCACCTTGTCGATGCCGACCACGGCCTGCACGGATGCCTGCCCTCGATCGCTGCCTGCCTGCAGGATTTTCTCGGCGAGCTGTCAGTCTGAATCGCTGCTGAATCCTGCTGAATCGACTTGCCGTACCGGTGAACTTTCGGTCGCCGTGCGCAGTCCCACGGCCAACACTGCAAGCTCGACGGCCAACTCCGCATCGGAGTCCGGCCGAACATTCACAACAACAGTCACGAAGGATGCAGTCATGAAACACTTTTCACGCGTTTGCGTCGGTACTGCGGTGCTCGGTGCTTCCACGCTCGCCCTGGCCGGCGATTTCAATTTCGAAGCAGGCGGTTCCTGGTTCGACCTTGAACACGGCTCGGCCTGGGGTGCGGACTTCACCTGGCATATCGACCCGGTGCGCCCCGGCGACGGACCGTTGGAGCAGGCCGGTTTTCTCAATCGCTCGAGCAACCTGCAGCTCGATTACCTGCGTGACACCGACGGCGACTTCGATGCGATTGGTGGAACGATCGAACTCTACCTGGAAGGCTTCTATGCCAGTTTCGGTGCGTCGCGCTTCTCCAACGGGTTCGATATCGACAGCTACAGCCTGCGCGGCGGCTGGATGGCCGGACCCAATACGCGAATCACCGGCAACTGGGATCGCATCGAAGCACCGATTGGCAGCGATGTCGACATTTTCAGCGTCGGCCTCAAACATGTCGAGCTGCTCGGCGACGGCACCGCCTTTCACGTAGACGGTGAAATCGGCGGGGCAACCAACGGCAGCACCGAATTGGCCTACGCCCTGCGCGCCGATTACTACCCGATGCGCGAACTCGGTTTCGGCTTGCGAACGGCCGGCATCGGCTCGGACAACGACTACGGGTTCGGCGCCCGCTATTTCTTCACCCCGCAGATCAGCGGCGAATTCGAGTGGCTACGCCACGATGCCACCAGTGACGATACCGTCCAGTTCCGGCTGGGAGCGCGGTTCTAGCTGAACAACTCTTTCCCGCGCGGATATTCACAGCCAACGCGCTGTGGTATAAGGGCGCCATGAACGCGCGAACATTTGCCATCGCGGCCCTGGCGACCCTTCTGGCAGCCTGCCAGCCGCCCGAGGAAGAGGCCCTGCCCGACCATGCGGCTCCCGGCTACCTGGCCGGGAGCGCATTCTATTTCGAACGCATCTCCATGCCCGAAGACGCCTCGCTGGAGCTGGTCCTGATCAACACCTCCGGGCCAACCGACCGGGTGCTGACCCGCAAGGTGGTCAGCGACGTTGGCAGCCCGCCCTACCCGTTCGAACTCGAGTACGATCCCGCCGGGGTCGACCCGGCCGACGCCCATGAGTTGTGGCTGACGCTCTACATGCCCGATGGCAGCGCCCGATTCAGTGCCGAGGCCCCGGTTGACCTGTCACGAAGCGAAATGCAGCAGGTCCGCCTTATCGCGATCGAGCCGGAAAGCGAAGTCCCGGCCGTGGAAGAAGTCGAGCCCGAACCCGAGGATGCCGAGCCGGAGCAAGCCGAGCCCGACGAAGCAGACGAATCCGAAGACAGCGAACGCGACGAATACGCCGATCTGAGCGTAGCCAACGACTGGCAGTGCGGCGACATCCGCATCGAGATTGTCGCCGACCAGGGCGATGCCGTTCTCACCCTCCCATGGGCAGATCACGTACTTCGGCAACAGGAGACCGACCGGGGAATCCGCTACGCCGGCGACGGCATCTCCCTGTGGTCGCAGGCGCACGAGAGCGCCGTACTGGAACTGCCCGGGCAGGATGGTATCGAGTGCCGGCCTGCCGGCCTTCCATCGCCCTGGGCGCTGGCCCGGGATGCAGGGGCCTACTTCCGCGCGACTGGAAACGAGCCGGGATGGGTGCTCGAACTCTACGACCGCGACGACCCGGTGCTGCGACTGGAACTCGACGGCGGATCGCATGAACTGCTGTTCGACACAGTGATTGCAGATCCCGACGGTGACGGATACATCGCGGAGTCTCCCGGCAACGAAGCCGGCATCATTCTGATCCGCGAAACCTGCCGCGACACCATGGTCGGCTGGGAATTCCCCTACCGTGTCGAAGTGCTGCTCAACGACCGCGAGCTCAGTGCCTGCGGTCGCTATCTCTAAAAACCGGCTGCGGAGAGGTAACGGCCGGCATTCAGGCCGTGAGCGCCCGAATGCCATCCGTTTTGAAATGTGAGAGCAAGTGAAGAGACCAGGCTCTCAGACGTTGAAGCGGAAGTGCATCACGTCGCCCTCGCGGACGATGTACTCCTTGCCTTCCAGTCGCAGTTTGCCGGCGGCCTTGGCCCCGGACTCGCCGTTGCAGGCCACATAGTCCTCGTAGGCGGTCACCTCGGCGCGAATGAAGCCCTTCTCGAAATCGGTGTGGATGCGGCCGGCGGCCTGGGGCGCGGTTGACCCCGCCTTTACCGTCCAGGCGCGGACCTCCTTGGGCCCGGCGGTGAAGAAGGTCAGCAGCCCCAGCAGCGAGTAGCCGGCGCGAATCAGTCGATGCAGCCCGGGTTCATCCTGGCCCAGCTCGGCCAGGAACTCGGCCTGGTCTTCTTCGTCTAGTTCGGCCAGTTCCGCTTCCATCGCCGCGCATAGCACCACCACCTCGGCTCCTTCCTCGGCTGCGCGGCCACGCACGGCGGCGACGGATTCGTTGTCTTCGGCGGCACGATCATCGACATTGGCGACGTAGAGCACCGGCTTGGCGGTGATGAACTGCCAGGTCCTGAGCGTCTTGCGCTCTTCATCCTCGACTTCCAGGGTTCGCAAGGGATTGCCTTCCCCTAGATGTGCAACCACCCGTTCAAGCAACGCGGCCTGGCGCCTGGCTTCCTTGTCACCCGACTTGGTATGGCGAGCGACCTTGTCGAGCGCCTTTTCTGCCACGTCCAGATCGGCCATCACCAACTCGGTATCGATGGTCTCGATATCGGCAAGCGGATCGACGCGCCCGGAAACATGGGTCACGTCGTCATCGACGAAGCAGCGCACGATGTGGGCAATGGCGTCGGTCTCCCGGATATGGGCGAGAAACTGGTTGCCCAGCCCTTCGCCCTTCGAGGCCCCGGCGACCAGACCGGCGATATCGACAAACTGCATCATCGTCGGAAGCACCTTTTCGGGCTTGACGATGGCCGCCAGCTCGTCGAGGCGCGGGTCGGGCACCGGCACCATGCCGACATTGGGCTCGATGGTGCAGAACGGATAGTTCTCGGCCTGGATGCCGGCCTTGGTCAGGCAATTGAAAAGGGTCGACTTGCCCACGTTGGGGAGGCCGACGATGCCGCATTTGAAGCCCATTGGGGATGTACTCCTTACAGTGTTTCGGTACTGATGAGACTTGGTGGCTCATGCAAGGTCTTGTTGCCTGGTCCGAGTGGGGAGACGGAAGACGGGAGACGGAAGAAGGAAGAGGGGAGATCGGAGATGGACCGCGCCTTCCTGCCAATCGATCCTCTTACGATTCCTTCCGGCCCTCTTTTTCGTCACTCGCGCTTTCATGCCGTGTATGCAGTCGCTGCATGGCCTTGTCCGGGCGCCCGGCCAGCAGGTCGGGCAATGCATCGGCGGCACGATCGATGGCCTCCACGATGGCCTTCTCGTCCTCGGCGGTCGCGCGGCCCAGCACCCACGGGGTGACGGCCTCGCGGATACCGGGGTGACCGATTCCGATGCGTACGCGCCAGAAGTTCTTGCCGCCCAGATGGCTGAAAGTGCTTCTCAGGCCATTGTGGCCGCCATGCCCCCCGCCCTGCTTGAGCCTGACCGTGCCCGGCGGCAGATCCAGATCGTCGTAGGCGATGACCACGCGCTCGGGCAACACATCGAAGTAGTCGGCCGCCGCGCGTACGGCCTGGCCGGAATGGTTCATGAAGGTGTCGGGGCGCAGGAACACGCAGTCGGCGCCGGCAAACGACAGCTTGGCCGCCTCGCCGTGCAACTTGCGATTGGGCTTCAAACCCAGCGCCTGGCGACGATCCAGGGCATCCAGAAACCAGAACCCGGCATTGTGCCGGGTTCTTTCGTACTTCTGGCCCGGGTTGCCCAGGCCGACGATCAGCCAGCGATCGCTCACCGGCCTGCTCAGTCTTCCTTCTTCTCTTCGGCCTCTTCGCCGCCTTCACCTTCGTCGGCAGCCTCGGCTTCTTCAGCCTCCTCGGCCTCGCCAATGGTTTCGACTTCGGCAGCCTCGCCCAGGGCGGCATCGGCTTCGGCAGCGAGCTCACCCGTGCCCTGACCGGCGCGAATGAAGATCGCGGTCACGATGGCATAGTCATCGCTCTCGTCGCCATGCTCCAGCGCCGGAATCCGCACGCCTTCGGGCAACGGAATCTGACTGAGCATGACACTCTCGCCCGGCTGGAGATTGGCCAGGTCGACTTCCAGGTACTCCGGAAGATCGCCCGGCAGGGCCTCGATCTCGACCTCGACGACCTGGTGAGAAACCACCACGCCTGCCTTCTTGCCGGCCGGCGAGCTTTCCTCGTTGACAAAGTGAATCGGCACGCTCAGGCGCAAGGTTTCCTTGGACGAAACGCGCTGGAAATCGGCGTGCGTGAGCAGCGGCTTGAACGGATGACGCTGCAGGTCGCGCAACACGACCTTCTGCTTCTTCTTGCCGACGTTCAGCTCCAGAACGGAAGCATGGAAAGCTTCCTCCTCGGCCGAATGCAGCAGGGTATCGTGATCGACGGTAATGCTGGCAGGCTCACGGTCGCCACCGTAAACCACGGCGGGCAACCGACCGGCACGGCGCAGGCGGCGGCTCGCACCTTTCCCCACGTCCGTACGCATTTCTGCCGGAATCTTGTAAGTTTTCGACATGACAACAGTCTCTTGGCAATGGTTGAACCACCGGCAACCCGCGACCAGGCCACCGGAGCAAGCCCACCATTATAAACCCTTGACCGAGCAGAAGGAAGCCTGGTGACCTGGAGCATCATCTCGCCCCTTGGCCCCTTGGCCTCTTTACCCGTTAACCCGTTAACCCGCTAACCGATTGAATCCAATGGCTCTTCCCAGCGGCCGGTTTTCGCCCATGTTTCCAGCGCCGTCATCCACGGCGCGATGTCGAGTCCCTGTTCGGCCAGCCAGGCGTCGTTGAAGTAGCTGTCGCGGTAGCGCTGGCCGTCGTCGCACAGCAGGGTGACGACGCTGCCCTGCTCTCCCTGCTCGCGCATTTCCGAGAGCAGGCGTGCGCTGCCGATCAGGTTGGTGCCGGTCGAACCGCCGCATTTGCGGCCCAGCCAGTCTGCCAGAAAACGGATCGCGGCCATGCTGGCGGCGTCCGGTACGGTCATCATCCGGTCGATGATCGA
>SLIA01000148.1 GCA_007135935.1 Wenzhouxiangella sp.
ATCAGGCCTCCATCAATGTCTTCACAGGCAAACAGTTCCGCGGCGTTATCGGGCTTGACGCTCCCGCCGTAAAGAATCCTGACCCGACCGCCTATTGTAGCATCCTCTTTTGACAATTGCGCCCTGATCCGGGAATGAATTTCCTGTGCCTGGTCCGGCGACGCCGTCTGGCCGGTGCCGATGGCCCAGACCGGCTCGTAGGCGACAACCGCACGGGCGAAGGCGTTGATGCCCGCCGCCTCGATCACCGCGGCAATCTGCTCACCGACCACCTCGGTCGTTCGCCCCGCCTCGCGCTCCTCGAGTGTTTCGCCGACACACAGGATGGGCTGCAGCCCCGCAGACTGGGCCGCCACGAACTTCGCCGCCACCTGTTCGCTGCTCTCGGCATGCAAGGCGCGACGCTCGGAATGCCCGACCAGCACATGACTGCAGTTCCAGTCGGCCAGCATCGGCCCGGACACGTCACCGGTGTAGGCACCGGAAGCGTGCGCGCTGAGATCCTGCGCGCCGAGCAGCACCGGCGTATGGTCGATCAGCGACTGCACCAGCGGAATGTAAGGAAACGGCGGCAGCACCATGATCTCGGCCGAACGGGCCGGATCCAGCCGCGCCAGAATCCCGCCAATGAGGCTGCGGATCTCCGGCTTCGAGCCATTCATCTTCCAGTTGCCGGCAATCAGCTTGTTTCGCATGTCGTTTGGCACCCCGAATCGAGTGGGGGGATTCTACTGCTTTTGGGGCGGAAGGTTAAGGATTTTGGATGGGAAGACGGTGAAAGGTGAAAGGTGAAAGGGAAAGGGGAGCCGCGAAATTGGAGATGGGGTTTGCATCGCAGCCAACTGGAACCGTCGTCCCGGAATCGCCGCAGGCGACATCCGGGATCCCGCACCTGGGGGATCGCCACGGAATGCCGACTTTGCTGGCTGCCTTGGTCGCTCGACCGCGCGAGGCCCCGGATCAAGTCCGGGGCGACGGGCCGGGAGGTTGGAAGGGTGACGGGAGACGGGTGACCGGGCGGATCTGCTATCGTTCCCTCGAAACGAACCAACGAATAAACGAACCAACGAAGCAACGAACCAACGAAGCAACGATTAAACGAATGAACGAACCAACGAACCAAACTCGCCCGCTTGCCCTGATCACCGGGGCTTCGGCCGGCATCGGGGCGGAGTATGCGCGGCAGATGGCCGCGGCCGGGTACGATCTGGCGCTGACCGCGCGGCGGCGGGAACGACTGGACGAACTGGCCGCCGAACTGTCGTCAGGCCACGGCATCGAGTGTCTGGTGATTCCCGCCGACCTGGCCGAAGCGGAGGCACCGGCGGGCATCATGGCCGAAATCGAGGCTGCCGGCCGGCAGGTCGCGGTGCTGGTCAACAATGCCGGTTACGCCATCGGCGGTTTTCTCAACCAGGCCGAATGGGACGAACACCGTCAGTTCCTGCAGGTGATGGTCAATGCCGTGACCGAACTGAGCTACCGCTGCCTGCCGGAGATTCGCGAACAGAACACCGGCGGCATCATCAATGTCGCCTCGCTGGCCGGCATCGTGCCGGGATCGTCCGGTCACACGCTCTATGCCGCGGTCAAGGCCTACATGATCAAGCTGTCCGAATCGCTGGCCATGGAAAACGTCGACCGCGAAATCTGCATCCAGGCGATCTGCCCGGGGTTCACCTACTCGGAGTTCCACGACGTGGTCGGCACCCGCGACATCGTCTCGAAAATGCCCGACTACATGTGGATGAACGCCGACGAAGTCGTCGCCATCAGCCTGCGGCAATTCGGCAACCGCAAAGCCCCGGTCATGCTGGTGCCGGGCCGCTGGAACCGCTTCGTCGCCATGCTCACAAGAAAGCTGCCCTACCGGGCGTCGTTTGCGTTGATGCGCAAGCGGAGCGGGAGTTTTCGGAGGCAGGGATGACGGATAGGTTTCAGGTTTTCTGGTCCCTGGTCCCTGGTCCCTGGTCCCTGGTCCCTGGTCCCTGGTCCCTGAAACCTGAAACCTGAACGCTGAACCCTTCCCCCTACCTCCGCTCGGTGCGAATGCTTTGCAGGCGGCCGTCGACGAACAGGAGTTCGCGGGGGTGGTGGCGGGTGCCGAAGTCGTAGGTCCAGGTCAGGCGCTCCTGCGCGTCCACGCGACCGCCGTGATAGCCGTACAGACCCGGCGTGGGTTCTTGGTAGCTGTAGTCGGGTTCGCCGCAGCGCGCGTAGATTTCGGCAATGGTGTCGCCGGCGTTGTTGAGTTCATGCGGGGTGCAGCGGCGGCTGCCAGGCGTGTAATTGACGCCATAACCAAGGGTCTGGACACGATCGAGGCGACCATTGGTAAACACCAGACGACGCATCAGCTGGCGCCGGCCGAAGTTCAGTGTCCAGATCTCCACGCGCTGCAGTTCCAGCGGCCGCCCGAAGCGGTCTGCCACGGTGGTTCGGTCGTAGTATTCGCGCCAGAAGGGCTCAGGACAACGGCGCGCGACCTGCCAGATGGGATCGCCGGCGCGCACCAGCTGACTGCCGCATCGCAGCACGTCGGCCGAGGCCACCGCCAGCGGGGTTGCCGACAGCGCAATCAGGACAAGGCACGCTCTCCAGATCATGATCCGATTCTAGCGCTCCCGGTTTGAACCGTTGATGAATCACCTTCACGTTTCATTGTCTCATTCAGACCGATGATTCACACGTGTCAACAAAACCACCCTTGTACCCAAGGAGATTCACCATGAAGTTTCGTCTGATTGCCGCTGCCAGCCTGCTGGCCCTGGCGGCCCCGCTGAAAGCCGATAACCACTCCGCCGAGCACTACGTCATCGACACCCCGGGCGCCCATGCCTTCATCCAGTTCAAGATCTCGCACCTGGGCTTTTCCTGGCTGTACGGACGCTTCAACGAGTTCGAAGGCGAATTCACCTACGATCCGGAGCAGCCGGAAAACTCTTCGGTGGAAGTGACCATCCAGACCGCCAGCGTGGATTCCAACCACGAACGGCGCGACGATCACCTCAGAAACGAGGACTTCCTGACCGTCGAGGAGTACCCGGAATCGCACTTTCGCTCGACGTCATTCGAGCGCACCGGCGAGGGCACCTATCGCATGACCGGCGACTTCACCCTGCTCGGCGTGACCCGCGAACTGGAGATGGATGTCGAACAGGTCGGCGTGGGCGAGGATCCCTGGGGCAACTTTCGCCGCGGCTTCCACGCCACCACCAGCTTCCGCCTGGCCGACTTCGGCATCGATTACGACCTGGGCGAGGAGGCCGAGGTGGTGAAGATCATTCTGGATGTGGAAGGGATCAAGAAGGAGGACTGAGGTCGGTAGTCGGTAGTCGGTAGTCGGTAGTCGGTAGTCGGTAGTCGGTAGTCGGTAGTGGGTAATGGGTAGTCGGTGGTCGGTGGTCGGTAGTCAGTGACCGGTGGTCAGCAGTCTGCAACTTGCCCACTGACCACTGACCACTGACCACTGACCACTGACCACTGACTACTGACCACTGACCACCGCCCTACCCCTCGGCGCCGGCGACGGTCATCTCGTCGACCAGCAGCGAGCCTGTACGGATATTGTGGCGGGTATCCACATCGGAGCCGGCGGCGCGCAGCTTGCCGAGCATGTCGCGCAGGTGGCCGGCGATGGTGATTTCCTCCACCGGCCAGGCGATCTCGCCATTTTCGATCCAGAATCCGGCCGCGCCGCGCGAATAGTCGCCGGTGACCAGGTTGACGCCCTGCCCCATCAGCTCGTTCACCATCAGGCCGGTTCCCATCTCCTTGATCAGCTCGTCGACCGAGCGGTCGCCTCCGATCAGTTCCAGGTTGCGAACGCCGCCGGCGTTGGCGGTGGTATCCAGCCCGAGGCGCCGCGCTGAGTAACTGCTCAGCACGTAGCGGTCGAGCACGCCGCCGCTGACCAGGGCCGACTCGCGCGTGGCCACGCCATCGCCGTCGAAGGCCGAGGATTTCGCTCCGCGAGGCAGGTGGGGCCGCTCGATCAACGTGGCCCAGGCGGGCATGACGGTTTCGCCGACGGCATCGAGCAGGAAGCTGGAGCGTCGGTACAGGTTGCCGCCGGACACGGCGCCGACCAGGTGCCCGATCAGGCCGCGCGCCACTTCCGGGGCGAACAGCACCGGCACCTTGCCGGTGGGAATGCGTCGCGCACCGAGGCGGCGCACGGTGCGGCCGGCTGCACCGCGACCGGTCGTTTCGGGCGCGGCCAGGACTTCGAAGCTGCGCGCGGTGTCGTAGTCGTAATCGCGCTGCATGCCAGCCTCGTCGCGCGCGATCAGCACGCAGCTCTGGGAGTAGCGGGTACCACGGCCGGTGCCGACGAAACCGTGCGAGTTGGCATAGACCGACACACCGGCCTCGGTCGAGACGCTCGCACCTTCCGAGTTGGCTATGCGTTCGTCGGCCGAGCGTCCGGCCTGCTCGATCTCCCGCGCCCGCTCGGCAAGCTGGTCGAGCGGCAGGTTCACGGGATGCCACAGGTCAAGTTCGGGGAAATGCCTGGCCATCAGTGCAGCCTCGGCCAGGCCGGCGGCGCGGTCGGGCTGGGTGTGGCGGGCAATGGCCAGCGCACGCTCGACCGTCTCGTCAATGGCATCGGCGCGCAGATCGCCGGTACTGGCGCTGCCCACGCATTGCTTGCAATAGACGGTTACGCGGACTCCGCGGTCGCGCGCCTCTTCCAGCGTCTCGATCTCGCCCAGGCGCACACCGGCTTCGCGCGCCAGGCTGGAAGTGACGGTGACTTCGGCCTCATCGGCGCCGCCGGCACGAGCCTGATCGATCACGCGCGTGGCGATATCGACCAGCAGGTCGGCCTCGCGGTCGGGGTCGTGCAGCAGCGCATCGATGCCGGAGTTCTTCAGTTCGGTTATGGTCATTCTCGCCGTTTCCTGGATTCGCTCAGCTGGTTCCGCCGACAGTCAGGCCGTCCACGCGCAGGGTCGGTTGGCCCACGCCCACCGGCACGCCCTGCCCTTCCTTGCCGCACACGCCGACACCGGAATCGAGCTCGAGGTCGTTGCCGACCATGCCCACCCGGGTGAGCACGTCCGGGCCGTTGCCGATCAGGGTCGCACCCTTGATCGCCGCTCCGAGCTTGCCGTTCTTGATGCGATAGGCCTCCGAGGCGGCAAATACGAACTTGCCGGAGGTGATGTCGACCTGGCCGCCGTTGAAGTTGACCGCGTAGATGCCGTCGTCGACCGAGGCGATGATCTCGCCGGGATCGTGCTTGCCGGGCAGCATGTAGGTATTGGTCATGCGCGGCATGGGCAGGTGGGCAAAGGATTCGCGGCGACCGTTGCCGGTCGGCTCCACGCCCATCAGGCGGGCGTTGAGACGGTCCTGCATGTAGCCGACCAGACGGCCCTTTTCGATCAGCGTGGTGCAGTTGGTCGGCGTGCCCTCGTCATCGATAGTCAGCGAGCCGCGCCGGTCGGCCAGGGTGCCGTCGTCGACCACGGTGCATTCCTCCGTGGCCACGCGCTCGCCCATGCGCCCCGAGAAGGCCGAAATGCCCTTGCGGTTGAAGTCGCCTTCCAGGCCGTGCCCAACCGCTTCGTGCAGCAGCACGCCCGGCCAGCCCGAACCCAGCACCACGGTCATGTATCCGGCCGGCGCAGGTTCGGCACCGAGGTTGACGGTGGCCTGGCGCACGGCCTCCTCGGCATGGTGCTGCCAGAACCCGGGCGCCATCAGGGCATCGAGCCGGTAGCGGCCGCCACCGCCGGAGAAACCCTGTTCGCGGCGCTCGCCTTCTTCCATCAGCACGCGAATGTCGAGCCGGATCAACGGTCGCACATCGCCTCCGAGCACACCGTCGGTTGCCGCCACCAGGATGGATTCATGGCTGGCGCTGAGATTGACGCTGACCTGGCTGACCCGGCTGTCGAGCGAGCGCACGTAGGCATCGATGGTGCGCAGCAATTCGACCCGGTCGGTGGCGCTGCCGCAAACCGTGGGATCGTCGGCGACATAGCGCGCCGGCGCCTGGCCGGCGTGACCGACCTGGAGTTTGCCTTCGCCGCCGCTGCGGGCAATGGCGCGGGCACTGGCGGCCGCGTCGATCAGCGAGGGCAGACTGATGGTATCGGCATAGGCAAAACCGGTTCCGGCGCCAGCGACGGCCCGCACACCGACCCCCTGGTCGGCGTCGTAGCTGCCGCCCTTGACCGCGCCGTCTTCCAGCGACCAGCTCTCGGAGACGCGGTGCTGGAAGTACAGCTCACCAAAGTCGATCTGATTCGACAGCAGGCGGCCCAGTGCCAATTCGAGTTCACGCTGGCCGAGGCCGGCGGGCTGCAACAGATTGTCGAGTACCTGTTCGTACATGAGGGTCAGTGCTCCGGTTGAACTTCAAGATATTCGGACGAAGGTGAGGCGTTTCAATCGTCGGGCAGCGGGTCCGGCACGATGACCTGCTCTTCGCCCTCCTCGTCGGTGACGCGGGCCTCGACCAGTTCGACCACGGGTTCGTCCCAGCTGCCGGTAACGGCGTAGCGCGCTTCGGCAACACCGCGCAAGGGCCGATCGAACAGCGCCTGCAGCACCAGACCGGCGGCCGCACCGACCGGACCACCGGCGAGAACGCCCAGGATGGGCAGCGTACCGCCGACCCCCGGTTCGACGACCAGGTACTGGTCGTAGCGGCGCTCGATCATGTCGGTCGACCCGCTGACACGAATGCGTGCAGCCGGGGAGTCCACGTTGAGCCCTTCGGTCACCGCGATACCGTCAGCCATTTCGAACCGACCGTCGATGCGGTCGAACTTCAGCCCCTGGGCAAACACATCGCGAAAATCCAGAGCCAGCCGCCGGGGAATGGTGCCGATGCTCACCAGTCCCAGCAGGCGACCGGCACCGGGCCGGGCTTCCGGGATCAGCCCGTCGGCCACCTCGATGCTCAGCCCCCCATCGAATCGCTGCAGGGAGAAGTCATGCGGCGCTCCCGGCCAGCGGCCGAGTATGTCGGCCTGGGTACGGGCCGCCTCGAGCCCGGTTTCGTAGCCCAGGGCGGCCAGCAGGTCGGTGAGGCTGGCGGTAATCAGGCGTCCCTCGAACTCGGTGTGCGGGCCGTCATCCGCCTCGATCCAGCGCCCGCCGCCACGCAGATTGAGGGTCGGCCCGTCGGCCTCGACGCGCTCGATCTCCACACCCCGGCTGACCGCATGCGTTTCGATGCGCACGCGACCGATGGGCAGTTCGCGGTAGTGCAAGTCCTCGATCAGGACATGCAGGGGCGGCAGACCGATCGGGCTGGTGGTGGAGGTCTGACTCGGGGCCAGTGCAATATCCAGATCCGTCGGGTCGAACTCGGGGCTGTCGTCATGCAGGTGCAGGTGGGCCAGGTCCACGGCGAGGACCCGCCCGGAATCCAGCGGCAGGGGCACGGTCGCACGCCCGGTCGCACCTTCCCCGTCCAGGCTCAATTCCCAGCTTTCGGCGCTGCGAATCAATTCCAGATCGACATCCTTCACATGAAGATGTCCCCAGGCCAGATGGTCCATCGACAGGCGCAAAAGCCCGGTCGGCCCGCCGGCTGCTGCCGGTTGCTGCATTCCGCCGATCAGGCCGGCCCAGGGCTCCAGATCGATCATGGCGAGCTGACCGTCGACGGCAAATCCCGGCACCTCCGGCCAGTCGGGGCGGTCCGAGCCCACGCCCACGGCCGTGCGCCAGTCCGACCCATCGCGCACCATACCGATATCCAGCCAGTCGGCCAGCAAGATATCGAAACGGGCCTGGTCCCCGTGCAGATGCGCCGAAGCCGCCAACGGCCACGATGTCGGCATCAACTTGGCCATCGGCTCGGGCAATTCCAGACCCAGGCCCTCGAGATCTCCGCTCAGGGCCATCGCGAGACCGTCCTCGATGGCGTCGAGCCGAAAACGCCAGTAAGAGGCGCCCGTGATGCGCTCACTGAGCATCTCGGCAAAATCGACATCCGAAATCAGGTCGGCAGGATGGAGTTCGACACCGATCTCCAGTCCGGCGGGGGCCTCGAAGCCGGCGGCCAGATCGAGGGTCAGCATGCGCTCGGCAGCCATCGCCTGCAGCGCGGCCGGCTTGATTTCATGGCGGTCGAAGAAGGCGGTGCCGCGCAGGTCGGACAGTCCGATCCCGAGATCCGGCAGACTCAGCCCGACACCATCGAGGCTGACCTCGCCATCGATCTGCCAGTCGGCCATGCGACGGAACGGCAGGCTTACCTCGGTGGCAAAGGACAGCGGCCCGGACCAGCGCGTCTGATCGAACAACGCACGCCAGCCGGCCACGGGCATCTGCCCGAGCACATCGGCCAGGTCGGCCGCGTCGGCCTGTTCGGCCAGGGCGAGGAATGCCAGCTCCGGCTCGGTCAGGTTGGCAATGACGACCTGGTCGACAGCCAGGTCCAGATCCGCCATGCGCGCCTCGGGAACCCGGCCGAACAGGCCGTTGCCGAGAAATTCGACCCGGCCCTTGCCCAGCCGCGCCGGCGGCCATTCGGGCCAGTAGTCCATCTCGGCATTGCTGAATTCGATCTCGGCGTGAAAGTCACCGGGATCGAAATCCCTTGCCCGCTGCCCCGCGCGCATGTGAAACAGCAGGCTGCCGCTGGCGTGCTCAACGTCCACCAGGGCCTGATCCAGCCACTCCAGAGTCCGCGGCGGAATGATGCCGTGCGGCAACCACGGTCGGGGATCGCCCGGCTCGACCCGATCGACCTCGATGCCGAAATCGAGGAAGGGTCGGTCCTCGCCCAGGTAGATGTAGCCATCGGCACGCGCATCGACCACCTCGTGCGATATGGCCAGCCCGTCGAACTCAATGCTGTCGGGCGCCAGTAACAGGCGACCACCAATCCGGTCCAGGACAACCGTCTGCCTGAGCAGGCGGGGCCAGTCCACGCTCACCGGCCCGTCCGGCGTCACGGCCACCCGATCGCCGTCCAGGGCGAAAGCCGCATCCAGCCCATCGAGGCCGGGGACGGGAGCGGTGGCGGACAGCGCCAGTTCGTGCAGCCGCCCTTGCAGCCGGTGCAGGCCCTCTCCCTGGCGGTAGACCACCAGCACCTCGCTCAATTCACCGGCCAGCTGTTCGGGCCACCAGGGCGACAGCGCCGCAGCGGGAGCGGCCAGCCGGTGAAGCTGCGCCAGGTCGAGATAGTCGATGCCCAGCCCCCAGCTCCGCTCGGCGTAGCCCAGCGACAGGCCGGCAACGGCCTGATCATCGCCTACGGTGAGCTCGAGCAATTCGGCGTCGATTCGGGCTCTGTTCCGAACGGCATGCAGACTGCCGGCAACCGCCTCACGGTTGCCTCCACTGAGCATGAAATCGACATCGACGCGCGTGCCGTCGGGCGGCGCCCAATCCAGCCAGACGGCCGCCTGAAGACGCCGGTCCTCGAGATCGAGCTCGGCAGGCAGATACTGCCGGACCGGGCCGGCATCGAGCACGAGCTCAGGTATACCAAGCCACGCGCTGACACCATCCAATGCCCCTGTCGGGTGATCGGCGCGCAAGCGCAATTCCACTGTCGAATGTTCGTCGCCATCCGGATGCATGCTTCCAATCAGGGCGGTGCGGCCGGCAGTCCGCTCCAGTTCGGCCTCCGGCAGCTGCCATTCGGTACTCGGCAGCCGACGGGGCGCCACGCGCAGGCGCACGTCGCGCAGCAACAGGTTGCCGGTGAGCATTCGATCGGCCGGCAGCCCATCTTCGCGCCCGAGCTGTGCGCCGTCGGCCAGCCGCATGCCCCAGTGGCCGTCCTCGTCCTCGGTCAGTTCGATATCGATGCCGAGTACAACCACGTTGAACAGATTGCGGTCGCGCTGAAACAGGCCGGGCAGATGGATCTCCAGCCGGGCGCTGTCGACTGTCGCCAGCGGCTCGTCAGGCTCGCCGACACGCACCGAGCGCAGGGTGAATCGAGGGGTCAGCCGCGGCCATTTTGCCTCCAGCTCTGCAATCGCTATCGGCAGACCGCTGTGCTCGCTGGCCTGCTCTTCGAGCCAGGGCCGGATCTGATCGGCATGCGGCAGCAGCGCCCTGCCCACGCCGACCAGCACCGCGGTCACGATGATCACGACCGCGCACAAGGTCACCAGCGTGGTGGCCAATCGCTGCAGCCCGGCACGAATCCAGCCGCTTGCCTTGCGCTTGCGATGCTTCAAAGCAGGACCACGTCGAACTGTTCCTGGCCGTATCCCTCTTCAGGCTGAAAGCAGATGGAGGTGCCCAGTTGCTCGGTCAACTCGGCAATGGTGCGGTGATGCTCTTCCAGTATTCGATCGACCACCGGCGGACAGGCCATGACCCGCAATTCACCCGTATCGAACTGGCGCACGGCCCGCAGGATCTCGCGGAAGATTTCGGAACAGACCGTATCCACGCTCTTGATCCGGCCGGTTCCCTCGCAATGGTTACAGGGTTCGCACAGGCGATGCTCGAGACTCTCGGTGGTGCGCTTGCGGGTCATCTCCACCAGCCCCAGGGCGGAGATATCGGACACCGTGGTGCGTGCATGGTCGCGCGCCAGCGCGCGCTGCAGGGTGCGCAGGACCTGGCGCTTGTGTTCCTCCTCGGTCATGTCGATGAAATCGATGATGATGATGCCACCGAGATTGCGCAGCCTGAGCTGACGGGCAATGGCCTGGGCCGCCTCGAGATTGGTCTTGTAGATGGTCTCCTCGAGATTGCGGTGCCCCAGGAAACCACCGGTGTTGACGTCCACCGTGGTCATGGCCTCGGTCTGGTCGATGGTCAGGTGACCGCCGGACTTCAGCGGCGTGGTACGACTCAGGGCCCGCTCGATTTCGCTTTCGACGCCATAAAGGTCGAACAGCGGTCCGTCTCCGCCGTAATGCTCGATGCGCTCGACCCACTCGGGAAAGAAGTCCCCGGCAAAGCGCATGGCGCGGCGCCAGGTTTCCTCGTCGTCGATGCGCACCCGCTCGACGCCGCCGTGCATCAGGTCGCGCAGGGACCGATATGGAAGCGCCAGATCCTCGTATACGCACTGACCCGGCTCGGCCTTGTCGGCCTGCTCTTCGATGCGCGGCCACAGGCGGCGCAGGTAGGCAAGATCGCGGCCCAGGGCATCACCGCCCACGCCCTCGGCGTTGGTGCGGATGATGAAACCGGCATCGCTGTCCTCGCCGACGAGGTCGCGCAGGCGATCACGCAGGCGCTGGCGCTCTTCCTCGGCCTCGATTCGAATCGACACGCCCAGACTGTCGACACCCGGCAGCAGCACCAGGTAACGCGACGGAACGCTGAGCTGGGTGGTCAGACGCGCGCCCTTGGTGCCCAGCGGATCCTTGATGACCTGAACCAGGACTTTCTGGCCCTGGTGCAGCAACTCGGTAATGGGAGGCGTGGGCTTGGGTTCGCCATTCTCGTTGAGTTCGGGCTGGCGCGGCACGATGTCGGCGGCGTGCAGAAAGGCCGTGCGATCCAGGCCGATATTGACAAAAGCGGCCTGCATGCCCGGCAGCACGCGCTCGACCCGGCCCATGTAGATATTGCCCACGTAACCGGCATCATTGATGCGCTCCAGGTACAGCTCCTGCAGCAGGCCGTTTTCGACGACCGCGACCCGGCGCTCGGTCGGGGTGACATTGATCAGAATATCGTCGCTCAAGGCTCGCGCATTCCCGGACGGTTGCTCTCAGCTTGCAAGAATATCACCTCGACCGTGACTGCCGACGGTGCCGGCTCAGCACAGGCCGGCCTGTCGCAGCAGCTCGCCGGTCTCGAACAGGGGCAAACCGACCACGCCGGTGTAACTGCCTTCGAGACGCCGCACCCAGACGCCGGCTGCGCCCTGGATGCCATAGGCGCCGGCCTTGTCCATCGGCTCGCCGGAGTCGATGTAGTCACCGATCCACTTAGCCGGCAATTGCGCGAAGTCGACATGCGTCGTGCTCAGCCGAGTCGCCACTGCACCATCGGGGTGGACCAGGGCCACCGCCGAGAGCACCTCGTGAACCGTGCCCGAGAGACGTTCGAGCATGTCCCGCGCCTCCCCGACATCTCCCGGCTTGCCCAGACAGTCGCCGCCCAGGGCCACGGTGGTATCCGAGCCCAGCACGAAACAGTCCGGATACTCGCCGGCAACTTCACGCGCCTTGGCCACCGCCAGGCGCAGGGTGTAGTCGGCCGGCGTTTCCCCGCCGATCACCGACTCGTCGACATCGGCCGGACGGACCTGGAAATCGATACCGAATACACCAAGCAGTTCACGGCGGCGGGGGGAGGCGGAGGCGAGGATGAGGGGTGGCATTGGTTGGCTGGTTGGCTGGTTGGCTGGTTGGCTGGTTGGCTGGTTGGCTGGTTGGCTGGTTGGCTGGTTGGCTGGTTGGCTGGTTGGCTGGTTGGCTGGTTGGCTTGTTGGCTTGTTGGCTTGTTGGCTTGTTGGCTTGTTGGCAATGATTGTAGTCATGGGAAGCGAACGCTCTGGTTGATTCCAGCCGAAGTCGAACCAGCCAACCAGTGAACTAGCAAACCAGCCAACCCGGGGCGTCAGCCCCGATGATAAGGATGCCCACTCAATACCGTCCAGGCCCGGTAGAGTTGTTCGGCGATGATGACGCGCACGAGCATGTGCGGGAGGGTGGCCGGGCCCAGGGACCAGCGTTCCTGGCAGGTGTCGAGCAGGCTGCGATCGAGGCCGTCGGCTCCGCCGATGAAAAACCAGACCGGTCGCCCCGCCATCTGCCAATGGTCGAGACGCGTCGACAGCTTTTCGGTGGACCATGGTCGTGCGCCGATTTCCAGTGCGACGCGCTGTGCGCCGTCGGGCACCCTGGCCAGCAGACGTTCGGCTTCAAGGGCCGATTCGCGGCCGGCACCGGCCTTGCCGGCTACCGGCACTTCGATCAATTCCAGCTTCAGGTGTGGTGGCATGCGGCGGGCATACTCGTTCCAGCCCTCGGCAATCCAGCCGGGCATGCGCGTGCCCACGGCGGCCACCGCAAGGTCCACCTCTTGCCCCCGCCGCCTTCAGGCCTGTGCCGAGCGCGTTGCCGGCGGCGTGGACCAGAGCTTCTCGAGGTTGTAGAAGGCGCGTGTCTGCGGCTGCATGACATGCACGACGACGTCGCACAGGTCGACCAGCACCCACTCGCTTTCACCGGTGCCCTCGATACCGAACGGCTTGATACCGGCCGCCTTGGCCCGCAGCACGACCCGCTCTGCCGCGGCCTTGACCTGGCGCGACGAGGAACCACTGCAGACAATCATGTAATCGGCGAAAGTGCCGCGTTCGGTGAGATCGATGACCTGGATGTCCGAGGCCTTGGCATCTTCGAGCGTGGCGACGGCGAGATCGCGCACTTCGCTCGGGGAAGGAATCTGATGTTCAGTCAAGTATGGTTACTGCTCATGATGAGACCCGGTAACCATTCTACCCGTTTACGCACTCCCGGTCACGAATTACTCACGTACAGCCCGTGCTTGCGGATGTAGGCCAGCACGGTGGCCGGCAGCAGGAAACGCGGGTCGCGACCGGCGGCGAGCTGATTGCGGATATCGGTCGAGGATATGGCCAGCTGGGTGACCTCGAGGTTGCGTACCCGGCCGGCCGGCTCGTTCATCAGCGCGCTGGTCGAGCGCACCCGCCGCAGCCGGAGCTCTTCGGCAACCGCTTCGGGATAGCGCGGTCGGCTGCGCGGACGCTTCATGACCACCAGGTGGGCCAGGTCGAACAGTTCGCGCCAGCGGTGCCAGCCTTCCAGCTTGTTGGCCGCATCCTGGCCCAGGCAGAGTATGACCGGTACCGGTCCGACCTCGCGCCGGATCGAGGTCAGGGTCTCGACCATGTAGGAAGGCCCATCGCGCCTGACCTCGCGCTCGTCCACGGTCAGGTCCGGGTAAGGCGCCAGGGCCAGTTCCAGCATGGCGAGGCGGTGATAGGCCTTGGCCCCGGTGTGATTGCGATGCGGCGGCTGCCCGGCCGGCAGCAGGCGGAAATCGCTGACATCGAGCTTCTCGCTGACCTCGGCGGCAGCCCGCAGGTGGCCGTAGTGCACCGGATCGAACGTGCCGCCGAAGATGGCCGTCGCCCGTTTCATGCCGCGCACATCTCGCCGCGATTGGTGGCCAGGCCCACGCACAATCGCTCCAGCGCGACCCAGAACTCGCCCTGGCGGCTGGACTTGGACATGGCGTCGAGATCGGCCAGCCGCGCCAGCGCCTGGCTGACCACGTCCGGCCGCAGACGTTTGGCGGCAGCGGCCAGGGGCTGCTGGCGACTCTTCCAGACCCCCAGTTCGGAAAATGCTTTCGCCGGCGGCATGTGCCGGGTCAGTGCCTGGAAGGCGCCGATATTCTGCAACTCGCGCGCCAGGGCACCGACGATCATGGGCATGGGGGTATCGGCCTCGCGCAGGCCACGGATGGAGCGCAGTGCCGCACCCGGCTGACCGCCGAAGACCAGCTCGACGACCCGAA
Organism: Wenzhouxiangella sp.; assembly: GCA_007135935.1. Classification (GTDB taxonomy): domain Bacteria; phylum Pseudomonadota; class Gammaproteobacteria; order Xanthomonadales; family Wenzhouxiangellaceae; genus Wenzhouxiangella. The sequence continues at coordinate 14,446 of SLIA01000148.1, forward strand.
AACTGTCGAACCGCGCGCTGTCGGCCACCGCTTCGCGCACCTGGTCCAGGTTGACCTGTCCACGACCGAACAGCAGGACCAGCCGTTCGATCTCCTGGGCGGCGGCCAGCAGGTTGCCTTCCAGCCGCTCGGCCAGGAAGGCCACTGCGGCGCGATCGGCCTTGAGCCCACGCTGCGCCAGGCGTCGACCGATCCAGTCGGGCAACTGGTGTGGCTTGACCCGCCAGCACGGCACGTAGACCCCGGCGCCATCGAGCGCCTTGACCCAGGCGGTCTTTTCGTTGCCGAACTCCCATTCATTGCACTTGACCAGCAGCACATCATCGCCGGCCTGATCGGCGAATTCGCGCAGCGCCGCGCCCCCTTCGCGCCCCGGCTTGCCGGTAGGCAGCCGAACCTCGACCAGGCGCCGGCTGGCGAACAGCGAGCCGGTCTCGGTCGAGGCGTTCAGCTCGCCCCAGTCGAAACGGGCGTCGGCCTCGATGACGATTCGCTCGGCAATGCCGGCGGTCCGGGCGGCGGCACGCACGGCATCGCAGGCTTCCTCGATCAACAGCGGTTCCTGCCCGGCCACGAGGTAGACCGGATCCAGGTTCTGCTCGAGGCGCGCGGGCAGTTTCTCGGGAAATATCTTCATGACTCGCCGACCGACTCCAGCCGCCGGAGCAGGCGCAGGATCATGTCCCGGCGCAGATCGGCCTCGAGAAACTCCTGTTCGCGCTGGGCGGCCAGGATTTCCTGCTCATCGAAGCTGTAGTCGCGGGTCAGCTGCAGCCGCTCGCGCTCGATCAGCACATTGCCGTCACCGTCTCGAAGCTCGAACTCCACATCGAACATGAGCAGAAACTCGCGCACGCGCGCCTGACCGGTAATAGTCAGTGGTTCACGCCGCATGCGCTCGGTAAACACCTCCAGGGTCGCGGCCTGCTCATCGGGCTGATCGACCAGCACGACGCCGTTGGCCTCCAGCTGACGAACCAGTTCACGCGCGAACGCGGAGCGGTCGTCGGAGACCTGCAGCCAGGTCTGGTCCATGACCGCCGGCAGGCGCGCCTCGCCGCGCAACTGGAAGCCGCAGGCAGCCATCAGCAGACAGGCAACGATCACGGCCGGTGCGCGAATGCCCATTCAGGCCGCCACGATGTTGAGCAGCTTGTCGGGCACGTGAATCACCTTGCGCACGGTCTTGCCTTCGATGAAACGCGCCACGTTGGCGTCCTTGAGCGCGACGGCCTGCACGCTGTCGCGATCGGCACCGGGTGCGACCTCGATGCGGCCGCGCACCTTGCCGTTGACCTGTACCACCAGGGTGACCGATGCGCGCACCAGCGCGGTCTCGTCGACGGGCGGCCAGCCGGCCTCGAACACCGAACCATCACAACCGAGCTTGCGCCACAGCGCCTCGGAGAGGTGGGGCGTGACCGGCGCGATCAGCCTGACCACCGCTTCCCAGGCTTCCTGGACCAGGGCGCGCTGGTTGTCGTCGGCCGGCTTGAAGCGCAGCAACTGGTTGCTGAATTCCATGATCGCGGCAATCGCCGTGTTGAAGGTGTAGCGCCGGCCCATGTCGTCGCCGACCTTGGCGATGGTCTCGTGCAGCTGGCAGCGCAGGTTGGCGGCATCGCCTTCCAGCGCACCCGGGCGGGCACCGGGTTGGACGCCATCGGCGGCATAGGCATTGACGGCCGCCCACAAGCGCTTGATGAAACGCCAGCCGCCCTCGACGCCGGCATCGGACCACTCCAGCGACTGCTCGGGCGGCGCGGCGAACATGGAAAACAGGCGCACGGTATCGGCCCCATACTGGTCGACCAGCTCCTGCGGGTCGACGCCGTTGTTCTTGGACTTGGCCATTTTCTCGATGCCGCCGGGCTCGACCGGCTTGCCGTCGGACTTCAGCGTCGCCGACTCGATCCCGCCCTTGCCGTCGCGCTTGATGTCGACATCGGCCGGATTGAACCATGTCAGTCGACCGGCTTCGTCTTCGCGATAGTAGGTCTCGGCCAGGACCATGCCCTGGGTGAGCAGCCGGGCGAAAGGTTCGCCGACCTCGACCAGTCCTTCGTCGCGCATCAACTTGGTCCAGAAACGCGCGTAGAGCAGGTGCAGGATGGCATGCTCGATACCGCCGATGTACTGATCGACCGGCATCCAGCGATTGGTGCTTTCATCGACCATGGCGTCGTGATTGTCGGCGCAGGTGTAGCGCAGGAAATACCAGGACGAGTCGACGAAGGTGTCCATGGTGTCGGTCTCGCGCTTTGCCTCGGCCCCGCACTTCGGACAGATGGTGTTGATGAAGTCCTCGTGGCGGTTGAGCGGATTGCCGGAGCCGTCGGGCACCAGGTCTTCGGGCAGGCGAACCGGCAGGTCTTTTTCGGGCACCGGCACGTCACCGCAGTCGGGGCAGTGAATGATGGGAATCGGGCAACCCCAGTAGCGCTGGCGCGAGATGCCCCAGTCTCTGAGCCGGAACTGCACGCGGGCCTTGCCCGCACCTTTCTTCTCGAGTTCGGCGACGATGGCATTGAAGCCGTCGCCGCAACTCAATCCGTCGTAGGGCCCGGAATTGACCAGTTCGCCATCCCTGGCGGCGTAGTCGTCATGCCACTGGCGATCATCGTAGGCCTCGTCCCCGGGCCGGCCGATCACCTGGCGGATGGGCAGGTCGTACTTCAGCGCGAACTCGAAGTCGCGCTGGTCGTGGCCGGGCACGGCCATGATGGCGCCCTCGCCGTAGCCCATCAGCACGTAGTTGGCTACCCACACCGGCAATTCGTCGCCGGTCAGTGGGTGGATGGCGCGCAGGCCGGTATCCATGCCCAGCTTCTCCTGGGTGGCGATGTCGGCTTCCGACACCCCGCCCTTCTGGCACTCGGCGATGAAGGTGGCCAGCTCGGGATTGTCCTTCGCGGCTTCGCGCGCCAGCGGATGTTCGGCGGCCACGGCCATGAAGGTTGCCCCCATGAGCGTGTCGGGGCGCGTGGTGAAGACCTTGATCGTCTCGTCGCCACAGGCAAACTTGATCTCGGCCCCTTCGCTGCGGCCGATCCAGTTGGCCTGCATGGTGCGAACCCGCTCGGGCCAGCCGTCGAGTTCATCGAGACTGGTCAGCAGCTCGTCGGCATAGTCGGTGATGCGCAGGTAATACATCGGGATCTCGCGCTTCTCGACCAGCGCGCCGGTACGCCAGCCGCGGCCGTCGACCACCTGCTCGTTGGCCAGCACGGTCTGGTCGACCGGGTCCCAGTTGACCGTGCCGGTCTTCTTGTAGGCAATACCGCGCTCGAGCAGCTTGAGGAAGAACCACTGGTTCCAGCGATAGTAGTCGGCATCGCAGGTGGCGATTTCACGCTCCCAGTCGATGGCAAAGCCCAACGCCTTGAGCTGGGTGCGCATGTGATCGATGTTGTTGCGCGTCCACTCAGCCGGCGGCACGCCGTTGGCCATGGCCGCATTCTCCGCCGGCAGGCCGAAGGCATCCCAGCCCATCGGCTGCAACACGCGCTTGCCCTGCATGCCCTGGTAGCGCGAGATCACGTCGCTGATGGTGTAGTTGCGCATGTGGCCCATGTGCAACTTGCCCGATGGATAGGGGAACATGCTCAGGCAGTAGAAGCGCTCTCCATCGCCGGACTCGGCCCGGTGCGCATGATTGACTTCCCAGTATTGCTGGATTTCCGGCTCCAGTTTGCCGGGTTCGTAAGTGTCTGACACGTCGTCAGTTCCGCTTGTCGTGGTTGTGGTCGGAAAACAGAAGCGCCGCCCCGATGCTGCCGGGGCGGCGCCTGGTGCGTCAGGACGCCGGCTCAGTAGTCGCCGTTGTCCTCTTCGGCATCGTCATCGGCAAGCCGCGCCCACGCGGCCTCGGCTTCTTCCCAGGCCGCCTCGGCCCGCTCGCGGGCATCGTCCCAGGCCTCGCCGGTGTGCTCGCTGGCTTCAGCCCAGGCCCAGCGAGCCTGTTCGCGAGCCCGCTCGGCCGCCTCGCGCGCCTCCTGCATGGCCTCGTCGCCACCCTCGCGGGCCGCCTCCCAGGCTTCTTCGGAGCGATCACGGGCCTCCTCGGCCAGCTCGACAGCGCGCTGCCACATGCGATCGACAGCGTCGTCATTGCTGTCGTTCTCGACGCGTTCGCGCACATCCTCGCCGACATCTTCGGCCGTATCCACGGCATCGTCATAGGCGTCAGCCGCTTCTTCCTGCGCCTCTTCGAGCGCTTCTGCCGCCTCGTCAGGCAGCTCGGGCTCGTCGGGTTCATCTCGCTGGCATCCGGCCAGGGCCAGGGCGGCGGTCATCATCAATATCACCAGGTATCGCATTGCCATCTCCTCGCTATTGCGCTTCAACGCACATGGACCGATATCGTAACGCCAAATCACGCGCCAGGCACCTGCCGCGATGGCAGACGGGCGTTTCAGCCCTGTGCCTTCAGCCACTGCCAGATGGCACGCAGGCCCTGGCACTCGCCGCCGACCGGCCGACCCGGGCGGTCACCGAGGTTCCAGGCATAGATATCGAGGTGATACCAGTCGATGCCCGGGTCGACGAAATGGTCGAGAAACAGCGCGGCGGTCAGGCTGCCGCCGAACTTGCTGGTGCCGGTATTGGAAATGTCGGCGATGGCCGGCTGGATAAGCCTGCGGTAGGGCTCGAACAGCGGCATGTGCCAGAGCGGGTCCTCGTGCTCGAACGACAGATCCTGAATGGCGCGGGCCGAGTCGGTGTCGCGGCCGTAGATCGGCGGCAGGTCCTCGCCCAGTGCGATGCGTGCCGCGCCGGTGAGCGTGGCAAAGTCGATGATGCGCTCGGCGCCTTCCTCGGAGGCCAGGGTGAGGGCATCGGACAGCACCACCCGTCCCTCGGCATCGGTATTGCCGATCTCCACACTGGTGCCGTTGCGCGTGCGGATGATGTCGGACGGACGATAGGCGTTGCCGGCAATGGCATTTTCCACCGCCGGAATGTAGACGCGCAGATTGACCTTCAATCCCAGGGCCATGATGACCTTGGCCAGGCCGAGCACGTGGGCGGCACCGCCCATGTCCTTTTTCATCAGCACCATGCCGGCACCGGGCTTGATGTTGAGCCCGCCGGAGTCGAAGATCACGCCCTTGCCGACCAGCGCCAGCGGCGGATCGGCCGGGTCGCCCCACTGCATGCGGATCAGGCAGGGTGGTCGGCTGGCGGCCTGGCCCACGACATGAATGGCCGGGAACTCTTTCTCCAGCCGCTCACCGTCGATCTTCTCGAATGCGGCATTGTGCGTTTCGGCCAGCTGGCGGGCCACCTCGGCGAGGTCGAAGGGACCCAGGTCGATGGCCGGCGTGTTGACGAGGTCGCGTACCAGGCCGGAAGCCTCGACCAGGGTGCGGATTTCCTCGGCCGCGGCCTCGGGCAGGACCAGGCGGGCGGTGGGAGACGGAACGTCCTTGTAGCGATCGAAGCGGTAACAGCCCAGCCCCCAGCCGATGGCGGCACGTTGGTATTCCTCGTCGCTGAAATCGGCCTCGAGCCGGTAGTCGCCCTCGGGCAGCACGCCGGGAAGCTGCGCCAGCGCCCATAGCCGGTCATCGGCTTCGCGGCCGGCCAGCACGCAGGCGATGTCGTCATCGCCGGGCACCAGCAGATGCGTCCCCGGCGCGGCCTCGAAGCCACTGGCCTTCACCCAGTTGCGCTGGGCGTCTGGGGCCGATTCCAGCCACTTGTCAAGAGCAGCCGGGTCGAGGGAATGAATGGGGATGGCGTTATCGCTGGCCTGGCAGAACATTGGACGCATCGAAAGTTGGAATCAGTGGAGCAGGATAGCGCAGGAACAGGTACAAGGCGCAAGGAACAAGGCAAAAGGAGAAAAGTGCGCCCCTTCAGGCGACGCCTTGAGCCTTGAGCCTTGAGCCTTGAGCCTTGAGCCTTGAGCCTTACCCGATCTCGATCCGCTTGCGCCCCCCGTTTCCTTCCCTGGTACGCGGGATCTCGATCATCAACACGCCCTTCCTGAACTTCGCCGAAATGCCGTCGGGATCGGCATCGGTGGGCAGGGTCAGCACGCGCCGGAAGCTGCCGTAGCTGCGCTCGACACGGTGGTAGCCGTCCTCGTCGTCCTCGCTTTCCTGACGCTTTTCGCCGGAGATGACGAGGGCGTCGCCGTCGAGGGTCAGGTCGATGTCTTCCTCGTCGACGCCCGGCACTTCCACGGAAATGCGATAGGCCTTCTTCGACTCGGCAATGTCGATGCTGGGCCTGAGCATCAGTCCGGGATGCCTGTCGGACGGCTTGTCGAAAGCACCGAAGAAATCCTCGAACAGACGATCCATCTCGCGGTGCATGCGCGAGAGCGGATCGCCACCACCGCGTGCCGGCAACAACTCGCCGCTGCCGCTCTCCTGCTCCTCTCGCTTGAACCAGTTCCAGGGACTGAGCTTTTGCAGGTTCATGTCAACCTCCTTAGTCCTGACATCGGAATCAACATATGACCTACTTCTTAAGTAGGTGCAGCCAGCCGGCTTTCAAGATTCCGGCAGGTGCTCAGAAGCCCAGCGGGATACCCAGGGCAAAGAAGGCCACCAGCAGGGCCGTCCAGATGATCAGGAAGACGATGGAGTACGGCAGCATGATCAGCAGCATGTCGCCGAAGCCCAGCCCGGGACGGTACTTGCGCATGAACGCCAGGATGACGCCGGCATAGGTCATCATCGGCGTGACGATATTGGTCGCCGAATCGGCCACGCGGAAAGCGGCGGCAACCAGGTCCGGCGTCATGGCCGGATTGACGAAGTAGAGCATGGGCACGAAGATCGGGCCCAGCAGCATCCATTTCGACGTCAGCCCGCCGACGATCAGGTTGATGATGGCGGTGGTGATGACAAAGCCGATGATCAGCAGGATGGGGAACTGCTGCAATCCGATCGCCATCAGGGTCTCGGCACCGAGGTAGGTGATGTAGGCGCCCAGCCCGCTGTAGCTCAAAAGACCGAGGAAGTTGTAGCAGAAAAAGGTCAGCACCAGGATGTAGCCCATGGTGTTCATCTGCCCGACCATGGCATCGGCCACGTCCCAGACCTTGCGGAACTTGCCGGCGGCCACGCCGAAGAACACGCCGGTGATGACGAAGAAGATCGAGATCAGCAGGATGATGTTGCTCTGGGCCGGGTTGTGGCGCACGCCCTCCGCGTCGACGTAGGGCGCCAGCGGCCAGATCACCAGCACCGCAATGACCAGGGCGGATACCAGCACCCCGAGGCCCGAGGCGCGCAAGCCGCGACGCTCCTCGGCGGTAACGCTGAACTCCGACAGGTTGACCTCGTCGGGAATTTCGAAGGGCTGGCGCTCGAGCTTCGGCTGCACGAAGCGTTTCGTCACCCAGGCGCCGGTCAGCGACAGCACGAACGTGGAGGTGAGGATGAACCAGTAGTTCATGGTTGCCGGATTGAGCGGCGTGCCATCGGCGCGGGCAAAGGGAATACCCTGCGATTCGGCGAATACCTGGGCGTTCATGCCGACGATGACGTCGACCGGCCCGGGCACCAGGTTGGCACTGAAGCCGGCCGACACGCCGGCAAAGGCGGCGGCCATGCCGATCAGGGGATTCTTCCCGAGCCCGGCGTAGAGCAGTCCGGCCAGCGGAATCAGCACCAGGTAGCCGGCATCGGTGGCCATGGAACTCATGATGCCGAGAAACATCAGCAACAGCGGCAACCAGGCCTGGGGAATCCAGCGCGCGATGGACTTGATGATCGCGCCGAACAGGCCCGAACGCTCGGCCACGCCCACGGCCAGCA